>JAJRXF010000121.1 GCA_024276425.1 Actinomycetes bacterium | reverse complement strand
GACCCTGCCAACCACCGTCCCGGACATCACCGAGGTGGCCCAAGAACCAGCAGACCTCCCCAGCGAGGAACTGGCGCTTGATGAGGGCAACGTCGTAGGCATAAGTGACAATGCCCTGGATGAGTCACTGGGCTGGAACTACCAAGAGCGCACGCCAACCATCCTGTGGGGAGCGGTCACCGCCCTTATCGCCCTGATCGCCATTGTCCTCGCCCGGCTCTGGAAACGACTCCCAACCTATCTGATGGCAACACCAGGATTTCTTATCGCACTCTTCACGTTCTTCACCCACCTCGATCGCTTCCTCCCTGCCCTCTAATGAGGTTCGGTTGGCATGTTCTGGCTATCTTCGTCCTAGTCCTTTCCAGCTGTTCCTCCTCAGAAACCTCGACCCCGGAGCCCACAGGCGAACAACAGGTTGAATCCTCCTCCACCACCCTGCCGCCGGTCATTCTTGGACTTACCCCAAATCTTGAGCTTCAAGTTGACCAATGCTGGGCCGATCTGCCTCCGCCGGTGACCTCAGCCACAACGATCGAACCGCACTCACCCGAAGAAGAATCCGAGACGCCTCAGACAGCCCCTGAACCGCTTGGCGATCTCGTTTCGAGCATCCCTGTACCCACCGTCGTGGCCGAGGTCGCCTGCGAAGGCACCAACGACGGTCAAGTCTTTGCCACATTTTGTCTGGGCGTCAACCCCCAAGCAGATGATCCAACCGAGCCCGAGTTAGTTCCTGCCGCCTGTGACCCTGCGGTCGAGGTCGAATGGCCCGGAGATCGAGCCCTCCGCCGAACCGCCGTGCGCCTATGCCTCCAGAGCTTCACCCAACGCTTCGGCCAGTCCTATGGCCAATCTGACCTGGTCGCCAAGGAGTTCACCCCCACCGAAGGAATCTGGAATCGTGGCCAACGAACCGTTGTTTGCTGGGTCGAGCCTACTGCGTAGCCACACCCCGACGGCTCGGATTCGAGGCTGGTCAAGACATGCCACCAACATGACTGCGAAAGATCTCGATCGGTATGCGGACCGGTCCTGAGGCAACTACCATTGGCGAACCGGAGGCTAGGTCATGTTGCTCACACCCATCGCCATTGTTAGCGGCCTCGTGGTCGGGCTCCTTCGAGGCGGGCAACCAAAGAACCTGCGATTCCTCGGGCTGCGATGGATCCCGCTGCTGGTCCTGGGACTGGTGGTGCAAACCGTTGGCGACCAAGTCAGCGGCATCGGCGGCCCGAACGTCTTCATGATTGGCTCGTTCATCCTAATCGTCGCCCTCGGAAGGAACCTACATCTCAAGGGGATGACAATCGTATCTATTGGGCTCTTGCTCAACCTCACCGTCCTCGTGTTTAACGGACACGTGCCAGTTCGGTTTGATTCACTAGTCTCGGTTGGTCACGTAGACCCCACAACAACCGCGCCCAAAGATGTGCTAGGCATCGGAGCAGTCGGTGAAATTGAGACAAGCCAGACCTCCCTGGCTTTCTTGGGCGACATTGTGCCGGTGCCAGTACTCAACCAGGTGATCTCCTTCGGTGATCTCATCATGATCGCTGGCCTGCTCGTTCTGTCAATGAACCTTTTGCTTTTGCCGCGCCGAAGCGGCATCAGCATCGAGGAGATTTTGGACGAGACAGTGCCATCACTCGGCCCCGATCACGACCTCCCAGGGACTGATCCCATCGGGCTTGACAGAGAACCTCCTGGTGAGGACTCCGCAACCGAAGGCGTGCTCGTTCTGCCGCGCCGGGCATCGGAACCCGTCATCGATCTCACCAGCCCTGCGCCTCAGGTTACTTCAGCCCAATCACTGCCAGCCCGGCCCAGCTTTGAGGCCGCGCTCCGAGTCCCTCCCCGGTCTCCGGATTCCAATACTCGCTCAGATTCGACCGAATAGCCCCAGTCCTCAAAGACCGAGCAAGACTGTACGCCAAGCTGGTCCTTCCGTGAGCCATCGCCGCCTGGGCTAGCAGGTATGTCAACTGTGGCCACGCCGGACCTCTCCAGTAGCTAGACGGTTCATTACTCGCCTCGTCCCGATGCACACCCCTCGGCCCATAGGGCGCGCCAAAAGCCTGAGGATCCAGCAGTGATTGAAACGCTACTGACCGAGGGTCGACCAGGAGAGGAAGCAAACTATCCAGGGTACGAACGGCACCAGACCAGCCTGTGGCACCGACGGGGTTGGCGTCCACCCAGGTGCCAGCCGCCTCGGACCAACGATTGCCAAGTGCGCTGGCCAACTCTAGGCCGTCCGCCACCAAGTCCCCCGCCTCGCCGACGGAGTCGAGTTCGGCGATGTTCCAGCTAATCAGGGCGTTGAATCCAACCGAACCAACCGCGAATGCGGCTGATTCTCGGGGTGCACCATCTCGAAGAAGCAAAGCCTTCACCATTTCGCCTTTGCGTTCGAACCAGGTATGGACCGAGGGATCCTGCTCGCCCCGCCAGGCATCAAAGCGAGCCGAGTCATCACACCCAGACTCCCAGGGATGGAAAATGGGTACGAGACCTGCATCCCCACGCGGCCGATGACGCGTGAGATGCTCAAGACCGGCACGACATCGATCTAGGACATCGGCCGAGACTGGAAAACCAGAACGAATTAGGTGAGCTGCAGCATGCCCATACATAGGCGGCTGGGTCAAGGTCGATGTCATCGGCTGACCCCAGAAATCGGCGAGCACCGGCGGCTTCGACCAATAGGTCACGTGGGGAACGAAACCATCGGCACCCTGGTGAGCCAGCGTATTGTCCAACTCAGCCAAACAACGATCGTCCCCGAACTCCGCCCAAACAATCGAATGAAAGCACGAATCCCAAAGCCACTGGAACGGGTACCTCATGGGATGAGGCACACAAAATCCCGGTGGACGCCAGGCCGCGTTCATCATCGCCAATACGTCATCGCCAAGGTCACTCACTTCGATTAGCGTAGAAGTCTCGTGAGCACACTCAAGTTGGCGACCAAGACGGGAGTTTCTGGAAGCACCCCTTCTGTGGCGCGCCCTGCCGGTCCCAAACCGTGGACTCAATGACCGGACCTAGACCAATCGTGGCCTTTGTATCGTTCCGGCTTGGTGGAACCGACGGGGTATCAATCGTGACCCGAAGTTGGCAACGTGCGTTCGAGCAACTGGGGTGGCAGACCATAACGGTTGCAGGACAAGGACCGGTCGACCGTCTCGTTCCTGGACTGGAGATCGAAGCCGACTTGCCAGCAGACAGGCGAGAGTTCGAACTGGCAATCGGCGACGCCAACCTGGTGGTGGTCGAGAACCTACTGACCATCCCGATGAACCTCCGGGCATCGGCCATGGCCGCTGAGTGTTTGCGAGGACGACGAGCGATCCTCCATCACCACGACCCCCCGTGGCAGCGATCCCGTTTCGTCCATGTGACGGAACTTCCCGCAACTGACCCGGCTTGGATCCACGTCACGATCAACCAGCTCACCGAAGCAGAGTTTCTCGCGCGAGGACTCCGGGCCACCACGATTTACAACGGCTTCGACCTCGATGCCCCACTGGGGGATCGTGCCCAAACCCGAGCCTGGCTAGGTGTAGGCGACGAAAAACTCTTAGTCCACCCGGTTCGAGCAATTGCCCGCAAAGCAATTCCCGAGGGGGTTCGGCTAGCCGAACAACTGGGAGCAACCTACTGGCTCACCGGCCCAGCCGAGGACGGGTACCGACCCGTTCTTGATCGAGTCTTGGCTCAAGCGAGCTGTCCGGTTATCCATGAGCCAGCACCGAGCCAGTCAGACCTCTACGCGGCCGCCGACCTCGTTGTCTTCCCCTCGCTATGGGAGGGCTTCGGTAATCCTCCCATAGAAGCTGCTATCCACGGAAAGCCCGTGGCGGTAAGCCACTATCCCGTCGCCGAGGAACTTCGCAGTCTGGGGTTCGACTGGCCTGACCCAGGCGAGATCGATACTTTGGCTAGGGAACTGGTCAACCCGGACCGTCAGCGAATTGATCACAATCTCACAATCATCGCTCGAAATCTCAGTAGCGAACATGTGCGGAATCGGTTGGATCAGCTGCTAAAGCGGGCAGGCTGGTCGGCATGAACGAATCGTCCGACCCCATCCGGGTTCAACGAGAAAAGATCGCCAACCTCGTCTCCAAAGGAATGCGAGCGGGCACGGCTCTCTACGTGGTGGCCAGCACCATCTTCTTCATTGGTTTTGCCACTGGCTTCACCCGGGCACAAACTTATATCATCGTTGCCCTGCTCGTCGTTGGTTCCCTGCTGCTCGCTCCGGCCATGGTGTTCAACTATGGCGTCAAGGCAGCGAACCGAGCCGACCGCGACGACAGCTGGTGACCGTCGCCAGGCTTCCACGCTCCGAGCGGCGAAGCCAGCTCTTAGCGGTGGCACGAAAGGCCTTTGCCAACAATGGATTTCACGCCACGTCCATGAACGAGATCGCCGATGACGCTGGAGTAACCAAGCCGGTCTTGTATCAGCATTTCGACTCAAAAAGAGATCTCTTTGGGCAGGTACTGACCGATATTGGTCACCGCTTGGATGCTGCAGTGTTCAACAAAACCACCCGTACCGGATCGCCGTTCGAAAGGGTCGAAGCTGGTTTCTCCGGCTATCTAGATTTTATCGAATCGGACCGCGAGGGCTTCTCTATTATCCTGAGTGGCTCCACCCGCGAGGATCCAGAGTTCGGGGTTTGGGCTCAGAATTTCGAGGAGAAAATGGCGGCGACAGTGGCCGAACTGATCACCATCGAAGGTCTGAGCGAGCAAGAACAACTCGCCATGGCCCACGGTGTTGTCGGGTTGGTCGAGGGAATGGTTCGCTATTGGATCGCGAACGAGACCATCGAGTTTCGACGCCAAGAAATTCTCGCGTTGATGACCACTCTGGCTTGGCGAGGCCTACGCCACTAACAGCCGCTACGGTCGTGGAATGATCGACTTTCGTAGCGACACGGTTACTCGACCCTCGGCCGGTATGCGGTCCGCCATAGCTGAGGCTGAAGTCGGAGACGACGTCTATGGCGAAGATCCCACCGTCAACAACCTTGAGGAAAAGACTGCGGCCTTGTTGGGTAAGGAAGCCGCTGTCTTCGTGTCCAGTGGTACCCAATCCAATCTGCTGGCCATCCTCGCCCAATGTCAACGGGGAGATGAGTACTTGGTCGGCCAGCAAGCTCACGCCTACCTTTTCGAGGCTGGTGGCGCGGCCGTACTCGGAGGCGTGCAGCCCCAGCCATTGGAGTTGGACGAACACGGAATGTTTGACCTGAAGGCCCTCGATGGGGCGATTAAACGCCAACCCAGCATGCACCACCTGGCTCACTCAAAGCTCTTATCCATCGAAAACACCTTCGACGGGAAGGTTCTGCCCCATTCCTACATCGAAGAGGTTCAGCAAATCGGCCGCGACCACAACCTCGCCCTTCATCTCGATGGAGCCAGAATGTGGAATGCAGCAGTCTCGAGCGGTCGGACTCCGGGTGATGTTGTCGACGGATTCGACACCGTCTCGGTGTGCCTGTCCAAGGGACTTGGTGCTCCAGTCGGCTCGGTCTTGGTTGGCGATGAACAAATCATCGAGGAGGCCCGACGATGGAGAAAGATGCTCGGGGGGGGAACTCGCCAGGCGGGCATCTTGGCCGCCGCCGGAATCTACGCGTTGGACAACAATCTTGCGCGCATGTCAGAAGACCACGACAATTCGGCCCACCTAGCCGCCGCACTGAGTTCGCTACCGGGCGTTTCCGTCGATGGGCCCCATACCAATATGCTGTTCGTTCAATTCGAGGGCATCGATACCACCGTTCTGGCTGAGGAGTTGGCGAAGCAGGGGATTCTGATCTTTTCTGGGGACAGCGTCCGCCTTGTCTGCCATCTCGATATCGAACGTGAGGACATCGACCGAGCAGTCACCGTCATGTCCGATGTCCTGGAGAAATTGAGCGGCTAGCAGGGATTCCGGAGGCGGGAGCGACGGCTACCAACCAATGCGGCTGACCACGTAGCCAGCATCCCTAAGCATGTCTTGGACCCGCCCAGCGTGATGCTCATCCAGGGTGTCAACCAGAAACTCGACCACGGTGCTTCTTGCCCCGACCGATCCCATACGCTCGTGATCGACTTCCACGATGTTTGCTCCGGCCTCGCCAATAATGGTGGTGCATTCGGCCAAACGACCAGGCTGATCATCCATTTCCGCTCGGAGGCGAACCAGACGACCCTGGCGACCAAGTCCGCGCAGGCTGACTACCGCCAACGTGCGCGGGTCGATATTGCCACCAGATAGGACGGTTCCGAGTCGGGTACCAGCGAACCGATCTGCGTGCTCAATTACAGCCGCAAGTCCCACAGCGCCTGCACCTTCGACAACAGTCTTTTCAACTTCGAGAAGCAGCGAGACGGCCTGTTCGATGGACGCCTCACTCACCGTCAACATCTCAACGTCATAGTCGGCCAAGATCTTGCTCGTCATCTCACCAGGCCCCTTCACCGCAATGCCATCGGCAATAGTGGGTCCTGGGATGACGCTTGGTCCCCGTCCACTCAATCGGTCCACCATCGACGGGAATCGTTCACTTTGCACGCCGACAACTTTGATGTTCAGGCCCAGTTCGGTGATGGCCAGCACAATCCCCGCGGCCAAACCGCCACCTCCAACCGGGACCACGATGACCTCTAGATCGGGCAGGTCTTGGACAAACTCCAATCCCACGGTGCCCTGTCCAGCAATTACGAACTCGTCGTCAAAGGGGTGAATGAACTCCAATCCCTCTTCGGTCGCAATGCGTTGGGCGACCTGGGCTGACTCATCAACCGTGGCGCCAGCCAGGATTACTGTGGCACCCAACTCTCTCGTCCTGGCCACTTTCACAAAGGGCGAAGGCTCGGGCATGACGATTGTGGTGGATACGCCAAGGCGCGCCCCATGGTAGGCAACACCTTGTGCGTGATTGCCCGCCGACATCGCAATCGCTCCGTTTGAAATGGCAGCATCAACCTGAAGCAGGCGACAAAGCGACCCCCGGTCCTTGAAGGACCCGGTGAACTGCAGGTTCTCGAACTTTAGGGCGACAGAACATCCGAAAAGATCGGACAACGTCTGGGATATGGAAGCCGGGGTGCGGACGATGCCCTCCCGGATCTCCTCAGACGCTTGTCGAACCGATATTGCCCATGGATCGCCCGTTGGTGTTCCCACAGTGGGCTAGGAGGACTTCTTCGAGCGGGCCCGAGTAACAAGCCGAAGGGCCGCGCCGCCAATGAGAGCTAATTCGGTGGGTGAGAGTCCAGAACCGCCGCTGCTGGTTTCCGCACCGAACCGCTTGGCCATATCATCATCAATCCAGCCACGGCGATGGGCCAACCTCAGGCCCGCATTCCCGACGATCATCACATCGCCAAGTCGAGCAACAATTGGGAACCGGCGTTTCACAGTTCGACGTAGATAGCTCACCCGGTCAAACTAGCCGACGAGCAAGCCATCGCGGCGCCGTTATCGTTGTCGTCAAGCGAACGAGATGAGGCTTTGGTGAGCGAGACAACCTGGCGTCGCCGACTAGAAGGGCTGCTTGGGGTACCAGCAACCGATGGCAACACCGTCACCGTACTTCGCAATGGAGACGAGATCTTCCCCGCAATGCTCGAAGCTATTGGCAATGACTCCCGCAGCATCGACTTCCTCACCTTCGTCTTCTGGAGAGGAGAGATTACCGACCGGTTTGTCTCCGCCTTCTGTGAAAGGGCCGAGGCCGGCGTTCGAGTACGGGTGCTTCTCGACGCGCTGGGTTCACGCCACATCACCCCGGAGCAGTTGGAAGCCATGCAGCGTTCTGGCTGTGACGTTCGCTGGTTTCGAGCAATTGATAGCCCACTGCGCCGGGCCAACCACCGAACCCATCGCAAGATCCTTCTTTGTGATGAGGTCATCGGGTTCACCGGTGGAGTCGGCATCGCCCAGGAGTGGACGGGTAGTGGTGATGGTCCCGATTCTTGGCGCGATACTCACTTTCGAGTGGTTGGGCCCGCCGTCGACGGACTACGGGGAGCGTTCGTCGACAACTGGGTCGAGACTGGGCCACTCCAAGTGGACGCGTTGTTTGACCACTTCCCTCCGCACGACGTTACTGGCAAGTCCGCCATCCAGGTCATCGCTGGCGCGGCGGAGGCCGGGGGCAACGACATTGCCATCATGTTGGAAGTGCTTATCAGCTCCGCCCACGATCACGTCCGCATTACCTCTGCTTACTTCAACCCCGATGATGAGCTGCCTGCCTTGCTCATCGCTGCCTCCAATCGTGGCGTGAAGATCGAGGTTCTGCTCCCCGGGCAATACGCCGATAAACGTTTCGTTCAAATCGTTGGTGAGGCCCGTTATGGCGAACTCTTGGATGAGGGCATCTCTATTCGGATGTATAACCGGACCATGCTGCACGCCAAGATCCTGACCGTGGACGGACAAGTTGCGAGTGTCGGCTCGGCCAACATCAATCAGCGCTCATTTCAATACGACGAAGAGGTGAATCTTGTCATCTTCGATCCTGAGGTTGTTGCTGTTCTCGATGACCACTTCGCCGACGATCTAGAAGCAAGCAAGGTCGTGGACCCCTCTTGGTGGGCCGAACGCGGGGTCGTTCAGCGAGCAGCTGAGCGAGCGGCCTCGGTGATTTCTGACCTGATCTAAAGGTCCCGGGTCGAGCGGTCAAGTTCAACAAGCCTGCCGGTCAGTGCCATTCAGGATGTCGAGGGCCAATCGATGCAGCCCACGATTGGCGGCGGCCACTACCCAACCACCACCGAGTGGAAGCTCGCCCTCCAGATTGGTAACCACCCCTCCGGCCGACTCGATAATCGGGATGAGGGGAACGATGTCGTATGGCTCTAATTGGTTCTCAACCACGAGGTCTACCGAGCCAGTGGCCAACACGGCATAGTTCACGCAGTCGCCCCCGTACCGGGTCATCTTCACCACCGACTCAAGGGCACCGAAAGCCACCTGCTCCGACTCGGTCGCAAACATCGATGGATGAGTGCACAAAAGTGTCGCCTCGCCCAAGACTGATATCGCCGATGTACCCAATGCATGGCGTTCATGGTCCGATCCCCACCATGACTCTCGCAGGGTTCCAACATAGGTCTCGTTGATGACCGGTAGGTGCAACCATCCCGCCACTGGAGTGTCGTTCTGCTGAAGACCGACGAGGGTTCCCCAAGAAGGTAAACCACTAATAAAAGAACGCGTGCCGTCAATGGGGTCAATGATCCAACGGAACTCTCCGGAGCCGGTCGTTCCCCGTTCTTCACCAACGATGGCATGGTCTGGAAAGAGCCTGCTCAGACCCGACCGAATCTCGTCTTCGACTGCCCGATCAGCTTGGGTAACCGGATCAAAGGCCCCGGGACCAGCCTTGTTCCCAATCTCCAAGACCGAGCCAGTGTCATCGAGCCCGCTGGTAGCGCTCCGCAGACGGAACCAATCCAGTGACCTATGGCTGGCCCGTACGACAAGGTGGGTGATTTCCTCTATGAAGGGCCCGATGTCGAACGGTGCCAGATCACGATCCGATGAAATCACCCGATGCCTCGAATCGCCTTGCTCAGTCGACTGGCGGCGCGAAGAATCTCACGTTCGAACACTTGATGACCTGAGCCCGGGAACCGACTTGCCGGGCCGTGAAGGTGGAGGGCCCCGACAAAGGATCCGTCCCTTGAAAAAACCGGTGCGGCCACTGAGTTGATATCTGTTTCGAGTTCCTCCCGCGTCCAGGCGAAGCCGTCTCGACGAACAGCCTCCAGTCGAAGCAGGATTTGTGCTGGCCTCACCACGGAGAATGGGGTAGGGGAGTCAAGGTCACCGCTCAGGTATTCCTCCACGAACCTCTCATCCTGGTAGGCCAATGCCAGAAGTCCAGCGGCAACCAGATGCATCGGCAGCCGAGCGCCGACCCAGTCGCGAACCTGAACGGGCTGGGAACTTCCGACCTGGGCGACGAAATGCATTTGTCTGCCAACCGGGACAGACAGCCCCGCCGCCTCTTTGGCTTGTTCCGACAGTTGCTCGAGTTCTCCCTTGGCCGCCGCTTGCAGGCGACTAACCAGGTCGAGCCCGCTGGCCATCTGCAAGATCGAGGGCCCAATTCGGTAGGCATTACCTTCGAGCCTCTCGATCGCTCCTAGCTCTTCGAGAGTCCCCAGCAAACGGGCGGCAGTACTAACCGGTAGACCAACTCGTCTTGCCAACTCCGTTAGGCTTAAGGGTTCTGATCCAAGGGCCTCAAGTAGAGCAAAGGCTCGACCGGCGCTCTGCACACCACTCACTGCAAACCACTCACTGCACACCGCCCATATCGTGTACTTCCCACTGTCTGCGTGCCTCCCCACTGCCTACACCATCCACTGCCTACATCATGACCCACTCTTCCACGATACGGTATTCTTCCACCTGATGGAAGCATGTGGCTCCCTTCAGATGTCCTACCACCAAGCCAGAAAGGTCTCCCATGTCCGATTTGCCAGCTGAGGGAAACCTGTCCGACGAGGAAGTCGACGATCTCGATCTATCCACCCTTACCGACGACGAACTCGTGGCTCAGATGCACGACGATCTTTACGACGGAATGAAGAACGAGATTGCCGAAGGTACCCAAATCCTCCTGAACCGGGGCTGGACGGCCGAGACGACCCTCAATAAGGCTCTGGTTGAGGGGATGCGGGTGGTCGGCGACGACTTCCGCGATGGGATTCTCTTCGTCCCAGAGGTACTCCTTGCCGCCAATGCCATGAAGGCCGGGATGGAGATCCTGCGACCGCTGCTAGCCGAGACTGGGGTTGAGGCCATCGGGAAGGTCGTGATCGGCACCGTGAAGGGCGACATCCATGACATCGGCAAGAACCTGGTAGCGATGATGTTGGAAGGGGCCGGATTTGAGGTCGTCGATCTCGGAATCAACACCGACGTTGACAACTTCATCGAAGCCTTGACCGAAAGTGATGCCGACATTCTTGGCATGTCAGCCCTGCTAACCACGACAATGCCATACATGAAGGTCGTCATCGACACGCTCGTTGAGTTGGGCAGACGGGATGACTATATCGTCCTCGTCGGTGGGGCTCCCCTCAATCAGGAGTTCAGTGATGCTGTTGGGGCCGATGCATACTGCTCTGACGCCGCCGTGGCAGCAGAAGTGGCCAAGGAACTTGTCACCGCTCGTCGCTCCTCTCTAGCCGGAGGATGAAGCCCGGTGGCCCAGTCGTCACCAATTCATGAGGCAGAAACCCTGATTATCGCCTGCGGCGCCCTGGTCCGCGAACTCCGGGCTCTTGGCGTCAAGGCCAGCTACCTCCCGGCTCCTCTCCACAGCCAGCCAGCCAAGATACCTGCCGCGGTCGAATCTGTCATAGCGGAGGCGATCGAGAAGGCTCGCAACTCTGGAACAACAATCTCCCGCATCGTGCTTGGCTACGGCGATTGTGGGACCGGGGGGCTCCTGGACTCCAGAATGGCTCGTCTCCAGAGCGAGCTTGAGATTCCGATCGAACGCCTCCCCGGCGACCATTGCTACTCCTTTTTTACTGGGGCTGAGAATTTTCGGTCCTTGCATGACGAAGAACTCGGTACGTTCTTCCTTACTGATTATCTGGCCCGCCATTTCGATCAGCTGATCTGGCGTCCACTCAAGATGCACACTCACCCCGAGCTTCGCGATATGTATTTCGCCCACTACAGCCGAGTTGTCTATCTCTCCCAGACCAACGACCAAGATCAGCTTCGGAAGCTCAGTGTTCTGGCCCAGGAAGCTGCCACAAAACTTGGGCTGTCCTTCGAGCAGCGCCACAGCGGGCTCGAAGGATTGCGTGATGCCTTGGCAACGCCGGTTACCATCCAGCCGATGCCGGGGTTCCCCGGCCCATCGAATCAGACATTGAGCGAATAGACATGGCACGAGGCGCCCAACTCATCACGATCTATTGGCGGGACATCCCCGCTCAGGTAAACGCCCGATCTCCGGGTGAGAAGCACCAGATACTTCTCAAACCCCGTTTCCAGAAAGCTATCGATCGGGCCGCCATGGTGGCCAACATCACCACCTCATCAGACTACGTCAATGAGTGGCGGCAAGAGAAAGAGCCCTTGAGTGGAGATTTCGCCGAAGCTGCCGCAACCTTGGCTGCCGCCCTAGAGGAGGCCTTTCCTCTCGACCGGCTGAACATCCTGGTAGCGAACGGAGGCTTCGATCAAGATTCTCCCGACCCGACAGCCAACCGGACGCCATGACCAACCGGGTCGTCTTCACTCCAGCGGGCATCGAGGGCGAGGTTGAGGATGGTTGCACCGTCCTTGACGCCGCCCGCAAGCTTGGGGTGGACATCGATTCGGTCTGTGGAGGACGTGGAATCTGCGGTCGCTGCCAAGTCATACCCACCAAGGGTTCCTTCCCCAAGTGGGGACTCGAGGTCTTGGAAGAATCCCTGAGCCCATTCGGTTCAGTGGAGGAAACTTACGCCGGTAAGCGCCCCTTGGGTGAAGGCAATCGACTTGGTTGTACTGCTGTGATATTGGGCGATGTCGTCGTGGACGTTCCCGAATCCAGCCAAATTCATAAGCAGGTCGTCCGCAAGGAGGTCGACCTTGATGGCCTCACCATCGACCCGGTGACAGAACTCCGTTACATCGAACTTGATGGTGTTGCTCCTCCGGTGCTTCTCCTTAGGGTCGGCCTGGCACGCGACTGGGACATTGGCGAAGTAGAGATACCTGACCGAGTCGCGATCGAGATCGCCAAGACCGTCGAAGCCCTACCATCCGGGTTCTCGAACTCGACCGGTTCCGAGGTGGAGGCCCAGGCGATTGGGGTTACGGTCGCCATTCGACAGGTTCGCGATGGGCTACCACAGGTTGCCGCCCTTTGGCCCGGATTCATTGATGTCTTCTACGGGGTCGCTATCGACATCGGTTCCACCACTATCGCTGGTCATCTCTGCGACTTGGCTACCGGTGAGGTCTTGGCTTCGAGCGGCAGAATGAACCCCCAGATTCGCTTCGGCGAAGATCTGATGAGCCGGGTTAGCTACGTCATGATGAATCCCGGCGGTGAAGAGGAACTCACCTCTGCGGTCCGTACCGCTCTTGATGACCTCGTCGGAGAACTCGTTGGTGAGGCCGGTATCTCTCGGGACAAGATTCTCGAAATGACTATGGTTGGAAACCCAGTAATGCATCACCTGCTTCTGGGCTACGACACAGTGCCACTGGGAACGGCTCCTTTTGTATTAGAAACCGACAAGGCAGTAAACATCTCCGCTTCAGAGCTTGATATCGATTGTGTGAACGCCGCGGTCTACATCGCCCCCTGCATTGCTGGCCATGTGGGAGCGGACACTGCAGCAGCAATCGTGGCCGAACGCCCTCATCATTCTGAAAACATCCAACTCCTGGTTGATGTTGGAACCAACGCGGAAATTGTCTTGGGCAACAACTCCGGTCTTTTTGCCGCATCATCTCCAACGGGTCCGGCCTTTGAAGGTGCCCAACTGTCCTCGGGGGTTCGGGCCGCCGTTGGGGCCATTGAGCGCGTGCGGATTGATCCCCTTACTTTCCTCCCGAGCTACCGGGTTATTGGGGTAGACGCCTGGAGCAACGAACCAGGATTCGAGCCCCCGGCCACCGGCATTATTGGAATTTGTGGTTCCGGTGTCATCGAGGTCCTGGCAGAGATGGCGTCCACCGGGATTCTCGACCGTAAGGGCGTCATCCGGTCCGGATCAATGATTGGGGCAGCAGCGGAAGCTTCGGGCCGAATCGTGGCCGATGAGCGAACCTTCGCCTACATCCTGGTACCGGGGTCTTCGCCGGTTGCTGGATCGAAGAGGCGGGCTCAGGCAGAGCTGCGAATCACTCAAAACGATGTTCGCGCAATCCAGCTAGCCAAGGCCGCCCTAAAGGCCGGTATCGATCTTCTTATGCAGCACGCCGAGCTGACCGAGGTGGACGACATCCGCTTGGCTGGTGCGTTTGGCGCTCACATTGATCCGGAAGCTGCTATTGCCATCGATCTCATTCCTGCATCTGCGGGAACGGTCACTTCACCGGGCAACTCCGCCGGGACCGGCGCTCTGCGGCTTCTTCTTTCGGGGGCCGAGCGATCCGAAATCGAGACCGTCGTGGGGTTGGTCACGAAGATCGAGACCGCTATGGAGCCAGCTTTCCAGGAGCTCTTCGTTCGCGCCATGGCCTTCCCCACGGCGCCAGAATCTTTAGAGCGACCCAAAGCTGACCGTGGGCGTCGACGACGAAGGCCAGCCTAAGAACCTACCTGGTTGCGGGGCGCCGGGCAGGAGTTGCCTGTCCCCGGACGATAAGGGCCAAGGAGGTGAAGACCACAAGCATTGCCCCTACCTGGCCAAGCGCAATACCCTCACCAAGCACCGCCCAGGCAATGAGCGCTGACACAACGGGGATGAGCAGGGTAAAGGTCGACCCGACCCACAGCGGAATGCGAACGAGTGACCAGTTCATGACCGAATGTCCGACGAATCCGGCAACAAGAACCATCACCATCAGCCAGGCCAGACTTGAGCCGTCCGGCCAGGACAGGTCCTGACCAAGCACGAGGGCAAGGGGAACATTCAATATTGTGGCCCAAGTGGCTGTACCCGCAGTGAACTCTGTAGAGCTGAGCTGCCCCTTGGACTGCTTGGAGGCTATGAAGTAGCTGGCCCAGGAGAACATGGCTGCGAAGGCCAGAGCATCTCCGGCCGGACTCCACTCTGGCGAACCCTTCGAGACCACCATGGCTAGTGCGACACCGCTGAGCGCTCCAACAGACAGAAGGGCATCTCGGACCCGAATGGTTTCGCCAAAAAAGCGGGAGGCAACCACGCCAACGAAGACCGGCTGAAGCGAACCAATCAACGTGGCATTTAGGACACTAGTCCACTTGACGGCGGTAAAAAATAGTGCGACGTTCAAACCAAGTGAGACGCCCCCAAACATTGAGCGGCGAAGAACCTTCCCGGTTAGCCGGTCACCGCGATAGTGCATCCAGATGACGATGAGAATCGAGAATATGCCAAAGCGATAGACAGCGATTGCAGTGGGGTCCATGTCGATTCCCTTGGCCAGAACACTTCCCGCCCCCCAGGCAGTTACTGATACCGCGGCACCGGCCAGACCTCCGCTCACAGAGGGCTCCGTTGTTGTTGGGACGCTGGCTGGCTTCACGGTCACCAACGCACGTTAGCGCCAATGGTAGTAAGCCAGCCAAGATTGACCAATCAGCGATCGTAGAGCTCAAAGTGGTCGGCGCAAGGAGACATCTCAATCAGAAGGTCAGCGTCAAAGTCGAAATAGTGCACCTGGGAAAGGTCATCCCCAGCGAATGCAGCCACCGAGTCGGTTGAATCCCAGAACGACAGAAGAGTGAAGCGGGTTCGGTCACCTCGCTCCTGCCTCAGGGCCCACGCCCCCCGGTTCCCTGGCGTCTTTCGGTGAGCAGGCAACGCCACTGCCCGCATCAGTCGAAGATACTCCTCGGAGCGGTCCGAAGGCACTTCACCAACCCACGTTCGTGCGATCACAACTCGACCTCTTGCTAGTAGCGGTCTGGACTCAGTTCATCGCCCGATTTCATTGACCGTAATTGAATTGTTATGATTTCGCAATGTTTCTCGATTGGGCAATATCCCCTAGGAAACAGACGGACCGACGCTTCAATCGTTGCGAGCCATCACCAGGGTGTCGAGGGCAATGTGGCGGCCATCTGGCCTATCGACGATTCGCTCTGCCACCTCGGCAACCTCTATTCGTAGACCGCTCAGCGTCTCAACCGTCTCATCTAGGTCATAGCAAACCTCCTTGGAGGGTGGCCCTCCGTAGCCCTCTGTCACATTGGTTTGATCGTGGGCGATGACAAAGATCCGCCCACCGGGGTTGAGCCAAGCCTTGGCATGTCGAAGAGCTGCGGTCCGTTCGTCGTTTTCCAACTGGAGGTAGCTGAGCAGGACGAGGTCTACCGGCTCAGGAGCCTGCCATGTCGTCGCATCGGCACAGACAAAGCGTAGGTTGGATGCCTTGTCACTCAGATTGTCCTGTGCCAGTTTGCGTCCCTTGTCGAGCCCAACCTCAGAGTAATCAACTGCGGTGACCTCCCAACCCCGGGAAGCCAGCCAGACCGCATTTCGACACTCACCGGCTGCTAAATCAATAGCAGTTCCCGGCTCAAGCTCGGCCAGGTGCTGCTCGACGAATTGATTGACCTTGATTGTCCAAACATACTCGCTGTCGGCGTATCGCTTGTTCCATTCCGAGGCATCCATGGGTCAAGGCTAACCCGAGCAAAGCCATTGCAAGAAACCGGTATCCCGTGAAGTTCCTAGTCCAAGACGCGACAATGGCTCGATCCAGTTGGACCGAGCCATCCCCGACGTCGATCCAGTACTAGTTTCCGCCAGGAATACGGAGCACCTGACCAACAAAAATCTTGTTGGGGTCACTGAGCATCGGACGATTCGCTTCGAAGATCTCCGGATAGCGATTGCCGTCGCCGAGGCGAGCCTTTGCAATGGCCCACAGGGTGTCGCCCTTCACCACCACATGCAGCGCAGACTCGGCACCGCCACTGGCCACGGTAATCGTTTCGCTAACGGTCTCAACGCCATCGGTGTTGCCGACGGCGAGAATCACGCGTTCGCGGGTGTCCTGATCGGGAGCTTCGCCCGAGATCGTGGCGACCCCATCATCGAAACGGATGTCGAGGTTCTTCACGTTCAACCCAAGCTTCTCGACATAGTTCTCAAGGCCAGTTGCCTTCTGGGACTCGGCGTACTTCTCCTTCATTTCCTTGGCCCGAGCGTCGCGTTCTTTCTTGTCCGCTGCGTCGCCCTTCGCCTTGCGATCAGCAGCCCACTTTGCCGCCGACTGTGCGCGCTTGTCCGAGGCATCCTTTTGCGCCTTCGCCTCGGCCGCTGCCTCGGCGGCCTCGCGTGCTGCCGCCTCTGCCTTAGATTCACCAATGCCGACTTTCGCGCCAGCCTCTTTCACGAAATCAAAAACGCCCATACTGTCCACACTTCTTTCTCGGTTCAGGTGATACCCCCGAGACTACCGGTTCCACGATGGAACAACCAGCAAGACGGCCTTTCGGCGATTAGTCACCCTCCTCTGCGGCGGACTGGCCAGGCTGAACATAGCTCCACCCGAACCGCCCTTTGATACAGAGATGACCACTTGTGACATCGTGATCATCGGGCGAAGTTACCTTCACGATGGTGTCGTCTTGAACGTGAACCTCAAGGTTGCAACCAACACCGCAATAGGAGCAAACCGTTCGGGTAACTGCTTGCTCAGTTGGCTTCCATTCGCCCATCTTGCGTAGATCAAACTCCGTTTTGAACTGGAGCGCGTTGGTGGGACATACCGCCACGCAGTTCCCACAATAGACGCAGGCCGAATCAGGTAGGCGCACATCAAACTCCGTGCGAATTCGGGCATCAAATCCGCGACCAGCAACGGCGATGGCAAAACTATGTTGGGCGTCCTCACCACAGGCCGAAACGCACTTGTAGCAAAGGACACATTTGTCGTAGTCGCGAATATAGAGACTGTCCTGAATACGTACTTCTTCCTTGATCATCGCCCGATCGGGACCATAACGATCCGGCTCAGACCCGTAGTAGTCAATCCAACCGGCCAAATCGTCGGCTTGGGAAAGGTCAACCCCCGACCCAAGGAACTCCAGCACCATTTTGCGGCTATGCCGAACCCGTTCGGAGTCAGTCTGAACCACCATGGCGTCCTCGGCCGAACGAGAGCACGATGGCACCAGGGTTCGAGACCCCTCGACCTCAACCACACACACACGACAAGCGTTGGCAGCCGTGAGATTGTCCGCGTAACACAAGGTCGGAGTGTCAACTCCCGCTTGTCGGCACGCGTCGAGCAGGGTTGCTCCAGCCGCGACAGAGACCATTTTGCCGTCTATAGACACCGTGACAATCGATTCTTTGCTCACCGGGAACTCCTCATCAGGCCAAGTTCTATTGCCGAGCGCACGGCGGTCGACGCAGTATGACCCAGCCCACAAATGGAGGCATCCTTCATGACCCTGTCCATCTCTTCTAGCAGCAGAGCCGGAGCACTCCCGCTCACTATCCCCAACGGTTCCTCACCCCTGGAACTGGACAACGAAGACTCCAAGAGCTCATGTTGACGCAATGAACCAACCCGGCAAGGCACGCACTGACCACAACTCTCATTGCGGAAGAACTCTGCAATGCGAGTAACCACGGCGCCAAGATCGACCTCGTCGTTGAACGCCATGATCACTCCCGACCCAAGAGACAAGCCCGCATCCCTTGTTGCTTCCATGGTCAGTGGCAGATCCAGCATGTCTGGACCCACGAAAGAACCAGCCGCTCCACCAAGCAAAATTGCTCTCAGATTGCCTACTACTCCCCCAGCCAACTCGAGCACTTCGCCCAAGGTTGGTCCAAATTCCACCTCGTAGATCCCCGGACGAACGACGTTTCCGGACAAGCAGAACAGCTTGGTTCCAGACGAACCCTCGGTCCCGCTGGCGGCGTAAGCCTCACCTCCATCAAGAACAATAGATAACACATTGAGCAGTGTCTCCGGATTGTTAATTGCGGTGGGCCTGGCGAACAATCCATGAGTTGTCGGGAAGGGTGGCTTCTGCCGCGGCTCCCCTCGGAATCCCTCAAGGGAATTGAACAGGGCAGTCTCCTCGCCGCAAATGTAGGCGCCGGCTCCGCGGCGAATCTCTATATCGAACTCGATCGAGGATCGGGCGATTCCCTGGCCAACAAAGCCAGCATCCCGGGCAGCATCAATGGCGTTTTGAAGTCGTTGGACGGCTAAGGGGTACTCCCCTCGAACATAGATCCACCCCTTTGTCGCCCCGGTAGCGAATCCAGCGATGGTCAGTGCCTCAACCAAAGCGAACGGATCATTCTCCATCAGGGTTCGGTCCTTGAATGTTCCCGGCTCGGATTCATCGGCGTTGGCGACAACGTATTTCTGACCAGACTCGGCCGCAACCGCCTGCCACTTGATTCCAGTAGGGAAGGCAGCACCGCCTCGACCCGCTAAGCCAGAGGACAATACCTCCTCTACCACCTTGCTGGCACCAAGGGTGAAGGCCCGGGCCAGGGCTCGGTAGCCGCCGCTGCCCACATAGGCCTCAAGACTGGTCGGATCGATTCGCCCGACTCGGGCCAGGAGCTTCAGAGATGGATCGTGCTTCTGGGGCAAGTCCCAGAGCACACCATCGATGCTCCCATTCTCGACGCCATCGGCTTCCACTGAGTCTGGCCTTTGTCGTCCCTGAATGAACTGAGCAACCGGACGTTCGCATTGACCAAGGCAGGGACTCCGATGCACGGCAACCCCCTGGGCCTCCAAGGAGGCAATAGTCTTGGCCGAACCGGCAATTTGGCAGGCCGCATCAACACAAACATGAACAACATTGCCGTCATGATCCGGAGGAGAATCGACTCGGAAAAGCTCATAGAAACTGGCAACCCCGTAGGCCTCCGCCGGAGGCACCTGCAGGACCTTCGAGATGTGATTGAGTCCGCCGGGACTAATCCATCCGGACTCACGCTGAAGTGCGTGCAAAGCAGGTAGGAGTCCGTGACGACGACTTGCCCTGCGACGATTCCCACCGCGGACAAGGCGTGGGGTCTCCTGAACAACGGCGGGATCAAGACCAAGCTCAGCAATGGCGGAATCGATCGCCGATACTTCAGCTTCGCTGGCCAGATCCTCGCTCAGATGCAGATCAGCCATGATGGTCGACCTCACTGTGGTTCTCAGCGGCAGGAGCCTCAATCTTGTCGATCCGAATACTGGCGGCCTTGAACTCCGCGGTGCCAGACTTCTTGTCCCATGCGTCACTGGTTAGCACGTTGATGTCAACGAATTCTGGAAAGTGGAAGGTGGTAAAGGTGAGACCTCGGGGGATCTCCGGTTGGAATCGGATTGGCATTTCAACCGATCCCCGGGCAGACGAAACCAATACTCGCTCCCCATCGAGCAGATCTAGGGATGCGGCATCGGCAGGATTGATGTCCAGCGCATCGCCATAACGAATCGGTGAGTCAAAGCCACCACTTTGGACTCCGGTGTTGAATGAATCCAGAGCACGTCCAGTAGTGAGTCTCATCGGAAACTCAACACTCAGTTCCTCCTTTGGGCCAGCCGCTTCGACGACGGTGAAGGGTGCAGGGGGGTGACCCCCGAGATCATCGTCCCAAAGCCAGCTATGCAAGAACGGAGTTCCGGGGTGTTCCAGGGAGGGGCACGGCCACTGAAGGCCTTTGGCATCGAGGCGTTGATAGGACATACCGGCGTGCAAGGGGGAAAGGGATCGCAGTTCATCCCAAAGCTCGATCGAATCCGGTCGCCCCCAGTCATAGCCAAGCCTGCGGGCAAGTTCGCCAATGATGTCCTGATCATGCTTCGCCTCACCCGGCGGACTCACCGCGGCCCGTACCCGCTGGACTCGCCGCTCGGAGGAAGTCACGGTGCCATCGCTCTCGACCCAGCCCACAGATGCCGGGAGAACAACGTCGGCCAACTCTGCGGTGCGGGTCATGAAAATATCTTGCACCACCAGGGTGTCCAGGCCGCGCAACGTCGCTCGGGCGAATTCGATATCGGCCTCGGAATCGGCGGGATTCTCTCCAATAACGTAGGCCGAGGTTATTTCGCCACGGTCCATAGCCTCGAACATCAGGGTGAGGTGGAGACCGTCCTCATCCGGCAGATCGACACCATAGGCGGTCCGAAATTTCGCCTGGGCCGCTGGATCAGTGATGTTCTGAAACCCTGGGAACTTATTGGGGAGCGCTCCCATATCTCCTCCGCCCTGAACATTGTTCTGTCCCCGTAGAGGAACCAGTCCGCTTCCCCATCGCCCAACATGACCGGTAAGCAAGGCCAAATTGCAGAGGGCAAAAACGTTGTCGACCCCATTGTGATGCTCGGTGATCCCCAAGGTCCACAAGATCTGAGCCTTGTCCGCGGTGGCATACGCCCGAGCCATTTCCGCAATTGCCTCGGCCGGGACCCCGGTCAACTCGGCCCCAACCTCTAGCGTGAATGGTTCAACCGATTCGGCGTAAGTATCAAAGCCGGTGGTCGAGTGGTCAATGAAGTTCTGGTTGACTAAACCCTGATGGATGATTTCGCGAGCCACCGTATTGGACATGGCGATATCGGAGCCAAGGTTTAGTCCCAGCCAAACGTCGGCGAAGGTTGCCGAAGAGGTTCGGCGTGGGTCCACAGCGTACATTCTGGCCCCGTTGTCTAGTCCAGACATCAGGTGATGAAAGAAAATTGGATGGGCTTCACGAGCATTGGATCCCCAAAGCAGAATGACATCAACCTCCTCAATCTCCTTGTAGGACACGGTGCCGCCGCCCGCACCAAAGACTGTCGCCAGACCGACGACACTTGGCGCGTGTCAAGTTCGGTTGCAAGAGTCAATATTGTTCGTACCCAAAACGGCACGAGCAAACTTCTGAGCGGCGTAGTTCATCTCATTCGTACTCTTCGAACAAGAGAAAACCGCGAACCCGGATCCACCCTTGGTCTCCTTAGTTGCTCGAAAGCCAGCGACTACTCTGTCCAGAGCTTCCTCCCAGGTTGCAGGGCGAAGCTCGCCGTCGTATCGCACCCAGGGGTGAGTGAGACGCTGCTTGGGGGTGTGCCTTGGACTTCGTGGCGATCGCATGCTGGTCAGTATCGCACCCAATCCACAGGGACGCCGCCTCATCGACCATGGTTTCTCACTGGTGGAGTCTTTACTTGTTCCACCATGTGGATTCGTTCCGTTTTCCGGACCGGATCCCAATCGCTTCCTTATTCGAACGAACCACCCCGTTCTCCTCGCTAGCCTCAACCGCCTATGCGCTGGTCAAAGTTGTTCGTCCCCACCCTGCGAGAGGCCCCAAACGATGCCGTCGCCCCAAGCCACCGGCTTCTCATCCGTGGAGGCTTCATCCGCCAACTCCACGCCGGTCATTACTCGCTGCTTCCCCTCGGCTGGCGAGTACACCAGAAAGTGGCCGCAATCGTTCGCGAAGAGATCAACGCCATCGGCGGTCAAGAATTCTTACTTCCAACCATGCACCCCGCAAGCATCTGGATGGAGTCTGGCCGGTGGGACACCATGGGCGACATCATGTTTCGGTTCCAGGATCGCAAGGGAGCCGAAGTCGCCCTCGGCGTCACCCACGAAGAGATCTTCGCCACGGTTGCAGCCGAGCTGAGTTCCTATAAACAACTCCCTCAAATCTGGTACCACATCCAAACAAAGTTTCGCGACGAAGCACGACCAAAAAGTGGGCTCCTGCGAGTTCGCGAGTTCGCTATGAAGGACTCCTATAGCTTCGACGTTGATGCCGCTGGGCTAGACGCGGCCTTCGATGCTCATGACGTGGCCTACAAACGCATCTTCGCCCGTCTCGGGATCCCAGCATTCGGGGTTGAAGCTAGCAATGGCGCCATGGGAGGGACCGATTCGATCGAGTTCATGACCGTGGCCGACGCCGGTGAGGACGACGTCATTGTCTGTCGGGCCTGCGACTATGCCGCCAACGTCGAAAAGGCAACATCGACACTGCCCACAATCGACGACGGTGACTCAGTTGCCGAAATCGAAAAGTTCCCCACTCCCGGAGTTCTAACCATCGCCGCGTTGGAAGAGTTTGATGGCGGAGCCAGCGCCGAGCGCCAACTCAAGACTCTGGTCATGGTCCTGGATGAGGTTGTTACTCTTGTCGTACTTCGGGGCGACCACCAACTCAACCTCCAGAAACTGGCCGACGCCACTGCTGCGATCGACATTCGACCAGCTGGTCCAGAGGAAACACAGGCCGCCCTTGGGGCCAGACCTGGCAGCCTTGGAGCCGTGGCCGTCGACCACCACCCAGTGATCACCGACATCGCCCTGAGTGGGCGAGTGAATATGACCACGGGTGCTAACGAGGATGGCTATCACTTTCGAGGCGTCAGCGTTGCGCGCGACCTTCACACCAGCCAGTGGGCCGATCTGCGCGAAGTACAACCAGGCGAGGCCTGCCCAAACTGCGGATCGCCTCTCGAGGTTGATCGCTGCATCGAAATCGGCCACATCTTCAAACTGGGAACGAAGTTCTCTGAGGTCTTCGATGTCACTGTCTCAGACGCTGACGGTAAGCCCGTCCCAGTGGTCATGGGGAGCTACGGAATTGGCATCGGACGCAATATGGCGGCTTCGGTCGAGGCCAACAACGACGACAAGGGCATGGTCTGGCCCGTTTCCATTGCCCCCTACGAGGTTGTCATCACCCTGATGCGTCTTGATGAGGAAACACTGGCTGAGGGCGAACGCATTTACCATCAGCTGCTGGCCGAGGGAATCGATGTTCTGCTGGACGATCGCGACGCCCGTGCTGGGGTTAAATTCGCCGACGCCGAACTCTGCGGATTCCCCTATCGAATCACGTTGGGGCCAAGGGGGCTGAAGGCCGGCGAGGCCGAACTCGGATACCGGGCAACGGACACAAATGAGAACATTGCCCTGGGCGATGTCGTCAGTCGTGTGGTGGATCTGGTGAAGGCTGCGAAGGTCTAGCTGTGCGATGACTGGCCAACTCGGGAGAGCGGCTATCGCCGGGATCTTCCTGCTGTCGGGTTGCAGTTCAGCTGCCGACTCATCCCCACCTACGGTGAGTGTGCGGGCCGTTGCCTCCACAGCCGAGACCTCAACTACGATCTCCATTGTCTCAACTAAACCTGTGGTTGAGGACGTCACCTCAACCACAGAGTTTGTGCCCGTTCCCGACAAGCTTGTCCTCATGAGCGCAGGCGAGGAGCCGCGCCGATCGCTGAGGGCCGGCACCATCACGGATGAGCCCAACCTGCTTGTCTATGAAAACGTCAGCAATCAGTGGTTCGTTCTTGGCAACACAACAACTGTGCGTTCGGACTCGAACGTGCCGATGGTGACGACCAACTTTTCGACCGACCTGCAGCTCGAAGTGGTGGAGCAAACTTCGAACAGGTTCACCCTTCGAACAACTCTGGGCCCGTCGCGAGTTGGCGGGGCTGGCTTGGCCACATCCGATGACGACCTCAGCCAGTTACTGGCTGAGGTCCGTGACGCGTGGTTCGAACAGGGCTGGACCAAACAATGGGCCGACCACCAGCGAGGCCCCCAGCTACCACTGGCTGATCAGCAAACAAGCGACGCCCTCGCCAGTTTCGAGGATGCCTTGAGTTTGGCTCAGATCCCAGTGCCAACGGAGCCCGTAGGGCTTGGTGCCCGCTGGGCTGCTTCGGCGACTCGGCTGGTATCGGGCTTGCCTTCATCGGTTAGTAGCCAGGCAACCGTTACCGAGGTCGGCCCGGACTTGATCCAAGCCGATGTGGTTGTTCGAATCAGCTTTCTTCCCGGCGATGCCCAGCTACCGAGTGGGCCGGTTACTATTCTTGGCGGGCAGTCGACCCTCGTTGGAAGCCTCACCTGGCGGGTCGAACTCCCTGTGGCCCTCTATGAACTTTCAGGCTCCTCCACCCTGCGCTTAGAATTCGAAGATCCCGAAAACGGCCAACGCTCACTCAGCCAGGAGACCGAACAAACCTATGTGCTCCGACCTCGCTAATCTCACTAGAGTGACGACGACCGAACCAACAGCCTCATTCAAGCGCCAACCAACTGTCCAGGTACGGCAAGTTCCAGATCCAGTTGCCACTGTCGTGGACCATCTCGGGGCGACTTGTGGCCAGTTCGACCGGCTGTCTTGGCGAAGTGACCCAGCCCAGATCACCGCGACGGATATTTTGGCAGTGTCGATGATCGCACAACCGGTGCCTCCGGCGGCGGCTGCCTGGTTGCTCAGCGACCAGGGGCAGTGGTTAAGCGCGGAAATCCTGGCTGACATTGCACCCGATGCCACTCTTCAATCCTGCACTCCTCAGTCGATTCTCCGGATCGCTGACTTATTTCATCTCATCCGACGGCCATCATCCCAGCTGCCCGGTCGAAAGCGAGCCAGATCCCTCAGCCAGGCCTGTGCCACCAGGCTCCTGGCAGCCAAGAGACCGGGACTTGTCCCGATTGATGACCGGACGATACGACGGGCTCTAGGCTACAAAAAGGATGAAGTTTGGTGGCAGCGCTGGAAACTGGTGCTCGATTCAGATGCCACAGACCTGATTGGTGACATCCGGGCCACGGCAGCCCAACAAGAGCCTGCAGCCAACCGACTCAGTGATCTTCGAATCTTTGACATCGTGATCCGGTCGTGATCCAACGGGCCCACAACCTACCCAAGAGCTGGTGCAGCCCGGGTTACCAATGATTCGGGCCTTCTGGTTTACCTTGGGTTGGATCATGGTCGGAATCGGAGGAGTGGGCATTGTCCTCCCCGGCCTGCCAGCTACTGGCTTTTTTGTCTTTGCCGCCGGCTGTTTCTCCAAATGTAGCCCCCGGTTCGAGCAGTGGGTGCTCGATCTACCGACGATCGGACCTCACGTTCGCGACTATCGCGCTGGACTGGGCATGCGCAGAAACGTCAAAATCCAAGCCACTATCATGATGTGGCTTTCGATTGCCCTTAGTGTGACTGTGGCTATTGAACCGGTACCGATAAAGGCCATCGTGATTGCGAGTGGGCTCCTCGGTAGCTGGTTCATCTGGGTTCGAACTCCCCTTTACCCCGAGACAAGCTCAACAGTAGAGGCTTAGCAGCCCTAGGATGTAGTTCTAAGGGACGGACGTTTCTCACTCGAAGTCGCTGATATCGACCACATCGCCGGATCGCCAGCGATCCCCGCTCGCTATGTTCCAGAGTTTCTCTCCGACCTCGGACGGGTCGGCAAGATTGCCGTCACGGTGGAGGCCATGAAAGGTTTCTACCGCGGGGAACTGGCCGGTAGAGCTGCTCCGAATCTCGGCCTGCATGTCGGTGTCCACCACTCCGGGCCCAATCGACAACACTCCAACATTGCTGCCCAAAGCCTGCTGCTCTCGTGCAACAGTCCGGACCCACATATCGAGACCAGCTTTGGCTGCGCAATAGGTCGCCCAACCGGGGAACGGGCGTTTTCCTGCCCCAGATGAGATCTGCATGAGCACCGCAGACTGGTCGGGCGGGGCCGACCTTTTTAGCGACCTTAGGAATGCGTCTCCCAGTAGCAATGGGGCCGCCGCATTCAACAAAACCCCAGCTTTGGCTAGTTCGGGGTCGACTTGGCCGGAAAACCCAACGGGGACAATGGTGGCTGCCCCATGGGCAAGCATGACGCGAGTCCACTCGGTCGAGGCGATAAGCCCATTGACCCACTGTTCAAATTGGGCCCATGAGGACACCAAGCTGAGATCGAGACTCTGGTGAAGCGGACCGGGCAGGTCGGACCGGCTGCAAGTGGCAACATCGGCCCCGGTGGCTCGAGCAGCCTGAGCCAAGCCTCGTCCGATCCCAGCCGACGCACCAGTAACGATCACCAAGGTTCTAGACACAAGAAAAACTTTACCGACCAGACAGACTTCTCCCTGTCCTGTTACCCGAGCGGCCCAAAATTGGCTTAGACTCTCGGAGGCAGAAAGACATGAACTAGGTGGGTCTAGGGGTGGAAATGCACGGGGACGAAAGTCTCACGGAACGTAGTGAGGCGACGGATGAAGGGCTTTGGCGCGTCCAACACGCTGTTCACTCCGAACTCGACTGCCATGTGACACTGAAGACCCATACCAGCGCAACCAAGCGAGTACTCCACGAGGACTATCTGAACCTCATCCGGGAGCTGGACAGTGCTGGCGCCAGTGTGCAGTTTGTTCGCCCGCTAGATTCCGGTCGAACTCTCAGCGGCTTGAGCTTCTTCGCCTTCCCCCTCCTGTCCGCCACACCACTTCAACGGGATCTACGCCCGACCAGTAGCCTCAACTGGCAACCCGCAGTGGAAGTGCTAAGAGAAACGGCACGCCTGCTGGTTCCGGTTCATGATGCTGGACTCAGTCATGGCCACATTAGTCCCAATTCTATCCTTTTAACCCCCGGTGCGACGCCCGCGATAGCCGATTTTGGGCTCTACCTTTTTGAGTCCAAGCAGAAGCTTCGGGCGCTTGGGAGCGACCAAGGCCTAGCCTTGGCCTACCGCGCCCCCGAGGCCATCGATGCCAAACCACCAACACCCAGGACGGATGTGTATGGCCTAGCGATTTCTCTATGGGCCAGGCTGAGTGGGTTCGCTCCCTTTCTCGAAGACGAGCCAGACAATGACCTACTGATTCACCGCATCCAAACTGAAGAACCCTCGCCCTTGCCCGATCACATTCCGGTCGAGGTCCAAGAGTTCATTCATCGAGCCCTCTCGAAGAATCCCGCCGACCGCCAAGTTGATGCATCAGAATTTCTCGCCGACCTTGAGGCTGCCGTCGGGCCAGCACCATCTATCGCCCACCAACCAGCGTTCATTCCAGCCGTTCAGACTCGTTCAAGCCTCAACCTCGGCCTCGTTCCACGAGTTGCCGTCGTCGCCACATTCCTTCTCGGTCTTGGAGCTTTCGCCGCCTTTGCCACCTCGCGCTCGCCCTCGGGCAGCAGCGCCCCTTCAGAAATCCGAATCCTTGGAACTACCACCATCAGTGAGTCACCAACGGAGTCCACCTCGCCATCCCCGAAATCCGTTTCGACCATCCGTCCAGTGAACCCAACTGACGCTCCAACTACGGCGGAAACCTCGACGACAGTTCCATCAGCCATCACTTCAAGTCCTAGATCGACCCGACGGCCGACCACGCGACCGGCCCCAACGACTACTCAGGTCACACAACCAACAACGACATCGATTCTCCCAACCACCCAACCGGTGACCTCGACCACCGAAGGAATCACGATTAAGCCGGGTCCAACAACGACTGCGACGCCAACTACCGCTCCAACAACGACCACTGAGCCCCCGACAACGACCACCTCAACGACAGAACCGACAACCACCTCTCTGGTAGTACTGCCGACCACAACAGAACTTGTCCTACCAACCATCACCCTGCCAACCATCACGCTGACACTTCCCTGACCGGGCGGACTAGCCAGCGAGGGCAGCCGGTGTGACAGAGGCGATTCTTGGCTCTTCGGCTGTGCTGTCCTCGGCTGTGCTGTCTTCGGCTGCGCCGTCCTCAGCTATGTCGCCCTCAGCGGCCTCACCGTCTTCCTCCAGTGAAGGCAACGGACTTGGTGGTTGAGTTGGGACCTCCGCTTCGGCCACGAACTGCACGCCAACCAAGGTGAAGTACGGACCCGAAATCGTAATGAGCGAAGTGCGGTCCGCCAGCTGAATTTCACCGTTGAACAGAACGCTAATACGCTCGACTTCAAACCAGCCGACCTCTTTTTCGGGATCGCGGTTCACCACGTCGCCGATCTCAACATCTTCGATGCGCATCCGCGCGATCTTGACAAAATTACGTTTCACCCTTGGGTTCCTCTATCCGAGTTCGACAACACGTGGCCAAGCCAACCCCGGATTCATCGGCATCTTCGAACACCAACCTAAGGATGGGTTGTGATTCGGTGTATGAACCAGGATCCACACACCGAATCACATGCACGTGACCCGCCGCGATCACTCTGCAATTCCCGCCTTGGAATATAGCGGCGATTTTCCAATAGTACGTTCCCACCATCGACTGAATTTTCGTTCGAGGAAAAAGATTCCGTCAAAATGTTTGGGACCAGTTCCTAATATTGCACGAAGATCCCTCGTTAGCTGATAGAAGAGCTTTCAACCGATGAGCGACGATGACGACATATCGAAACAGGCCAGACTGATTTTGGATTCTGTCGCGTTCGAACTGCATGCGCTCAAGCATCCGGTTGAGGCGCTTACCATCGAAGCGGCTAGCAGCGCAGCGGGAGTATCAGCCTCAACGGTCACCTCCAGCGTCCGGGGCATCGACGAGTTTCGTCAACGCACGCTGGCTCATCTACTATCCCAATTTCAGAGTTCTCCATCCGCTGAGGTCTGGGAAGCCACCCAGAACAGCATTGTTCGCAAATACAAGCTTCTCCCGGCCCTTGCGATCTTCCTTGATGCCGTGTCACACCAGTTGGCCGCTGACCCCGTCCTACCATTCGTGATCGGAACCGCGGGACCGGCTGCCATGGAGCGAGACCAGGTCGAACATGCCATTCGGTCCTTCAACCAAGGCTTCGCACCTCTTCTCATCACCGTGGCCGCAGCCGCTGGACTCGATCTGCGCCAACACGCGCAGAACCCAGCCCTTCATAGGACTTTGTGGATTGCCGCTTGTGCGGCGGCGGTGGAACCAATTCTTCGCGGGGACCAGTGCTCAACATCGGAGGATCGCACAATCACCTTCGCTGAAGGTCTGCAGTTCGTGCTTGAAGGTCTGCAGAGCTCCCCACCGGTTGAGCCTCTAACCCCCGCCACGGAAATCCAGACAAGGCCAAAACGATCAGCTTCGCTTCAGCGTGCAATTGAAACGGGGGCGGAACTCCTTCTTCAGGGACGCCTCAAGCCAAGCGTAGACCTGACAGTAGCCGAAATCTGTCGACGCTCCGGTGTCGGGTTCTCGGCCTTTTACCGTCAGTTTCAGACTCTGGCCGAGTTCAATCGAGTCGCCATTGGGGAGGCAGGACGCAAGGCTCGTGCCGCAAACATTGCTTCGTTCAACCAGGACCTCGAGCAGGTCGCGCTGCTAACCGCTCCCGACTGGGACACGCTGGTTCCTTCGCTGGTCGAACTCTACATCCAAGCCTCAGACCTCGATCGCATCGATCGAGTTGAGGCACCGCTATGGCCCTGGCTCAACACCCAACCTGCTACACAATCTCTTCTCGAGTTCCTGGAAATGGCTATCGCTCACCGAATACCGGCTTACCAATTCGTCGCCGATCTAGCCGGTCGGGAGTTTGTACCCAATGACGTTCACCGATTTGCCTGGACAGTGTCCTGCATTGGAACTGCCGGCAACATGGAACGAAATCGTCTCGATCCGAATTCGAAGGAACGTGAACTTGCTACGTCAATACTTGGCAAGCTCATGGGAAGAGCCTTACAGACAATGAGCCGGCCACAGGGTGGGAAGCATGTTTGAACAGCCATTGTGGCTGGGGTCTGAACTTCTACCTGGGGTGGTAGGTTAGAAAGTTCCTTCGGGATCGCTACTTGACAGAAGAACGACATTATTTCGCCTCACAGGGCGGAATGTCACGTTCTTCGAAACACGGGGCTGACCGGTTTCGACGTCGAGACGAGAAGTCGTACATGCGACCCGAGTTGCTCAGACTCGTTAAACAGGGCTTTTAGAAGCGCCAACAAGGCTGACTTCGCTCTTGCCGCCTAATTCATTAGGTAGTTAGAGGAAAACTGCGAGCCGTGAGGTCACGCGGGGTCCGACCACTGCAACCCGGCAACAGAAGCAATGGTGGACGATGGGAAAGACCATTGACAGGAGGCAAAGACCCCTGACGCATAGGAAAGACTATGTGGTCGTGTTCGCTCTTGTAGCGGACCGCTGACCCGGCAGCGCGATGACCACAACATCGATTGCTCGGGAATGGTCGTAGCACGTGCGGTGACTCCTTGGCGGACGGGGGTTCGATTCCCCCCAGCTCCACGTATTGAGCAATCCCTTCGGGACAGCTCAAACCGGAGTTTCAGCGCTAAGGCGCCAAAACATCCAAAACCCCACGACCCGTCGCCACACACCCATCCCCTCGGGACAGCTCAAACCGGAGTTTCGGCGCCAAGGCGCCAAAACATCCAAAACCCCACGACCCGTCGCCACATTGGCACTCGCAGCTCCAATAATTCAATCTGTCTTGGTTGACTTTTCTGTTAGAACAAGGCAATGACTTTGCAGATCCGGCGCTTTCTCGAGGACAACGAGAGCAGCGAACTCTTCGCCGATCTCTTGCGCTTCGTCCGCGCCACCGATTTTGAGGTCGACCCAGAGCATCCACCAAAAACAGCCGGGCGGCTTCGATCCGATCTTATTGACGATCCGATATTTAGCCGCCGATTACTTGTTGCCCTGGACAGCAATACGGTCCTTGGTACTTCGACAATGTTCCTCAATCACCTGAAGGCCAACCGGGACAAGGGTGAGGTGATCATCACCGTTCACCCACAGGCCCGCCGAGAAGGCATCGGGCGAGCCCTCATCCAGGCAACCATTGCCGAAGCGAAACAAGACGAACGATCGAGCCTCCTCCTCATTAATCCCCTCAGTGAGGCCACCAAAGGATTCTGGGCCTCCGCTGGGTGCAAGCTGAGACAGGTCGAGAAGGAGAGTCGTTGCCACCTTGACGCTGTCGATGCCAATCTCATGGCCTCTTGGATTGGTGGCCACGGACCAACGGTCGGCTACCAACTCATTCGATCAATCGGTGCTTGCCCCGAAGAGTTCCTCCCCCATCTGATCGCCCTTCGCGACGCCTCCATTGACGCTCCACTCGACGACATCGAGTGGGAACCAGACCAATGGTCCGGTGCCCAAATCCGCCAAAACGAGGCTCTGAACATCCGTCGAGGATTCGAACACCGACGAATTCTCATCGTCGATCCGGACGGAAACCCGGTGGGCCTAACCGAGGTTTTCATTCACGAGGATGATCCTGCTATTTCGAGCCAGGGCTGGACCATTGTGCTGTCGAATCACCGGGGGAAGAAGGTCGGCCGCTGGCTGAAGGCAGACATGTATCACTGGCTCAGGGCAGACCGGCCAGACGTTTTGGTGTTGGATACCGAAAACGCTGAAAGTAACGGGCCCATGCTCGACATCAACAATGACATGGGGTTCAGTCCCTTCCTCACCTGGGGTCTCTGGCAGATGGAAATCGCCGGGCTCAAAACGAGAGCAATGTGAGGGGCTGGGACACCGCCGTGGCATGCCAACCCCTCACAGAAAAGGTCTCACAGCCGCCGTCAAAGGGCTGTGAGGCCTCCTACGAGCGTGAGAAAGAGAGCGGCGTCCTCCAACCTCACACCCACAGCCAACTGACTGCAACGACATTGTGACAGACAGGCACTGAGAAACTTCAGAGAATCGGCCGTCGCCTCCCACCGATAATCCAACGAACAGGATGACAAACTGGTGCGGTTATACGAGGCTAGTGTCGGCGGGGATATTGGCGCGAGGTTTATCGAGCATCTCCACGATCTGGTTGAGATCAGGTCGAACAACCGGAAGCATGTGGGTGATCCTCAGCGACCGATCAGCCATTGCTCTTGCGAGACTAAGTATTTCCCAAAACTCTCCAGGGGTTTCGCTTCGGTCGCTGCTCCAAAAGATGAAGAAGGAAGCTTCCCCCCATTGCAGTATCGTTCCTTGCTCGCTCAGGGCGCCTCTGGCTCGGTCAAACACCTCGAGCAGTCCCGGGTTAAGGACTTGCCTCGATGACCCCGATCCCGGCCTGGGCTGCACGCAAATCCCGGAGATCCACACCTTGTCCCGCCCGGCCCGTTCCAGAAACTGCTCTACAGTCCGGCAACCATATTGCCAAGCCGTTGCAACAATGTCCGCCTCTCGCAGGTCGACCTGACATGACCCCCGGTGGGCCAGATCTTGGACAAGTTGAGCGAGATTGGTATCGACTTGAGAAAGTGGAAGGAATTGTCTCAGGCCCATCTCAGACAGCGATAGCAGAGCCCTGTGAAACCACCGACTGTCCGCCTCAGGAACGATCGCAACGAGGGGAAGGTGCCGAAGCATCAGATTCTGAGCCAAACTCTGGCAAATCTCAAGCTCCCTCTCACCCCGAACCTCGACCACCACGGCGTCCGAATTGCCTAGATCGACCAAAGGGGGGTCGATTTCAACGATCGAACTATCGAGGCGCCGCCAACGGCCGAGGTCGAGGAAGGGCTTGCTCGGCAGCTTGTCTGGATTCGGTGATATTAAGACCCCACAAAGCTCGCCACTCTTGGGTTGGGGGCAACCCGACTGCTGTTCCAGAAGACGGTTCTCGGTCACGAGTCCTCAATCGACGCTGATTCCCAACAGGTTCGGCCCACCCGTCCTGTTCATTAGCGCAGCATCTTCATTCTTCTTGATGCTTCTGTCAGAATGTTGGATCGCACTGCTGACACCCGACAGATCAAACCTTCAGCTAATGTCCGGACAAATTGTTACCAGTGCCCGTACCCATGAGATAGATTGCAGTCATGTCCCAGATCGAGATCTACGCCGATGTTGTCTGCCCCTTCACTTACGTCGGTCTCATCCGACTCTTTCAGGAGCGCTCTGCCCTTGGGCGCGAGGACGTCCGCTTCCGAATCCGTAGTTGGCCCCTGGAGCGTGTGAACGGTGAGCCAGTAGCGGGCAGTTTCATTGGTCACGAAATTGACGAGATCGCCCCACAAATCGCCCCGGACCTCTTCACCGGATTCAGAGCCGATAACTTTCCTAGCACATCCATTCCAAGCCTTGCTCTCACTATCGCTGCCTACTCAATCAGCGACGAGGTAGGAGAAGGTGTGGCTATGGCTCTACGACGAGCCCTTTTTGAAGACGGCCTTGACATCGCCAATCCTAGAGTGCTCCAGCAACTTGCCGCCGAATTCGGCATAACGGACCTGGGAGACCCGGCGCTGGTGGAGTCCGAATACCAGGCTGGCAAGCTACGGGGAGTCGTTGGGTCCCCACACTTTCTGATCGGGGAGAGTTCCCAGTTCTGCCCGGTGCTCGACATCACCAAAGACGACGATCATCTGCGAGTCAAGATTGATGAGCCTGCAATGAACGAACTATTCAAACTCTGCTTCGCACCATGAGTCTACAGAAGATTGGCCAGCCGCGACCAGGACGACAAGCCGATCCAGGGACACCCAAACACAGGTACTTGGTGTTTGGAGGCGTGGATGAAAAGGGGCGACTCTCCGCATCCACACCTCCTCCAACAGCGGCGAACCCCCGTTGGTCCTTAGGTTCTAGCACATTGGCAGCGAATCCGACCACCGTCGAGCGAACCAATCCCTAGCCAAACTCGGGCTCAGAAAGCCATGGAAATAGTTGAGGCATGTCCTCACTTGGTTTCATAGTCCAAATTGGCTGTCGCTTCTCCAGGAAACTCGCCACACCTTCAAAGGCATCGCTTCCTCGACCGAGTTCTTGGATGGCTCGAGAATCGGCCCGGTGAGATTCCATTGGGTGTCCAAGGGTCAACCCCCTCCAAAGCAACCTTCTCGTTGTCGCGGCCGACACTGGTGCTGCGTTCTCCACGATCTCACCAGCCAAGCCATACACTTCGGAGCGAAGCTCTGAGTCGGGCACAGTACGAACAAGCCCACCGCTGGCAGCCTCGGCGGCGTCCATCACCCGACCGGTGTAGCACCACTCCGCTGCGGTGGACATCCCGACGAGACGAGGCAAGAACCAGGAAGAGGCCGCCTCAGGCACGATTCCCCGGCGGCTAAACACGAATCCGATCCTGGCCGATTCCGATGCAATCCGGATATCCATTGGAAGGGTCATCGTTATCCCAATGCCAACAGCTGGCCCGTTGATGGCGGCAATGACCGGCTTGATCGAGTCAAAAATTCGCAGTGTCACCCGCCCTCCGCCGTCCCGGAGGAGTCCCGACTCAAAGCCTTCTCCGGTGGTGCTGTTGTTTGGGGAAGTTCTAGCAAAGGTCTGGCCTCCGCCCTCAAGATCGGCCCCGGCACAAAATCCGCGCCCCGAGCCAGTGACCACAACAACCCGGACAGCGTCATCGGCATCCGTGCGATCAAAGACATGCAACAGTTCTTTCATCATCCGGGTCGTGAAGGCATTGAGCCGATCTGGGCGGTCCAGCGTGATGGTGGCGATCTGGTCAACAACGTCATAACGAATTTGCTCGTACTCCACGACCACACTGTCTAGCATCAAGAAGTCCTAGCATCCACACTGCCCAGCATCCACACCGGCTCCCAACCGGCAGATCGTTGGTCGAACCAAGGAGCCTGTGTGCACATCATTGGATGGGAGTTTGCCATAGTTGCGGCTGCTCTTTTTGTTGGCGCGGTACTTCAGGGAGTCATTGGATTCGGAATGGTCGTTCTTGCCTACCCCGTACTCATCATGGTCGAACCAAGCCTCATCCCGCAGACCACCCTGGTATCTGCCTTCCCGCCCGTTCTGCTTATGGCGTGGCGCACCCGCGGCAGCTCTGATTGGGGGGAAGTTGCCTGGTTCAACGTTGGACGAATGCCCGGGTACGTGGGGGCCATTGTTGTTCTTGGTCTCTTCAGCAAACGAGATCTCACTATTGTTGGGGGCGTCAGCGTGCTCGCCGCCGTCGGGTTAAGTCTTTGGGCGCCAACTATCCACCGAACCCGGCAAAACCTGGCCGCGGGAGGCCTAGCCTCTGCCCTTCTTGGCACCTCAATCGGAATCGGTGGCCCCCCAATTGGTTTGCTCTACCAGGATGAGTCCGGGGACCGCCTTCGCTCAACCGTCAGCCTTCAAATGCTTCTCGGCTCGCCAGTATCACTGCTGGTCCTTGTCCTGGCTGGCCGACTGAGCCGGCCCGACCTGTTGACCGGCGCCGCGCTCGTTCCCTTCACCGTCGGAGGAAACTATGCCTCAGCGCTGGTCATCCCGTACTTCAATGACCGGCTACGACCGCTCATCCTCGCCACATGTGGCCTCGCCGCCAGCTTCGCGCTAGCCCGCGTCTTGCTATAGCGAGGCCGGCCGACCACTCCAGCTAGTCCTCCGAGATTGTTATGGCGTACTCTGGACAATTGTCCACCGCTAAGCGCGCCTTGTCCTCTAGCTCCTTTGGAACAACGCCATCACCCGCGGCGGTGGCATAGCCATAGTCATCTACGTCGAATAGTTCGGGCACAATCGAGTAGCACCGATTGTGGCCCTCGCACTTGTCTGAATCAACATGGATACGCATACGAAGAGCTTGGCACAATCCGATCCCAAATAGCGAGTCGGTCCCTCCCGAGCAAGGCCCGACTACGCGTCCAGATATCTCGTCACTGCAATGCCTGAGCTTAAGAAACCGATCACGGCCCCCGACAAAACCAGCCAGCCGCTGATGGCCAGCAAGTCGCTTTGACTGAGGTCGAAACTGGCCAGGAGCTTCAGATCGTTCTGATTCAGTTGTTTGGAAATGCCGCGATTAAGTAGGAGAACAGCAACGACGCTGAACCCTGCGCCAATGGCTCCCTGAATCATGCCTTCGAGCATGAAGGGCAGCCGAATGAACCAACTGGTGGCGCCGACAAGACGCATCACTTCGATTTCTCGGCGCCGGGCAAACATTGCGGTACGGATCGTGTTGTACATCAACATGGTGGACGCGCCAGCAGAGAAAACGGCCGCGATCATCATGACCCTGGAGGCCAAACGGGTGAAATCGTTAAGTTTCTTGATGTACTCGGCCGCGTATTGAACCTTAAATACACCGGGGAGTTGGCGGTACTCCGCCCCAAGGGCCTGCACAACAGCCAGATCTGGTTCGATCGGTACCACCTCGAAATAGGTTGGAACCTCGTCCGGTTTCACCAGCTCGAGAACCGTTGGTGTCTCCTTGTAGTACTGCTGAAACTCCGCAAAGACCTCTTCCCGGGTGACATAGCGAGAATCGGAAATGCTGGCGGAGGCGGAAAGGGTGTCCTCAATCAGAGCAAGGTGTTCAGGGGCGACGTCAGGGTCGACCCAGATGATGAACTCCACATCATCTCGAAACCGATCGTTAAGCCCAGCCACCCCGACTCGAACCAGCATGGCTGCTCCAAGCAGGGTCAGCGAAACCGCGACTGTCAAGACCGTTGCGATACCCAGAGACGGATTGCGAACCAGGTTCTGGCCCGTCTCTTTTGCGATGTAATCAGCTCGGAAAGCCATCTCTGCTCCCTAGACGTAGACGCCGCGTGATTGGTCGCGAACAATATGTCCATCGGCCAGTTCGATGACTCGGCGACGCATCTGATCAACAATCCCGCGATCATGCGTCGCCATGAGGACCGTTGTTCCCGTTTTGTTGATCCGATCCAAAAGGCGCATAATCCCAATGGCAGTCTGAGGGTCAAGGTTCCCTGTCGGCTCATCGGCCAGCAGAATCAACGGGCGGTTCACGAAGGCTCTGGCGATCGAAACGCGCTGTTGCTCACCACCCGACAGTTGATGTGGATACTTGTGGGCCATGTCGGCCAGTCCAACAAGCTCCAGAATGGCCGGTACCTGGGTCGAAATCACGTGCCGGGGGCGACCAATGACCTCAAGGGCAAAACTCACGTTCTCGTTGACAGTCTTATTTTGCAACAGTTTGTAGTCTTGAAACACAGCTCCGATATTTCGACGAAGCTTGGGGACGTCTCGCTTGGACATCTTGCCGATGTCTTTGCCCGCCACAAAAATTCGCCCGCTATCGGGAGCCTCTTGCTTATTGAGCAGCCGCAGAAATGTCGACTTGCCCGACCCTGAAGGTCCGATAAGGAAAACGAATTCCCCCTTACCAATGTCGGCATCAGCATTCCGGAGAGCAATCGTTTGTCCTGGGTATTCCTTGGTGACATCCTCAAGCTTAATCATTCGCTCTCCTGTCGGACCTTTGGTGTCCTTACGGTAGCCATCAGGAAAGATTTTCTGCCCGACGCCAACGAAGCCAAGCCTCCATAAACGGTCCGACATCGCCATTGAGCACGCCATCTGGGTTCCCTGAGGTCATGCCTGATCGTTCGTCTTTGACCTGTTGGTAGGGCTGCAACACATAGGAGCGGATCTGGCTTCCCCATTCCGTCGACAGTGAATCGCCAGCCTCAGCAGCTAGTTCGTCCTCCCGCTTCTGTTTTTCTAGGGCAACGAGTCGGATCGAGAGCATCTGCATACACCGATCCTTGTTCTGATGCTGACTGCGTTCGTTCTGACACGAAACCACGATGCCGGTGGGAAGATGGGTGATTCGAACCGCCGAATCGGTGGTATTGACATGCTGTCCACCGGCCCCAGAAGAGCGAAAAACGTCTACTCGAAGCTCCTTGTCCTCGATCTGAATCTGATCCGTTGCATCCTCGATCTCCGGCCAAACACTAAAGCTGGCAAAGGCAGTATGACGGCGTGCCTGGGAGTCGAAGGGCGAGATTCGCACCAAGCGGTGAACACCCCGTTCGGCCTGCAGCATGCCATAGGCATAACGACCCTGGACCGTAAACCCAACCGTTGAAAGACCAGCCTCTTGCCCATCCTGCCATTCGGTAACCGTAAGATTGAAACCGCTTTTGTCGGCCCAGCGCCGGTACATCTCAAAGAGCATGTTGGCCCAATCTTGGGCATCGGTCCCCCCGGCTCCGGAATGGATCTCACAGACTGCATCGCCCTCGTCGTACTCACCGGTGTACAACGCCCGCAACTCCAGGCTATGAAACTCAACAGACAGGGCCTCGATCAAGGACTCGGCCTCAGAAATCGAATCCTGGTCGCCTTCCTCCTTGCCTAGTTCCCAGAGAATCTCAACGTCGTCGACCGAGCGTGCCAACTGATCGTAAAGATCAAGATCATCCTTGACGGAAGTGAACTCGGTCTGGACTTTTCGAGCTCGCTCGGCATCATCCCATAGATCAGGTCGACCCATCTCAGCTTCGAGTTGGGGAAGCCGCCTCCGCAACTCAGCGATCCGAAGGTAGTGCTCCGCCTCGCCCAGTTCGATCCCCAAACGCGCGATCTTCTCGGTCAGGTCGGCCATAGGAAGGTCGAACTACCCGTGACAGTGCTTGAATTTCTTGCCGCTACCGCAGGGGCAGGGTTCGTTTCTGCCAGTCTTGTCCCATTCGTCCTTGACCACCGTTTGCTGCTTGGACCGCGACTCCTTTGGCTCACTCGATTTACTTAGCAGGCTTTTTGCATCGGCCTTTGCTGCCACGACATTGGTCGCTACCGGAGCTCGTCCCACCAATTGCCTTGCTGGCTGAGTTTGCTCGGCCTGCCGACCCTGACGACTCTGATTCTCTCCATTTTGGGCATGGTCTGTGGATTGTGAACCGTTGGCGGAATTTGAGGTCTGGGCTTCTGCCTTCTTGGGCAGGAGGTCCGCTGCGGCGACGGGAGTGTCACCAACGCCGACCACTGGTTGCTCGACCTGCTTGGTCACTTGGACGTGCATGATGTACTTGACGAAGTCTGCGGCCAGGGACGTCATCATCGAGCTAAAGAGATCAAACCCTTCGCGCTGCCATTCGGTCAATGGATCTCGCTGGCCCATTGCCCGAAGATTGATGCCCTCGCGGAGGTGATCCATCTCCGTCAAGTGCTCGCGCCAGCGTTGGTCGGAAAGTTGGAGGGTGATCTGGCGTTCGATCTGACGCATGAGATCCGGTCCGATCTCGGCCTCCTTGGCCTCGTAGAAAGCCAGACCTTCTGACTCGATCATGTCCACCAAGTCGCCCGTCTTCTCTGCCTCGGCAAAGTCCTCAACGCTTAATTCAGTCGGCCAAAAGGTTCGCAAATCGGCGTGGAGCGCCTCGAGATCCCAGGCATCATCCAACTCATCGAGACAATGAGTTTCGACCAGAACTTGGGCCACGCTGCCGATGGATTCGAGGGTCTCTTCACGAAGATCCCCTTTGTCCAACACCTGCATGCGCCGGGCATAGACAACCTTGCGTTGTTCGTTGAAAACCTCGTCGTATTCCAGAACGTTCTTGCGAGTCTCGGCGTTTCGCTGCTCGACGGTGTTTTGGGCCCGCTCGACGGACTTGCTAACCATCTTGGATTCGATCGCCTCGTCCT
>JAJRXF010000120.1 GCA_024276425.1 Actinomycetes bacterium | reverse complement strand
GTCGGGAACCTTGGCCCCGGCCAGCAAAGCCATCACCACATACACCTTCCAGTTGGCCTCTTTGGCCACGTTTACCTTATGCAGATCCATCACCCCTGGGCTGACCTCGTCGCCAATGTCCGCGGGTAGGCAGTGCATATAGAGCGCCTTGCCTTCCTTGGTGAGTCCCATGCGTCGCTCGTCACAGATCCAATCTGTGTACTCCGCGTTGCGCTCAAGGGCCCGCTTCTCGATGGCGGCCATCTCGTCATTGTCGCCTGCAGCGTTTGCATCCACCCGCTCTAACATCAAGTCGTAGGCACCCCAGCTCTTGGGATACACCACGTGAGCGTCGGCAAATGCGTCATCCATGTCGTTGGTGACCCGGAAGCTTCCACCGCTTGCCTCGGCATTGCTGGCAGCGGCGGTCATGGTATCTTCCATGAGCTGGTAGCCGGGAGGGTGCGCCAGCGTGATATTCGCGCCGGTTCTGGTCAGAAGGGTGATGAGTCCTTGGGGAACCGAAAGAGGCTTGGCGTACGACGGAGAATAGGCCCAACTGACCGTGATGTTCTTCTGGTTCAGGTCATCGAAGTTGTCTTCGAGCCAAAGTAGATCGGCCATGGACTGGGTCGGGTGATCGATATCGCACTGCAGATTGACGATCGGCACCTGGCGCGCATCTTCGGTCGAATCTAGATAGCTATCGATTCCGCTCTTGAGGTCTCGAATGAAGGTGTTGCCCTCTCCCAAGATCAAGTCATGGCGGATCCCCATCGCGTGAGCGTTCATGCCGAGCATCGCCCCGGTCTCTGCCGCGGTCTCGCCGTGGGAGACCTGGGTTGAGGAGCCATCAACAATTACCGGTTGCATTCCAAGACGCGAAGCGGCACCGGCCCAAGCACTCTTGGTCCGGGTGGAGGCATCGAAGAACACTGCCCATGCAAGTTCGTTCGGGCAAAGAGGGGTGCGGATACCTCTTCGGTCAAGTTCTGCCAACCTTCTGGCTAGCGCTCGCAGTGTGGCTAGGTCTTGGGTTGACCAGTCCTGGGTCAACAGCAGACTCTGGCCCAATATGGCATCGAGTGCTGCCTGATCCAACAGGGGCAGAGTTTCCAGCTCACTCATTGACTCTTCTCTTTCTGTTAAACGATCACGTTTGATTAATCGGTTTGTGGGAGGTTAGAACCACCCTAGGGATCGCGGCGGATGTGGGTGCCAGCATCACTATCGATGGCTGCGACCAGATTCTCGGGAAGGCAGATGATGGCATCGCCATCGGTCTCGGCCAGGTAGTCGACAGCCGCTTCCATCTTTGGGGCCATGCTTCCGGCCGCGAACTGATCTCGGGCCTGCATATCCTTCACCTGGCTCACGGTGAGTTCGGCGTGTCGAATGGGATTGTCGGAGTAAAAATCTTCATAGACCCCATCAACACTGGTGGTGATCACCAGACGACTGGCGTTGAGCTTGTTGGCCAACACCATACTGACTCGGTCCTTGTCGATTACCGCCTCATGCCCCGATATCTGCCCGTCTTCACTACGACTAACCGGGATGCCACCGCCACCACAGCAGATGACGGTGATGCCCAGATCGCAGAGTTGTTCGATTGTTGCGAGCTGGACAATTCGACGGGGCTGGGGAGAGGCAACGACTCGACGAACCCCACGCTTTGGGTCCTCCATCAGCTGCCAACCCCGTTCCTTAGCCAAGGTCTCAGCTTCGTCTGCCTGATAGGAACGGCCAATCGGTTTGTTCGGTGCATCAAAGGCTGGGTCGTCGGGATCGACCTCTACCTCGGTGACGATGGTGACAACGCGAGAGTCGTTGCCTCGCTGGCGCAGCTCGGCCCGCAATGCTCGCTCGATCATGTAACCCATGGCTCCCTGACTATCAGCCACAAGCGAATCGAGAGGAACCTCGGGGAGCGATTCGCTGGCCATCTCCGAGCGCAACTGCATGAACCCAACCTGGGGGCCATTGCCATGGGTCAATACCAGATGCTCACCACGCTCCAGCAGATCAGCAATCGGCTTCATCGCCCGTCGGGTGACCTCGAACTGGTTGGCCACCGTTGGTGGTAGGTCGGGATCAAGCAACGAATGGCCGCCAATTGCGATGACGGTTGGCCGGGTTGACGATGGTCGCATCCCACCACTGTGCCACATTTCAACAAACCGTCGAAGGGTCCTATGTCCCGTTTGACCGATAGACAGGCCGGATGCCTGAAGCACCACCATGCCCTCAATGTACAATGTCCGACGCGCTTGCAGGAGTCGATGGATTCGAGTGTCAAACCTGTGGATTCGAGTGGGAGTCCGATGATGTAGACAACATGCAAGGTCAACGGGCGAGGAATTCTGATCAAGGCCGAGTTCGTCAAGAAGGCAAAGTAGGCCCCTATTCACTCGATTCGCCGAGTCGTCCCCGTATTGACACCTCGTTTCGGGTCAGCGATCGCAGAAACTCAATTTGCCTCAGAACTGCTCTCAGAGCCGCCCTCAAAGCTCATCGTGTTCCTCTCTGTCTGATCTCTGTCTGGTCGCGATTGCTCGATGGAGTCGCTCCAACGCGTCGGCTACTTGTTCGGTTGGAGCCGCCAAAGTCATACGGGCAAACCCGGCTCCCTCTCGACCGAACCAGTGCCCGGGGCTCAACGCCAGTCTGGCCGACAGCGCCAGCCAATTTGCCAGCTCCGGCACCTCCAGTCCAAGAGCTCGAAAGTCCAGCCAGGCCAAGTAGGTGCCCTCAAGTTCGATGAGGCCAACCTCTTCGGGCAAACCATGACGAAGTAGCGCAGCATTGTGTTCGACCAACGCTCGGAACTCATCAAACCAAGGCCCAGCCTGGGTGTAGGCGGCCTCAAAAGCGGCCAAACCAAAAACGTTGTTTCGGGTCAGATGAAGTTGAGAACTGACGGACTGAAACCGCTCCGCGATCTCATCATCATCGGTGATCATCAACGTGTCACAAACTCCGGCCAATCCGAATGTTTTGATCGGTCCATGTAAGGCCGCCCATCTTGCCCCAGCCTGGTTAGCAACAGTGGCGAAGGGAGTGAAGCGGTGAGCCTCCAGGGTGATGTCGGCATGAATTTCGTCGGCAATCACAAAGACGCTGTTGTTGGCGCAGATGGTGGCGACCTCGCTTAACTCGGTCGGGGTCCAGACGCGACCAACCGGATTGTGGGGATTGCACAGGATCAGGGCCCTTGTTGCCGGGTCTGCGGCCTTCTTCTCCAGATCCTCCAGGTCCAGTTTGTATCCGTCTTCTCCAAGGACGAGGATGTTTCGAACTACCTGGCGATCGTTGGCATTGACCAGGGTCTTGAAGTCGGTGAACACCGGCGGCTGGAGAATGACCCGGTCCCCTTGATTCGTGATCGTTTGAAGGAGCACGCCAATGGAGGTGCCAACGCTCGGGCTGATCAGCGTGCGGTTGGTGCCTCCTTGCCAATTGTGCCGGGTTGACATCCATTGCCAGAACGATCCAACCACATGGTGAGTGCGAGTCTCATATCCGTACCACCCCTGCCCGGCTCGCTCACCCAACGCCGCAACGATTTCTGGGGCAAGCTCAACATAGGGTTCCGCAATCCAGAGGGATAGAAGGTTCTGGCCTCCCCCAAAGTGACGTTTGAGGCTCGGGCCGTCTATTGATTGTGAGTTCTTCGATATCAGCATGCGGGCCTGCCTTGTGGTGGCCCAGTCCTGCTGCGCCTGGCCCAGTGAGATTACCTATTGTTCGGTACTGCACCGCCAATAGTCAAAAGGTTAACGAGGCTTAGCCGTTCGGCCACTGCCCTCAAAGAGGATGTCTCCCTACCGTCTGAGCCGAGACAACAAGGGAGCTCTCTGCTGTGATCAACTTTTGAACTGCTATAGGCGTCTTTGTGGCCGGTGGGTTGGTAGCCGCCGCCTGCTCATCCTCAAGCGAGAGCGCCGAGACCACAAGGACGAAGTTGTGGTCGATGAGATCTTTGGCGATCCGTCGGTCGAGTGTGGTTACGTTGCCGCTCCCGCCGACTGGGAGGATGACGCGAGCCCAACAATCCTGATTGCCACCTATCTCGTTCCCTCACTGGCAGACAGTCCGTCCGCCGACCCTGTCGTCTACCTCGAAGGCGGCCCGGGGTAACAACGGCTGGAGATTTCGCCCAATCACCGGCATTGTCCTACATGAAGGAACGGAGCGACGTGGTTGTCATCGATCGGACACGGTCCGTCAGGCGCTGGGCTATGACCAATGGAATCTCTATGGCTTGTCCGATGGAACCCGGCTGGCCAGCGCACCAGTTGGTGACTTTGGTGTGGTCGAATATCTTGGCGCCCTGTCCAATGCCATTGCCGAACCACAGATCCCCACTGGTAGTAACCGTGGCCAAGGGCACAGACGAAGAAGTGGCAGCCCTGGTTGACGCCATGCGCCAGGGGCAAGAAGACGAGCAACTGCCTCCCCTGTCGGAGCTTCCACCCGAGTTGTATCCCCTCGTGGGCGAAGCCACTGGTATGGGGTATGGCGTCGTCTGCGCCGAAGAAGCACCCTACCTTGATGTTACGGCTAGCCCCGAACTTGCGTCACAATTCGCAAGGTTCCAGGCCATAACGCGAGAAAATGGTCCATCGCCAAGGGACCCCTCTCGTTGCACGGCGACCATTTCTTCCAAGAGACCCAGGACTTCGGGATCAAGGGCACGGACTGCCGCTCCCATCGCCTCGGTGTCCTCAGTATCTACAAGGGGAGCAATGGCCTCGGAAAGCTGTCTGACCAGCCCAAGGAACTCTTGGGCATCGGCTCGAATCTCCCCCGGGGCGTTCTCGGCCAGTCGGTCATAGAGGGCATACAGCGCTTCGGGCTCCCTCGGCGCGTTCCTGCTGAGTAGTTCCAGATCGGCGCAAAACTGAATCGCGTCGCCAACCTCAAGCTCCTTGGCTACACCAACAGAGCGTCAATGGTTGACAAAATGACCTTGTTCCAATACCTTCACACCTATGCAGGTATCGAACCATCTTGAAATCGACGGCTGCGTCGTTCCTCAGGTCGACGCAGGCAAGGTTAACGCCGTCGTCCAGACGGTGATTGGTCTGGACGAAGCCGTCGACCTGGCCGAAATGTTCCGCCTGCTGGGCGACCCCACCCGGGTGCGAATCCTCTTTGCCCTGCTCGAAGCGGGCGAACTCTGCGTCTGTGACACCGCGGCCGTGGTGGGAACCTCCGAAACCAAGGTATCCCAAGCCATGCGCCTGCTCCGCGCCGCCGGGGTCGTTCGGAACCGACGAAGCGGACGAAACGTTTTCTACCGACTGGATGACGCCCACGTCCGGATGCTGTTGGACCTTTCCCGCGAGCACCTCTCCCACGGATCGGGCCAGTGACCCCCCGCTGGCAACCACCCAGCCCCATCCGCCAACGATTCGACCACCTCTTGGCCCTTGCCCGCGAAGCCACAGAACAAGGCGACATCGAACAGGCCTGGGAGTTTCTGGCCGACGCCCACATTGTGACCCAGCCCTGGGCTTTACCCCACGTCCAGGCGCACTACGCCATGCTCATGCTCGGGTTTCGAACCGGATCACCCCAAGAGGTATTGGGGCAACTGGCTCGGATCGTGCTGGCCGCACCAGGCTCACTTTCGGGCCGCTACCCCGTCGGCAACAGCGGCCGAGCCAACGTCTCCGCCTTTGCTCCGGCCCCCCTTCGAAGCGACCTGGCCGACCTGCTCTCCAAGGCACAGTCGGCCGCTACCGAGGCCCAGGACACACAACTCCACGACATACGAATCCAAGGCACAGATGTCCGAGACGCAGAGGGTGTGCGGCGACTCTATGACCGAATTGCCCCCCTGTACGATATGGCTGCCGCCCCTTATTGGATGCTCGGAGCAGACAAGCTCAGCGACGAAGCAATCGCCGAACTCCGGCTCCAACCCGGCTCCACCGTGGTGGAGCTCGGCACCGGAACCGGACGCAATCTGGCTGCACTCTCCAAAGCTGTCGGCCCTTCCGGTCGAGTGATCGGCGTCGACCTGTCATCCAAGATGCTGCAGCGGGCTAAGAAGAAGCTCACCCGATCCCAGATTCGCAATGTGGTTCTTATCTCCGAGGACATGACAACCTACGAACCTCCCCCCGACACCGCGGGAGTTCTGTCCACTTACGCAATCGAAATGCTTCCCGACTCCACTGCTCTGATCCAACGCCTCAGCAACAATCTTCCGCCCGGCGCGAGAATCGCCGTATCAGGCCTGCGAAGGTCATCGGCATGGCCCGAGGTGGCCACTCGGATTGGCTCTCTGCTGATGCGCCCCTTCGGCGTGACCCCTGCCTACCGAAGCCACCAGCCCTGGCTTGTGATCGAATCGCTGCTTGAGGACACGGTCTATCGGGAGGCCGTTGGCGGAGTGCTCTATCTTGCCGCCGGCACTGCCAGGTCCGGCGACAGCAGTCATAAATCATCAGACGAAGAAACGATCACCAAACCAAAAGCGGAGCCCTCAAACGATGGATAAGTTGACCCTCGATCTGGACGTTGTCCTTCCGGCCGCCCACGATGAGCGCGACCAGTGCGTAAAAGATCTGACGAATGCGCTCAGTCGACTCGACGGAGTCGACGAGGTCCACATCGTCGATCCAACCGATGACAATGACGCCCAAGTTTGTCTTCACCTCCAGCCAGGCGCAGTCTCCTTAGCCCGGCTTGAAGATCGAGTCCGAGCAACCGGAGCCGAAATTGAGCATAGATACGGTCACCTAATTATCGAAACCGGACCCGTCGGCCACGTCACCCGAGCCCGAACCCTGTCTGAGCGCCTTCGGAACCTGCCCGGAGTTGTCGATGGGGCCGTCTCGATAAGCGGGCTAGTGCGGGCCGAATACGATCTCACCCAGACATCAGATGATGAGATTCTTGCCAGCCTCGAAACAATCGGGCTCTCTCCCTCCCCAACGCCCCTCCAAGCCGAGGTCGACAAAACCCCAGCAGGTGACGATGACCACTCCGACGGCACCCACTCAAATGATGACGGCCACGATCACGGGCATGGGGCCAGCCGAATCGAACTCGGCGCCGCCTTTGTATCGCTAGCCATCTACCTCGTCGCCAGATTTGCTGACTGGTTCACCGACTTCGACGGACCCGTACTCACCATGTACATCGTGGCCGCAGTCCTTACCGGGGTTTTCGTGGCCCGCGACGCCTGGCTCTCAGTTCGTGCTCGGGTTTTTGACATCGACCAGTTGATGTTGGTGGCTGCGATCGGTGCAGCCTTCATCGGCCATTGGTCAGACTCCGCTCTTCTTCTGGTTCTGTTCTCCCTCGGCCACGCTCTTGAGGGATACGCCATGGACCGCGCCCGAAATGCCATCGAGGCACTCAGCGACCTCGCTCCGTCCACGGCGAGACGCAAAGACGCCCCGACCGTGGAAGTGCCCGTCGAAGATCTCCTTATTGGAGACATCATCCTGGTGCGCCCGAGTGAGCGGATTGCGGCCGATGGTGTGGTTGTCGCCGGACAATCGGCGGTTGACCAATCCGCAGTCACCGGTGAAAGCGTGCCGGTTGATAAGTCACCAATCGACGATCCATCTCGTGCCCTCGGCGGACTTGACAGTATCGACGAAGCCCATCGCGTCTTCGCCGGAACCCTCAATGGAACCTCCGCCATCGAGGTGATGGTTCTGCGCGTTGCTGCGGACTCGACCCTGTCGCGAGTTGTCGATCTCGTAGCCGAAGCCGAGACCCAGATCTCCCCCACCCAGCGCCTAACCAAAAGGATCGTTCGGGTATTCGTACCCGCGGTCTTGACCCTCGTGGTCGGCCTTCTCACCGTTCCACCACTACTGGGCGAACCCTTCTCCGAGTCCTTCGCTCGGGCAATGGCCGTGCTGGTCGCCGCCAGTCCGTGCGCCTTGGCGATTGCTACACCAAGTGCTGTGCTTGCGGCCATTGCCCGAGCGGCCAAATCAGGAATCTTGGTCAAGGGCGGAGGACCGCTGGAAGCACTCGGATCAGTCGATGCTATTGCCTTTGATAAGACAGGAACCTTGACAGAAGGCAAACCAATTCTCACCGACATCAGACCAGCCCAGGGAGTTGACCAGAATGACCTTCTGAGAGTGACCCTGGCCATCGAGCAGTCCAGCGATCACCCAATTGCTCGTGCCATTGTGGACGGTGTAGTCCCAATGCTCGAAAGCGAAGCCGCGCTGGAGGCCACCGAGGTCAGTGCCGTTCATGGAAAGGGAATTGTGGGCCAAGTTGATGGGCGTCTCGTGAGAATCGGTAATACCGCACTCTTCGAAGACCAAGCGATGCCAGCCGAGGTTGCGAACCTTGTCGATGGGCTTGAGCTTGAGGGCCGCACCACCATGATTGTCCAACACGGAGAACGGTTTCTCGGGGTTCTAGGCGTAATGGACACTCCAAGGGTCGAAGCCTCCGAAGCCATCTCCACTCTTCGAGATATCGGTATCGAGACAATCGTGATGCTCTCTGGCGACAACCAGCGGGTTGCCAGTGCGGTCGGCCAGCAGGTTGGAATAGGTCGTGCCCATGGTGGCCTACTCCCAGCTGGCAAAGTCGAAGTCATCAACGAACTAGCCGCAGAGGGTGGGGTCGCCATGATTGGTGACGGGGTGAACGATGCTCCAGCTCTGGCCGCAGCCAGTGTCGGAATTGCCATGGGAGCAGCCGGTAGCGATGTGGCTCTTGAGACCGCAGACATCGCTTTGATGGCCGATCGAATCGACCATCTACCTGGTGCGGTCGCCCTCTCCCGTAAAGCAAGCCGTACCATCAAACAAAACCTTTTTTTCAGCCTCGGTGTTGTAGCGGTACTGCTACCACTCACCATCCTAGGGGCCGGGATCAGCGTGGCTGTCATTGCTCACGAAGGCAGCACACTAGTAGTAGTTGCCAATGCGCTGCTCCTCTTGCGCTACCGGATCTAGCAAATCTGAGCTTGCGACAGACCGGGTGCACGCCAGCCGCCTCCACCCTCTGCTTATACTACTAGTCCCTTCGTATCCATCAGGAGAGTGCGTGTCGTGGGAAAGTCCTCCGGGAAGAGTAAATCGAGCTCAATCAGTGTTCCGAAGCCGGAATCGAAACGACAGCTTCCCTGGTTCGGACTCTCGATCGTTGTCGTCCTGATCACCGGAGCCGTTGCCATGGTGATCCTGGCGTCCCAGCGAGTCTCAACCGCCGACATTGCCCCGCGGGCCTTAGTCGACCACTGGCACAACTCCTTCAACGTGTATGCCTGCGACACGTTCTTGCCACCAAACCAAAGCCCCGATCACGGTGATGGCATCCACGGCCACGCCGATGGACTAATCCATATTCATCCGGCCAATTCCAGAGCTTCAGGACCCAAAGCAACATTGGGCGAATACCTCGAAACGGTTGGAGCCACCATCACCGATTCCAGCTACCTGCCGGGTCCCGGCGAAGGCAGCCTGGCGCTGGACGAGAGCGTGGGATGCAACGGTCAGCCTGCTCAGCTCACCCTGGCGGTGTGGCCCTTTGAGGACCTCGAAGCCGACCCGAAGATTGTCACCGAGAATATCGCCGACTACCTATTCCAGCGAGACGGCGAAGTTATAACCCTGGCCCTCCTGCCGCCGGGCCAGGAAGTTCCCCAGAACCCCCTTGCTGGCAATATCGCGGACCCCGGTGACCAATAGGACCATCAATGACCAGTAGAAGGTCAGCCAACATTGCGGGGCGAAGCGCCGGGCTCTTCGCCCTGGTGCTGGCTGTTGGCGCATGCGGACAATCTGACCGCGTTGCCGGGCCAGGCGATCTAAGCCATATTCACGACCTGGCTTTTGATGAATCTGGCCAGGTCCTCGCTGCTTCACACACAGGTCTCTATCGAATCGAAAGTCTCGATCGGGCCGTTCTTGTTGGTGCCGATCAGCATGATCTGATGTCCATGTCTCGCTCGTTCAACGGTGACTTGCTGGCCAGCGGCCACCCCGACCTGCGGGTCGAACGCTACCGGGTGGACGGTAGACCCCCGTTCTTTGGACTGGCCACCAGTACCGACAACGGCGAGACCTGGGCCGCACCCGACCTCTTAGGTGACGCGGACTTTCACGCTCTTGTCCCCCACCAGGATGGGCTGTTCGCTGCCGACACCCAGGGCCAAATATGGGTGCTCAAGCCGGGACAAGAGTGGAAACGACTAGGCGAAGTGGAAGCCAGAGACCTGGCCATCGATCCATCAGATTCCAGCCGCCAACTCGCTCCGGACTGGGACGGTGGTGTCTGGATCAGCGAGGATGGTGGGCGAACCTGGGAGCTATTGGAAGAGGTCCCTGCCCTAGTCGAGATCGAGTGGTCCAACAACGGGACAAGAATAGGAGTCGATGAGTCTGGCCAGTTCTGGGAAAATAGCGATGATGGTTCGGGCCTTGGCCAACTCTGGACCCAAACCTCCTCAGGCCCAACCGAAGTAGAAACCTTCTATCTCCAATCCGCCAACGAGGAAACCCAAACCTGGTGGATCACAGTAAAGGGTGGACAAATCTGGAGAAGCACTGACGCGGGAGATAACTGGACCCAGGTCTATGACCCTCCCCGATAGACTCAACCCGCCACCGGCGATGGCCCTAGGCCTCGCACCAAGTTAGGAACCGCTTCTCACTGGGGGTTGTTCAGGACGACAAGCGACTCGCTGTTCATCAGATCTGCACGAGTGGGAAATAGGGCCGTCACACTGCCACTATCAACCGTGAGAAGGACAGTGTCCTGCTCTTCGATGTCCTCCGCATCAATGGCAATGATTCGTCGCTTGTCTTGAAGGGCCTGTCGAAGATCCTCCTGGCTGAGACCAACCCCAAAAGCTGGGCGAGCCACCACATTTCCAACTACCCCCGGCTCGCTCTCCTCCGAAGAATCTCTCAGTTCGAAGATGTGCCGCCGGGTGAGGAGCGAGGCCAGTCGCGCCTGGGCTACAACGTTTAGCTCCGGGTTTGTCGAAAGTATGAGCGCATCTCGAACACCGATGCCCTCCACCGCAGCATCGAGATCCTCAGAATCAACTCGACCGTTGAACACCAGGAGGCCCTGGAGACGAGCTGCTTGGGCTTGATGACGATCAGTTGTCACTAGGAGGACGGGCACGTCTAGGCTCACCAACTCAACCGCAAGCATTCTCACCCACTTCTGACCTCCGATCAGAACAATGCCTTGGGGATCGGGACGCGCCACCCTGGTGAGTTTCGCACCGATGACCGCCGAAGAGCCATAGATCACTACCGTGGCCACAATGACGGTAAAGACAATGGGAACCAATTCTGGAACCGCCCTGCCGCCATCGTTCTCCAACTCGATAGCGAAAACTGCGGCCACCGCTGCGGCCACAATGCCCCTCGGTGCCATCCACATCAGGAATAGGCGATCAGGCCTTCGTAAATCGCTCCCCAGTGTCGAAACCAACACGGCCAAGGGCCGAGCGATGAAAACGAGAATTAGAACCAACCCGAGACTCGGTAGCAGCACTGCGGCCACTTCCTCAAGGTTGACGCGCGCTCCGAGGATGATAAAGAGGCCGCCAAGAACGAGCACGCCCAAGTCTTCTTCGAACTCTGAGATGTGCCGCGCTGCCACTCGATGTTGGTTCGCGAGCGCAATGCCCAACACCGTCGTTGCCATGAGACCGGCCTCGGGTCGCAACTGATTGGCTAGCGTAAATGCCAGCACGGCAATCATTAGCGTCACTGGGTTATGAAGGTGATCTGGAATCCAGTGACGCTCGAGGCTCAGAATCAACAAGGTTGCCATCAACAGACCGGCGGCAGTGCCAACAACCAAGGTTGTGGTGATGCGACCAATCGAACTCAATACACCACCACCACCAGTGACTGCGTCCAAGGTAACAATAGCCAAGGTGGCCCCGACCGGATCAATGACGATCCCTTCCCAACGCAGAATGGCCGCGGTTGGCTCCCGAGGTCGGGCGATACGCAACAAGGGCAGGACAACAGTAGGTCCCGAAACTGTCAAGATCGAGGCGATGAGGGCGGCCGCCTCAGTGGAGATGTCGAACAAGATGGTAAGGGCGAAGAACCCGACGATCCAGGTGACGAGAACACCAAGACTGACCAATCGAGCCACTACATATCGACCCTGGGTGAAGGTGTCCAGGCGGAGCCCCAAGCCCCCTTCGAACAAGAGTATTCCCACCCCAAGGGAAACGATTGGGAAGAGCATCGGACCGAATTGTTCATCCGGGTCGACAAGGCCGGCGACTGGTCCGGCCAGAACTCCGGCGGCGAGTAGCAGAATGATGGAAGGAATCTTTGCCTTCTGACCAATCCACTGGCAGCCAACTCCAAGGATGATGACTGTGGCTATGGCAATCGAAAGCTCGGGTTGAATTGCGGCAACAATCACAACTGTGCCCTACCGGTGGGTGAGAGCCACTTCGAATAGCAGTCCCGTGTCCGGGTCATAAACAAAGCCACGCACATATTCCTTATGGGGTAAGAATGGTGTCATGTAGAGCCTCTGGATTGATTGACGAACATCGGCAAAGGGGTCCTTGAATCCCTCAAGAGCCCACCACGGCCGAATGCCAACCTCCGACTCAATGTCAGCCTTGAACTTCGCCTCATTCACCTTCTGCAAGCCACAATCGGAGTGATGAATCAGGATGATCTCTCGAGTCCCAAGGGTGCGCTGAGACAGGCACAAGGAGCGGATTACATCGTCGGTTATTACTCCGCCTGCGTTACGAATGATGTGTGCCTCACCGTTTTTTAGGCCCAGCATCTTAAAGATGTCCATGCGAGAGTCCATGCACGTAACAATGGCGAGGCCGCGCGTTGGGACAACATCACAATGACCCTCAGAAAATCGTCCAGCGAAAATAGAGTTGTGGGCGAGTAGTTCGTCGGCTGATGGCCGAAAGGGGGCCGAAGAAGTCATGAAGGTGCTTTCTACTGGTTAGGAGGAGTCGTTCGCCGGCTGTCGAAGCAGCGCAACCCCAAGGGAAGCAGCGGCAAACGAAGCGATCAGCACGCCAACTTTTGCGTTCTCGATATCGGTGGGGTCGGTGAAGGCCAGCCCAGCTACAAACAGGGAGACGGTAAAGCCGATCCCCGCGAGAGCGCCAGCCCCAAGGACATGTCTCCAACCAACCCCTGCTGGCAAGACGCTCAATCCGGTGCGGGTCACAAGCCAGGTGGCAAGAAGAATTCCGAGAGGTTTGCCCACCACCAGACCCACAATGATTCCAATGGCAATCGGTGACGCTGCCGCCTCACCTAACAACGAGCGTGAGAGTGGAATGCCCGCGTTCACGAAGGCGAACAGGGGCAGAACGATAAAGGCAGTCCACGGATGGATGAGGTGCTGAAGCCGCTCCGCTACGGGTAGCGATTCTTTGACCTCAAATAGTGTGGTTCGAATAGTCCCCCATGAGCTGCTCTCACCAACCGAGACCTCTGTCGTCTGCGGACTGAGTGGCTTGGCGGGAGTCATCAAACCAAGAATTACTCCGGCGATTGTGGCGTGAACACCGGACTCCAAGAACGCATACCAGACCAAGGAACCAACAACGACATAGGCGGGGACGTACCAGATACCAAGCAATCGCATGCCAAGCACGACTCCGAGAAGGACAAAAGCGACTGCCAACCAACCAAGGGACAGATTTCCCGAGTAGAAGAAGGCGATGACGGCGATGGCGATGATGTCGTCGACGATGGCCAGCGTGAGCAAAAACAGCTTGAGCGCGGGGGGCACGCGCGGACCAAGAAGGGCGAGCACGCCAACAGCAAAGGCGATATCGGTAGCCATCGGAATTCCCCAACCAATGGCGCCCGGCCCACCAGCGTTAAACGCAACATACAACAACGCCGGTAGAGCGGTGCCACCAATGGCCGCTACCACGGGTAAGGAGGCAGTCCTCCACTGCTGCAGTTCACCATCAACAAGTTCGCGTTTGATCTCCAAGGCAACAACAAAGAAGAAAACGACCATGAGGCCATCGTTAATCCAGTGCTCCAATGACTGTGTCAACGAAAACGAACCGATGGACAACACCGTGAGCTTGCTAGCCCACAAATCCCGCATGTCCGGTCCGATTCTGGTGTTCGCGATAACAAGCGAGCTCAGCGTTGCGACAAGCAGGACGACTCCGCCAGCACTCTCCAGATGGAGGAACTCGCGTAGCGGTCGCGCGAAGCGAGCTGCGGTTCGTTGATCGTTCATATGGTGAGCTAGCTCCTCTGGTCATCACCGTTCGAATACGGCGACAGGCTGACCCTTAACAGTGCTTCCCCAATGTGACGACAAGGTTGCAGCGATGCGCGGTTCCTTCGCCATTGATCCACGAATAGATGCCAACGGATTCGCGCACAACCGTCACTTTCTCGTCACAGTTCGCTGAGAGAGTCACAACCCTGGTCGGTCTGCCCGTGCGGGCGATCCCAGCGATGGTTGCTCCCGGGGGCCCCACCCGCTCACCGGGGCAACCTGGGGCGGCCACGACAGCCGATCAGTCCGAGATGAGTTGGGCGAAGTCCTCGATAGTGGCGACGTTCCCAACGAGGGATCCGTCGGCGCCGGGCACACCCAACAACACTCCTTCTACTCGGAACAGAACCCCATCAACTTCAGGGATAGAAGTGAGGGTCAGCACAATTTGGCCGACAGCCAAAATCTCATCTTGTCCGCCAATCGAGGTGAACTCGGCCGAAAGATCGATCTCTGCCACCCCGTTTCGAACGGTGACCGACTCCAGGACCGTCCCCGGTGGGATTGCCGACCAGAAACCACGGTCCAATTCGGACCTTGATGGTCCCCTAGCGAGAGCGGCAACAAGCGGCCCCGGACTCGGTGGGACTTGATTTGGGAGCCGCCCAAGCCCTACAAGCTGATTGTCCTCCACGAAGTACAACCAAGCCGCTGGGTCAACCTCAGAACCGGGCGCCGTTTCGGGTAGGGGTCCTAGTTCAACTTCAGCGGTGAGATTGCGAGCCTCGGACTGAGCTTCGATTCCGCAGGCACCATTAACAAGGGCAAGTCCACCAAGAAGGAACCAGAGCAGAAGCGAGCGATAGCTCATGGTTGCACCCTGGGAAGGGAGATCACAAATCGGGCGCCCTGGGGCAAGTTGTCTTGAACAGATAGGGTCCCTCCCATGGCCATGAGGTTCTCCGCCGCCAGGGCTAACCCCAGTCCGCTACCCCCCCGGCTTGCTCTTCGACGGCTATTCGAGCCGCGGGCAAATCGCTCAAAGATTTCGAACTTTTCGGTATCGGGAACACCAGGCCCCTCATCTTCGACCGAGATAAATACGGAGTCTTCATTCGAGTCAAGAGCTACCCCAGTCAAGCCTTCCCCGTGCCCCTCGGCATTCTCGACCAAGTTCACGATCACCCGTTCTAACCTCTGCTCATCCACTCGAACAGTGGCACCAGCCGCACTGGCCGAGACGCGAAGACTGTCATCAACCCGAAGCCGTCGCAGAATGCTCAGGGCGATCTCCGGGGCAGCTATATAGGTCCAGGAAACTTCGGCTGTACCTGCATCGTGCTTGGCTACTTCAATGAGGTCTGCCACGAGTTTCTCCAGTCGAGAAACATCGGAAGATAGAAGGTCCAGCGCCTGTCGCCCATCCTCGGACAGCTCGTGCCTGCGATTTTCCAATACCGTCACCGAGGTCAACAGGGTTGTCAAGGGCGACCTCAGTTCGTGACTCACATCGGCGGCGAACCGGCTCTCTCTTTCGATCCGAGCCTGCAGGGAATCGGCCATACGGTTGAAGGAAGATGTCAGACTCCGAAGATCTTGGTCAGCGGAGGTGTCCAGGCGAGTCTCCAGGTGACCATCGGCGATGCGGGCCGCCACTAGGCCAACGGCCATAAGCGGACGAGTTACCCGCCGAGACACCCATGCTCCCAGGCCCAACCCAACGCCAGTGGCCAAGAGACCCGTTAGAAACAGGGTGTCGCGCAGCGTGGCCAACTCGTCGTTGAGTTGCTCAAGCGAGAAGACTTCGAAGTAGGCCGAGGTCTCTGACAATGGCACGCCCACACCAAGAAAGAGTTGCCCACCAACCCTGAAGCGTTGTTTGGCCGAGCTTCCATCCAGAACCCTTTTCACCAACGCCTCAGGCAGCTCATCGGGACTCTGTTGGAGCGAAGCGGTGAACCATTGAGTGTTGCGATACAACAGAGGCGACGACTGAGTGTGGGGACGAAGCGACGCAAGCACTTGGGCCTCCGCTACACCATTGCCTCGAACAGCGGCCAGTACGAGGCCTCCATTGGCCACTACCTGGCTCACCGCCACCGACTCACGTTCGTCGATTAGTGATGATCTGACCAGAAAGAAGGTAGCCACTCCCAATCCCAGGGAAAGACTGAGTGCAACAGCACCAATGCCAATGATTATTCGGGTCTGCAACCGAGGCTGGGGTCGAAGTCGCCGGACCCGTCGCCCCTTGTCCGGTCTCGACATGGTTAGCTTGCGTTCCCCGGGTCGAACTTGTAGCCAAGCCCGCGGACCGTGACGACATATTCGGGATTCGCCGGGTCAATTTCGACCTTCTTTCGCAGCCGGCGAATATGGGCATCGACGATTCGCATGTCGCCGTAGTAGTCATATCCCCAAACCCGCGACAGGAGAGAATCTCGAGAAAGAATTCGCCTCGGATTTTCGATCAGTTCGCGGAGCAAAAGAAATTCCGTTCTCGTCAGCATGACCTCCTCACCCTCAAGGCTCACTAGGCCTTCCCCAATGTCGACAACGAGGGATCCGAAATCCAGGGGTGGGGCCCCACGATCAACCAGCACCCCTTGGGTTCGTCGCAGCAGCGCCCGAATCCGCGCAGCCAATTCCTTGAAATTAAATGGTTTGGTTACATAATCATCGGCACCAGCTTCAAGTCCGGCAACCACATCATGGGAGTCGTCTCGGGCTGTGATCACGATGATGGGTACCGCACTTGTTTGGCGGACCATATGACAAAGGTCTAGGCCACTCATTGCTGGCAGCATCACATCAACAAGAAGGAGGTCAGGGGGGTCGGCCCGAAATCGTTCGAGCGCCGATTCTGCGTCGACCATGTCTTCGATGTCATATCCCTCATCCTGGAGAGCAAGGCGCAAAGAAGTCCGAATACGATCGTCGTCCTCAACAATATAGAGCCGGGATTTTCTCATCTTTTCCCCGTCGTCGATTCTGTCCGCACGAAGCGAACCGGTCCGAGCAGAAGCGTAGGGGAAGGCCGCGCTCGCCCCGTCATTGCACCCACCATTGTTCGTTCCGTCTAACGGGAAGGTTGGATTCGTACGCGGCATGGTCTCACTCGTGCTCGAAAGTCGATTCTCGGAGCTCAGACCGAGGCTGATCAGTTAAGACTGACTCTCACCATGCTCCACATTTGTGACAGGACGAAGACATCCTCACTCGATTTAGGAGTGATTCTGCTGCGTTGACTCTGATTCGAGACTCCACGACAGCCGCATTAAAGTGATCGATGAGTTCTTCGATCGGCCAGGTTTGGGCCAAGGTCATCTCGGCATCTCGATCCGAATCAAAGTCAAGACCGAGCCACGGCTGGGGCATTGCTTGGTTGGCGAACCGATCACGGAACCAGTTGTATTCAACCAATGCCATGTGACTAATCAAGCGAGACAGGGTCAGGCTCGAGGGTGCCAAGGCCACCTGAAGTTGATCGTAATCAAGCCCGTAGGCCCGATCGATCAAGGCGGCCCGGTGAAAGTCGAGAAAGGCCAAGAGCGTCGTGGTTTCGTCGGCCTGGAGCGGGATGTCCGGTAAAGCGGGTCGGGTCAGGTCGAACCCTAGAACACCCTCATGCTCGAGGCTCGCGCCCCAGGCCAAGAACACGTTCCCCGATAATATTGCGTTGGATTTCACTGGTGCCGCCAGCAATCTTCATTCCCGGAGAATACAGAAAGCGATTGGTTTGGGAGCCAGCCAACATGGCGGTGGCTCCTCGGAGAGAGGTCTCAACCGCTGCAAGGTCGAATTCGAACTCGGTCCTCATCAGCTTGGCCGCGGAAGCCTTCTCAACTCCTCCGTCCGAACGCAACAACATGGCCCTTAGCGCGTGACCTCTCACGTAAAGCTTCATCAGTTCGTCGTTCAGCACAGGGTTGCTTCCTCGCTGGGAGGCAAGCTGAGACAGGCGACGCTCAAGGTTGATCAAACTGGCCGAGCCACTGGTGCCGCGCTCATCGAGCAGTACTTCCATCGTGACCCGCCAACCATCGTTCTCGGGCCCAAGAAGACAGGAGGTTGGAACCGCAACGTCTTGCAGGAACACCTCGCAGAACTCCGCTTCACCCGTCATCTGTATGACTGGGCGGACTTCGACTCCGGGGTTATGCATATCCAACAAAAAGAACGAAATCCCCCGATGCCTAAGCCGGTCGGGGTCGGTTCGGGCCAAGAGAATCCCGAACTCGGCGTGTTGCCCATTCGAAGTCCAGACCTTCTGACCGTTGAGCACATAGTGGTCTCCATCTCTGGTGGCCGAGGTGGTCAAACTGGCGAGATCCGAACCTGCGTCGGGTTCGGAAAACAACTGACACCAGAGCATCTCGCCGCTCAGAGTAGGCTGCAGAAATCGCTCTTTCTGGTCCTTTGATCCGGCGCGTTGGATGGCTTCACCGGCCAAAATGAGACCCTGAAGATTTAGGTAGGGGGAAACCTGAGCTCGAGCGCACTCCTCGGTCCAAATCCCAGTAGCGGCGCGATCAAAGCCCTGACCGCCATATTCGATAGGCCAATGAAGGCCAGCGAAGCCCGCCTCGAATATGGCGTTCTGCCACGATCGGGCTTGATCGTGGAGGTGAGGTGGGAGAATCGCTCCATAGGACACACAGGAAACACCCTCCGCAACCGACTGCTTTAGGAATACCACCACTCGCTGACGAAACGTTTCATAGTCCACACCAGAGCTTGTCTGATGAGGACTCCTGTGGCAAACAACAACTAGTCGGGGAGCTGTTCCCCAAAGTTCGCCATGGCCACCAAGATATCTTCGAGGCCTCATTGTTTGTGGATCAACTTCATTTAGTGGTGATCCAACTTCTCGACCTGGCCGCCGGGGTCTTCTACACCTCGACCGGAGTGGTACCTCTTTCATTGTCCGCCTTCCCAATATTCAACGCAATCTGGATCGCCGCCCTTCTCTATCTTTGGAGGCCGGGGTCTGTGCCCATCCACCCATCATGACCGCGGGGTTAGGGTTGGCCCATGTCGAACAAGCGAGTAGACACCACCCGCCTCCAAGCAATGTCGAGGGCCTACACGGAGTCGGCGATTCTGTGGGCGGCGCTGGATCTAAATCTATTCAGTGCTGTGGCCCAGGGGGCCAATGATGACCAAGCGGTCGCCGAAGCCATCGGTGTCAGCCGACTTAACGCCGAACGTCTGGTGGTCTGTTGCCTGAGTTTGGGCCTCCTCGAACAAGGAGAAGGAGGGCTCAGGAATCCCCCAGACGTCGCTCGTTACTTGGACGAGAGCGAACCGACCTTCGCCGGGCCATGGATGACCTTTACCCGCCGGGATGTTCCCGGATGGTTCGCCATCGCCGACAAGATGACCGGCGGACAAGAACCGAGCTTGCTCGGCATGTACGACGACATGACCGTCGAATCCGCTCGAAAGTATCACCAAGCCACCTACTCGATTGGCATGGGTGCCGGTCGAAGATTTGCTCGCCAGGTTGACCTAACCGGCCGAACCAGGATGCTTGATCTTGGGGGTGGCTCCGGTGCGTACAGCATCAACGTTGTTCAGGCCTACCCAGAAATGACCGCAGTAGTTCTCGACCTTCCACCGGTGGTTGAAGTAACGAAGGAGTTCCTGGAGTCCAACAACGTCGCCGACCGAGTGACAACAATCGGAGGTGACTTCACCAAGACTAATTTCCCAACCGACTGCGACGTCATCGTCATGGCCAGCAACCTACCGATCTATGACTCCGCCGTCATTGCCTCAATCGTGGCAAAGGCTCATGCCGCACTCCTGCCCGGAGGCGAAATGCACCTCATCGGAGAGATGCTCACTGAGGACCGCACCGGACCGGTGGATGCCGCCATGTGGGGGATGAATGAGTTGTTGTGTGGAGGCCGAGGACGCGCCCACACGACATCAGAATGTGTGGAGTACTTCGAGCAGGCGGGATTCGGCCAGGTCGCCCTTCACGAATTCATTCCCGGAGTTCTCCAACGACTCAGCGGCCTCAAGAGCGCCTGAAGAAACCAGCCCTGTGTCATTGGTCGCAGGGCTAACTGGCAAGCGCCAACAAATCTAGAGTTTCCCCATGACTTCAACCGCCCGATCTGGACCCTCAGCAGGCGGTCGCGAGCAGAGCGGACCTATCCCCGATACCGCCTTACGATTTCTCTCGTGGGTTTGGTTGGGGCTAGTCGTTGGAGTATCACTCATTGCCACACCAGCAAAATTCCAGGCAGACTCGCTCGAGCTGGACGTGGCCCTCGACGTTGGTCGAACAACCTTTGCCTTACTTGCCCGCATCCAATGGGCTTTGCTTCTTGGCCTGGTCCTCGTCGCGCTGCGGGCACGAAAGCTGGGCAGGCTTGACAACCGCCATGTCATCGCGGTGGCCGCTATCGCCACCATCTTGGTGGTCCAGGCCACATGGATTCTTCCCGAACTCAACGACCGAGTTGCGATCGTGATCGGGGGAGGTGAGCTACCTGACTCGCCCATCCACTATATTTTCGCCATCTTTGAGGGAGCAAAACTGATGGCCCTCGGCCTACTGGGATATCTCACCGCTCGGAGTTCCTAACTAACCTGGGTCCATGCCGAGAACAGTCACCTGGACCGCGATGAGCGATGGGACCGGTGAGGACTACCACTTCCTCCAGCCCCTCTATGACAAACACACCGAGGGTCACCTGATTCAGAACCTCATCACCCTGATGGGACTGCTGCGGGGTCCCAAGCTTGGTTACCAAGTCGATCGATATCAGCATTCACTCCAGTCAGCCTCACGAGCAATGAGAGCAGACGAATCGCTTGATCTTGTCGTTGGTTGCCTTCTTCACGACATTGGTGACGCCTTCGCTCCCAAGAATCACTCCGAGGCGGCCGCTACGATATTGGCCCCCTATGTCGACGACGAAACCCATTGGGTTGTCCGACACCACGGCATCTTTCAGGGCTACTACTACTTCCACCACTTCGACGGCGATCGAGACGCGCGGGACCAGTATCGCAACTCCCTTCGATGCCTGTGTGAGCTTCTGCACAAACTACGACCAGAACTGCTTCGACCCCGACTACCCAAGCCTGTCGATTGATGACTTCATGCCCGCACTCAATGAGGTTTTCTCACGAACCTCGAAAGTGCCCCTGATTGCCACCCGAGACGAGGGGTAGCCGATTTGACTATCGAAGGGCCTCAAACCAGCCCCATCGTTGCTCACCCT
>JAJRXF010000119.1 GCA_024276425.1 Actinomycetes bacterium | reverse complement strand
CATGTTGCGCGGGCAGGGCGCCGGGGAATCGCCCTAGTGTCGAGTGATCGAAAGCAGCGGGCACTCCCTCCGCCACGCGACTTTCGTGACCCGGGGGGAGCCTTGGCTTCTCCCGGGTCTTTCGTGTGTGGGCCGGGGGAGCTGAAGGGTTGTGCATTCTGAGATCAATCCCAGAGAGAGTGCAACATGGTTTCGACCTCGCCAACCACACCAGCGTCAAGGGTTTCCTCAGCCATAGAATTCTCCTCTGCTCCGGTTCCGCCCAACTCGCTGAAATGGTGGCGGACGGGCTCGATGAACCGCGAGATCTGTCCGTAGAGATGCCGGTCGTCGACACCAAAGCGGTTGACGTGATAACGCAGCGGAACATTGACTGTGAGTTCATCCTTGGCTCGGGTGAGGGCAACGTAAAGAAGGCGGAGTTCTTCAGCTAGACCGTCCTTGTCGCCAATAGCCATGTCGGAGGGAATGTTGCCATCCGAAGCATGAAGGAGGTGAACTGCGTGCCACTCGCCACCCTTTGCCGAGTGAATGGTGCTAAGGGTCAGCCAATCGTCGTCCAGATGAGGTGGCCCCGCTTGCTCACTCGTTTTGGACGGAGGGTCAAGGGTGAGTTCGGTCAGGAACCTACTCCGAGTTTGGTAGGCGGCAGCGGTAGCGGCGAGCTGGTCGATATCGGCCAGTCTGGCCGCCGCATTGTCGTAGCGGTTCGCAAAGACCATTCGGCAAAAGGGCTTGAGTCGGTCAATTTGCTCGGTGGTGGACAGTGAGCCGCCTCGGCAATCGTCCAGCCCGGCGCGGAGTTCGTCCGATTGGGGTCGGGCGGCGGCTGGCATTCTGAAGTCGCCTTTGATGAAGATCTGGATTGAGTCGTTGGTCTTGTTGCCGATTCCTAGTTCGGAGACCAGCCGGCGAAGGGTGGCCGGGCCAACCCCGTCCATCATGGGCAGAATGCGATGCCAGGCCAAGGTGTCAGAGGGGTTGTCCAGCACCCGAAGTAGGGCCAGCAAATCTTTGACGTGAGCCGATTCCAGGTACTTGAGACCACCATATTTGATGAAGGGAATGTCGCGTCTCGTGAGTTCCAGTTCGAGCCCGTCGCTGTGATGGCCTGCACGAAAGAGCACCGCTTGTTGGCGAAGGTTGATTCCACGTTCGCGGGCATCCAGTATGGCATCGGCCACGCTGCGACTTTGGGCTCCTTCGTCATGATGGATGGCCAGGACGGGTTTTGGACCCGTTGTCTTGTCCGACCAGAGTTGTTTTTTGAACTGGCCTGGAATGCTGGGAAGGTTCAGCACCTCATTGGCTACGGTCAGGATGGGCATGGTCGAGCGATAGTTCTGGTTGAGGGCCAAGATGGTGGCACCGGGGAAGTGGTCGCCGAAGGCCCACATGTTGGCCACCGAGGACGAACGAAATCCGTAGATGGCCTGCGCATCGTCTCCGACGGCACACAAGTCGGTCGGTCGGGATTCGCTTGCTGGTCGACACATGCCGCGAACGATGTCGGACTGGATTGGGTTGGTGTCTTGGTACTCATCGATCAAAATGTGGTCGAAAAGATCTCGCAATGAGTCGCCAACCGGGCTGAGGGTGAGGGCCCGCCAGAAAAGCAAAAGGTCGTCATAGTCCAGTACTTGATTGGCACGCTTGTGTCGGGTGTAGGTGGTGAAGATGGTCTTCAGGTCATCCTGATGTTCGGCGACCCAGGGGTAGTCCTTGTCCAATACAGGGCCAAGTTTGGCTTGGCTGTTGACCATTCGGGAGTAGATGTTTGCGATGGTTTCTTTGCGTGGAAATCGCTTTGATCGTTCGCCGAAGCCCTCTTCGGTCCGAGCCATCCCGATCATGTCGGTACTGTCCGCCTGGTCCAGCACGGTGAACCCCTGATCCAAACCGGCCGAGGAGCCAAAGTGGCGGAGTAAGCGGTTTGCAGTCGAGTGAAAGGTTCCACCCCATACTCGCGACGCCAATCGATTCGTGCTGGCCGCGCTGACCCTGCCGATCATCTCTGAGGCTGAGCGGCGGGTAAAGGTAAGCAGCAGAATCCGGTTTGGGTCGGCTCCGTCATCGATAAGTCGCACGACTCGGGCGGCCAGTGTTTTGGTTTTTCCCGTACCGGCACCAGCGACTATGAGCAGGGGGGAATCAGT
>JAJRXF010000118.1 GCA_024276425.1 Actinomycetes bacterium | reverse complement strand
CAGTCAAAACTGTTTTGCATTCGGATCGGGGTAGTCAGTTTCGTTCCAACAAATTCGTTGCTGAATTGCGGCGGGCGGAGCTGCAGGGTTCGATGGGTCGGGTGGGGGCTGCTGGGGACAATGCGGCTATGGAAAGCTTCTTCTCCCTGTTACAGAAGAACGTTCTGGACCGCCAAGTATGGGAGTCTCGAGAGGAGTTGCGGTTGGCGATCGTGTCTTGGATTGAGGGTTCCTATCATCGTCGGAGGCGTCAGCGTCGGCTTGGCCGGTTCACGCCAGTTGAGTTTGAGTTAGTGTTCACACCTGCTGCTGTTCTTCGAGCGGCTTGATCACAGAGTCAATGACTAAACCAAAGCTGGGGCAGACCCAGATGACACCTGATGTCATTCAGGCTCAATTCATCAACGGCCTCAAGTGCGACCTGACGCTCACCCCGACAGCTGACTCAGCGCCGTCATGGTCTTCACTCGTCACCCGCGACAGCTTGACCGCCCTCGGCGCAGCCGTGAAAGCAACCCTGCCCGAGATCCAGCTGATGAACGCCGCCACCGATCTTCAGGAAGGGTTCAACAACTACAACGTGTCGCTGGACAACGTGATGGAGCTACTAGCGAATCCCATCTTCGAGAATCGCTACATGCTTGCTCTCGGCAAAACTGAGTGGGCGGACCACAAATGGACGAAACAATCATCCGGCTTTAAGAGAACCCTGATCAACCGGCCACACTTCGTTTTTACAGCCGCCGACTCGCCCGCAGCATATGAGCGCTCGCGATCGCAGCTCGAGGAGGTCGATGTCAATGCGAAACTTATCGACGGCAGCGACGCGCATCATCTCTCTACGGCCGACCAGTCAACCCGGCTCGGCAACTGCATGACGTGGATTAACGCCCTGCCCAGCTTCGAAGGACTGAGGCACGCCTACCACGAGTTCGAGACTCGAGTTTTTGTTGGCGATCGCCCACCGAAACTGGAATCTGTGCGTGCCCACCCCACGCACCACATCGATGTCATCAACGTTCGGCTGGCACCTGGCCAGCAGTCATCCCCTTCGTTTGAGACACAACTGCCAGTCAACTCTGGATTCGTGGCAATCGTTGGGAACAAGGGACAGGGAAAGAGCGCTCTAACCGACATCATTGGTCTTCTAGGCGGCACCAGCAGAAGCGCTCACAACTCATTCCTTACTCCAGCGCGTTTCAAAGATCCGAAGAACAATCTCGCGTCTAAGCACGAAGCGTCAATGAGCTGGCTAGGCGGTGATGTGACCGAACGATCATTAGACGCAGATCCAGACTCGGCCACCACCGAGGCCGTCCAGTACCTTCCACAGAGCTTCCTAGAGTCGGTGTGTAACGAGGGACCTGGCTCCGACAAGCTCTTTTCGTTAGAACTCGAACAAGTCATCTTCGCCCACGTTCCTCAAGCAGAGCGCATGGGAACCACTAACTTGGCTGACCTCATCGCCGCCCGAACGGGCGCGACGCAGCGCCGAATCGAGATTCTGCGCGGAGAACTAAGCGCAACTATCACGAGAGTCTTAGATCTTGAGGCTCAGCTTGAGCCTCGGGCGAAGAAGGAGCTTGAGAGCCAGCTGGCAGAAAAGAGCGCCGAACTCACGGCGCACGATGCGTTGAAACCTGAACCGGTCGCACCCCCGGCAGATCACGAAAGCCACGCTTCCGAGCTTGAACAGCGGATCGAAGAAGTACGACGCGACGTTGGGGTTCTAGAAGACGAACTCCGATTGATCCAGACAGAGGCCAATGACGCAACAAGATTGCTCGGCAGAGCAGAGGAGTTAGGACGGGAGCTCGACAACCTTCAACATCAAGTGACGACGTTTGTTGACCGTATCTCTCCAATCGCGGCAGAACTTGGAGTCAAAACCACGGACCTCCTTACCTTCTCTACATCTCTGGACGTCCTCGACCAGCTGGTGAAGAAGCTGGCTGACCGCAAGGACGCTGCGCTATCTAACCTCTCAACGACGGCGGACGGCACACCAGCCAAGACTGTTGTTGATTCTCGAACTGAACTCACGACTCTTGAATCAGCTCTTGATGCACCCCAACGCGCCTACCAGGCTTACCTGTCGCAGGTTGACGGATGGAAGAACCAGCGGCTCGACATTCTCGGCTCGCCTGGCACAGCCGGCTCCCTCGAGTTCTTCCAACATCGATTGGCTGAGCTCTCTAAGGCTCCGATGATGCTCGACGAACTCCGAGAACAGCGGCTTGCGGAATCCCTCGCCATCCACGCACAGCTTCTTGAGGTCGCTACGGAGTATCGCTCTCTGTATGCCCCAGTCCAAACCTTCATCGACGAACACCCTGTCGTACGGAACCGCTTCAATCTCGCATTCGAAGTAACCGTCGAAGAAGACGGGTTGACGGACCAGTTCTTCACCATGGTAAGCCGCCAAGCTGCTGGCTCGTTTTATGGTACCGAGGACGGGAACGCTCGACTGGCAGCACCGATCGCCGTGACCGACTTCGGGGTGTCAGAAGCCGTCGGGAAGTTCGTGAGCACGCTTGACAACGATCTACGGCACGACGGCAGGCCGGGACGCAAGAACAAACGGTCCAGGGCCCATGAGCAGCTACGCAAAGGCGCCACTTCGCAGCAGTTGTACGAGCTAATATTCGGGCTTCGGTATCTCAAAGCTGAATTCTCGCTTGAGTCCGACTCGCGACCCCTTACCCAGTTGTCGCCTGGCCAGCGAGGAACACTCCTGTTGCTTTTTTATCTGTTGGTCGACAAGTCACACCGTCCAATCGTCCTCGACCAGCCTGAGGAGAACCTCGATAACCAGACCGTGCATGAGCTTCTGGTCCCCGCGATCGCCGAGGCTCGGAAACTCCGCCAGGTCATCGTTGTCACTCACAATCCCAATCTGGCTGTGGTGGGCGACGCCGACCAGGTAATCGTCGCTGACCTGGACAACGGTCGATTTCAGTACGTTAGTGGGGCTATCGAAGACCCGGTGATCAATGGACGAATCGTGAAGATCCTCGAAGGCACCTGGCCAGCCTTCAAGAACCGAGCTTACAAATACATACCGACTCCGGTGCTCGAACGCGACCCCTAGTGCCCCACAGCCGTATCCGGACGACCGGTAACCATGCGTACCGAAGCGGTGCGAGTTCTCTAACAGGGTCCCACTCACGGCTGCTAGCACTGGTCTGGAAAGCTATTGAACGAGCAACCATGTGAGCGGCGGGTCTATTCGGCTCTGGCAGACTTGTTCGCTGACGAAACCCAGGACAAGTTGGAGCGCCTCGGCTGCAGGCCGGCTGAGAGCGGCGAGAACGTCAGGAGCAGGTCCCGGTGATTCTCGTGTCTGGCGATTAGCAGGGCTTCCTTATCACGGGCTCGTACTTCAATAGCGGCCAGCGAAGGATCAGCGCAGGTGAGATAGAGGATGCGTTCACCGATTGCGCTTAATCGGCCTTCGTTTACCTGCATATCTTGCAGGCGGGCACCAAAGGTCACCCACTTTGATCGTTTCGATAGGAACTCCGGAGGATGATGGAGCCAGCTTTGGGCGGCGGGCTTGGTAGAGCGGAGTTGATGGGTCGATTGGCTAGATGCCCGCAACCATCCCAGCGACGCCTCAGACGCCATTCATCAAGAAGGAGGTCTTCAATCTCGTGGGAAGTGCCCCTCCGACCGGACGTCGCCCAGTAGCCGCTCACGGCGCATCGGGGCGAGGCTCCCAGCCGTTCTCAGGAACCGGATGAGGCCACGCTGCTGAGTCATTGAACACCTCAGACATTCTCAACGACCATGCTCGCAACGAAGCAGTCAACCTGACAGCAGTGCTCGGCGACCCAACAAGCCCAGCAGGGCTCATGGCCACAAGCCGCTGCAAGCTCCAAAGTAGAGAATCAAGTTCCTCAACTGGGATCCTCTCATCACGTTCGCTAGTCGTGAGGTCACCCCACCTTGTCTCCGGCAGGCCGACGAGGAGCGCTTCTTGGACGGCTTCGGCTACAGCGTCACCGACGGTGAAGCCTGGACGGGCAGTTGCTGAGAGGTACTGGACCGCTGAGATTACGTCCAACCAAACCCGGGACTCATCCTCTACACGATCCCGCATAGTCATCGATCGTTCGTGTTGATCGTTGGGTGGGTTTCTCATAGTCCTTGCTCCAAATCTGCGTACGGGTTGCTTCGATCAAGCCCCTCGACATCCGTCGACGGGACCGCTAGTTGAGACGCCAGATCTTGTGTCATATCAACCAGCTCAGACACTGGCGCCAACGCAGCCAAAAGATCAGCATTCGGCTCCACAGAATCCGGCGACCGGAACTCCAACACCGGCACAACATCCGGAGCGATGGCTTCATCAAACCGTTTGCCGGTCAAGCCAATCGAATCTGCCATCACACCCCGCGCCACGTCATGATCACCATCAACCCGCACAATCACCGCTTGCACGGTTTCCAGCGTCGGAACCCGTGCACCAAACATGGCTGCAGCCGCTTGACCCGGATCCAACCCGTAACGCTCAGTGACCGCAGCCAAGCCTTCGGGCGAGACCCGATTCCCAATGACGGTCAGCACCGCGGCCACCGCGTGACGGCCAGCCAACAAATCCGATGCGTCAGTCACAGACTCAACCGCCACCGCCATGGTCTCAGGCGTCGGTGCGTGATCCGCGATCTGACGTAACGCGGTGGTCGCATCCACACCGGCTTCCATCAACACCGGACCAATCCCGGCCCACGTTTGGGTTCTCGTGTCCAGAGTGCGCAGCGTCTCAACCGGGGAATGAACCAACAGTTCAGCCAAGGTCGCCCCAGCCTCCACCAAATCCTCCCGAGACGCGCCAAGCATGCTGGCGGTGTCCAGCCTGCGAACACCCCACAGCCTCGACAAATCATTCACCGCAACCGGCATCGCCAACCCAACAGCAGGAACCAGCCCTGCCGCTGCCTCAACGGTCGCACCCTCCGCATGCAAAACAGTCAGGACCGTCGCCGGTCCGATACGGCCACTGTCGGCGAGTAGCTCAACTAATGCCGGATGGGTCAGCTCTGGTGAAGCCAACAACACGGTGTCAGCATCATTCATTGAAGGACCGAGCACATCAACCAGAACGCTCCGCTCCCAATGGTCCGGGCCGGGCTCGGCAGCATCAGCGATCAAGCGTTCCGCCCTCGCCGGATTCTGCGCGGCGTGGCCGACCATCACCGACCTAACCAACCCCTCCGCCATGGTGACTGCTTCTGGCTGGGAGGCGGTGAGTTGTTCGGCTTGGGTCATGTTTCCGTCGACACTCAACCAGACACCCCAACGGCCACCCGGTCCCGGAGCCACCACCGCCCCGACTCGGTCATCAAAGGTCCGGTTCAGGGTGCGTTCATCACGAGCGTTCTCTAATGCCACCCACCCCGATGCCGGTGACAACACCGGTGCCGCCACGGTTGCGTCAACAGCACGGGCGGCATCGGGGAAACGTTCCCGCAACCCAGTGCGTGCGTCGGCTTTGGCTTCAACCATCGAATCAGCGGTCCCCTCCCCAACGAGTCCGAGATGCCGGCCCCGGCCTGCGGTCTCCAGCTTCCACAGCGCGCCATGGCTGGTTTCATACACCGCCAAGTAGGACCGTGCGGTTGCTTTCAGGAACGCTGCACGACCGGTTGCTTCTGGACGGCCACGCGATTCCCATTCCGGTTGTGAATAGGGTCCGACCTCGGACCACAACCCGTCCGGCAAACCCGCGACATCTGAGCGAGACAAATAGTTCCGTCGGCCGGGCTCCACATCACGGTCATCGCTCACCGCCCACCGAGGCAGAGGTGACGCAGCCAGATCGATATCCAGCACGTTGGAGACCGCCCTGGTCACCCGGCCAGTGGCTTTGCGTACATCTTCAAGCCGTTGCCACCGCTCCCTCGGTTTCAACCCAGAAGAATCGAAGCTAGGCATCAGGCCCACTGCCTTACCAACCCGGTCAGCAACCAACCATGCGGCTTGCTCAGCCAACACTGGTGGTAGCGGGTGACGGTTAGCTGACAACGGTGCCCTCGCTGCGAGCACCCCCAACTGGTCCTGCGCCGACACGATCCGTCTTGGTCTTCGACCAACGATTTCGGTTGACGCTTTACGAACAGTTTCGTCCCATTCCCGGTCCGACATTGCTGGCACGACCGTGGTGGCGAGCGCGTCAGGGAGCGGTCGGCGGGCGAGCTGCTCAACAGCGAAAACCGGTTCCCAACTAAATCCACCAGCCACACTAGAAGAGAACCCGTCGCCCGCTGTTCGGGCAGACCCGACCCCTGTTTCGGTCGTGACTGGGACACGAACCTGCAAAGCATGCTCACCACTACGGACCGCACACTCACGGTTGTTGTCCATAGACGGGACTTGTGTCCACGTTGATGCACCGGCTACTGGGCCGACTATCCCGTAGGACGCGAGGAGTACCTGGTTGCGGGGCGAGTAGTCCGCCCATTGCCCCGCCCGTTGGGCCATGTCCGCGAACTGCTCCGGTGTCGCTAACGCGAGTGTGGCCCATTGGTCGAGATGTTTCAGCAATGGGCGGGGGTCGTCTTCTTCAAACTCGATTGGTTCTGCCTGGATCACCATGCAACCAATTATGAAGATGCTGACTCCCGGCATAGCTCCCGGGATCACTCCCGGAAAAGAATATCTTCAACACCCGCAACCCGAACCGTCGCCCCAAGATTCGGGGCGGTCACATTTCTTGGGGTTGTGACCAGGGGAAACACGAATTGTTTCGTGTCGGGAGTGATATCGGGTGTGGTCCCGGGAGTCACGTTTCCTCTCATGTCAGCCATGAACAACCAGACACGTACCGAGTCCATCAACCAAGGTTTCGACCTCGGCCATCAACTCACTAAGACAACAGATCGGGTTGCACACAAACCAATCCCTACCCCCTGGGTCACCGAGCTCGACAACTATCCGACTATTGCTGGCGTAGTCAACGCGGTACCTGGTTTCGGTCCGGAATCTGATCGGGTTATCCGTTTCCTCATGGCAACGCCTACTGGGGATGAGACTGCGACCCTGGTGATTGTTCGTGGCCTCCTCCCGACACTTATCCACAAGCATCGGGGGCAGCCTCAACGGATCGCCGATGTGATTATCGAGTTGTCGTTGCTGGTTTCGCAGCGTCCTCGGATGGGTGGGCGACGCCATGCCATTCACATTCTTTTGGATGAGGCAACCAGTCGCGAGCAGCGCAACACCCGCCGGCACCTGGACTATTACGAGTACCACGAGCCGATGCCAGAGGATGCCGTGTTTGTTGATGGCCAGGATTGTGAAGCGACCGCTATCGCGAGCATCCAGTTTGACCAGTTCCGTGTCCGGCTAGCGGCGGCGAGTGATCGGGTTGATTTCGACACCCTGATCCACGACGGCACCCGCTCAGGGCTGAATCAAATGGACCGCCAACGACTGTCACGCGACCGCAAGCGGGTCCGAGCAATGGTCACCCATGAACTTGCGGAGGTGGCTTGACAATGACGAATCACCCAACTCCGAACATCACTGAGGCTGTCGTGTCCGAACCGGTTCGTGTTGGTCTGATATTGGCGATCGACGCGTTGATTACTTGGTATGACGACCACACCGCCGGGCATGACCCCAGCCACCCGCGGTTACGACGGATCATTGGTTTGTTGTATCAAGCCGGGCCGCACCCCGATCCTGGTGCGGCGGCTGATATCAATCTTCTTGTCAGCTACGGGCCGCGTCTTCTGAACACCCAGGCTTTGCTCGCTATGGAACGACTCCGGTTACTCAATCAACCAGACGCCCAGATCAAAGACCCCTACGAGAACAAGACCAGCAGGCAGCCACCTGCTGACTCAGGAGGTCGCAATGCTAAAAAGCGTTCCTGAGGTTTGCGAATGGACAGGACTTGGCCGCACGCGCCTATACGAAGAGATGAACAGCGGCCGCTTGCGATCGGTCAAGATCGGAAGGCGCCGTCTGATACCCGAACAGGCACTGGCCGACTGGCTCGACACCCTCTCCGCCAGGTCAACCTTCTGAAACCAGCAAGTTGCCTTGTTTTGACCACACCAAAGCGCCCAACAACAGCCTCAACCAAATCACGGCGCAAGCCGTCTAACAAGGTTCCCATCTGTATCGGTCCCCCACCCACAAAACTCCTCGTTCTAGTTAACCCGACGCCACCCACCTAACCACCAAGAACTGCGACACGACGGTACAGTTACCGGCTCGCTCACCAACACAGACTCGCTCGCCTAGAGCCAGTCGCCACACCAGCGGTCGTGTTGACGGGAGCCATGATTCTCCAGCGTGCTGGAGCCAAGCGTTCAGACAACGAGATGACGCGCTGCGAGCAAGCCACGAGCTTGCTGACGAGGAAATCCATCTCAACAACGACCTGAACTCCCCTTGGCATCAGTGTCCCCCGGGGACGCCTCCATGCACGACTCTCAACCGTTCAAGAGAGACGACATGACTCCCACTCCAACAAGAGCATCCACAGAAACGTCGAGCCCGTGAACCGGCGATCGCCAGGAGAGGGCTCCATCCAACGCGACGGCGACCGCTGGAAAGCCATCCTGACACGCGAGGACCCGCTAACAGGCCAGGTAACCCGACGTATCCGACGCACCAAATCCAAATCTGAAGCAATCCGAGCCCTACGCGCATTCAAATCAGAATTGGAATCCACCGGCATCCTGTCCAACGGCAGAATAACTGTCGCCGAAGCATGCGATCGTTTCCTAGAAGTCAAGGAAGGCGAAGACCTCACCAAGGGAACGCTCCGGTCCCACACATGGATGATCAGCATCATCCGAGACGTTCTCGGAACCCGAAAACTCAGCGATCTGACCGTGCCCGAATGCGACCAGTTCCTCCGCATTTCAGCCAAAGGAGTAGGCAACCGAAAGCCAATCGGCCCAGACCACCTCAACCGTCTGCGATCCGAACTCAGGGCAGTCATTACTAACGCAGAACGCGAGGGGCTCGTAGCCCGAAACGTCGCACAACTCAGCGTCCTGCCCAAATCCGATTCGTCCGAACCCCGCAAACGCTACGTGCTGACTCCTGCACAACTCACCCAACTATTGGCTGGGTCCACCGGCACGTCCGTTGGGTGCCTTGTTGTGCTCAGCGGGATCGCCGCACTCCGCCCAGCGGAATCACGGGCACTGACCTGGAAAGACATCGACCTAAACGACGCTGTCCTCACCGTCATCAAACAACTCGACGAAGCCTCAAACACCACCGACCCCAAATCAAAGAACGCCAGTCGAAGAATCGCCGTCCCAAACGAAGTCGTCACAGAACTTCGCAAATGGCGGAAGGTTCAGACCGAGCAGCGGCTTCGGGCTGGTGCGGCATGGCAACACGACGACCGGATCATTACCACCCGGTTCGGTACCGCGATCAACAAGGACAACATGAAGCGGGCATTGAAGAGCCGGGCGTTCAAGGCTGCGGTTCCTCCGCTGCGGCCCTATGACCTGAGACACACGGCAATCACGAACCTGGCCAACGACGGGTACACGAACTGGCAGCTGGCTGACTATGCCGGAACCTCAGTACGGATGATCGAGGAAACCTACCGACACCGCACCGAAGGCATTGTTCGGCTGACTCTGAACCAGGTTTCTGACTCGGGAAAGCACCACTTAAGGCACCAATAGCCCTTTTGGGGGCGGCTGTGGGAGTTTTGCGTACCAGCTTCTTCACGTAATCCCTGGTGAGAGAGTTGGGCTGCGCGGGGTTTAAGGTTGTGACCGCTCGCGTGCAACGCACCAGATGGTGTTCGTGGTCGTTCGCCAGTGCTCGCTGACGTATCGCCTCACCCCCTGTCCGCATGCCTAGTCACACGTTCGGCCACCCAGATTTAGTCGGACTTCGCATCCTCTCTCTTTACCGGGCCGATGCTTGGGGCATGTTCACTCAGATACGCCGTCAGCTTTCTCGGGATCGTCCCCACTGGCTGGAGCGCTCTTCGACGCGCGAGTGAACTCGAATGCGGTCGTTGAGTATCTTCGGTCCGACGGTGGGCCGAACCTGATTCACAGAATGGCGAATAGGTGATCATTCGGGTGTCTTGGCCAGCTGATCGAGGAGACTGCTCAGCGGCTGTCCGAGGAAACTATTTTGCTCGCTCCGAAACAAGTTTTTGATTCGGGAAAGCACCACTTAAGGCACCAGTAGCCACTTTTGGGGCCATTTGGAGGGTTTTCCGAGCGACCGGATTTACATAATCCCTGGTGAGAGGCGTGGACCATACAAGACTTGAACTTGTGACCTCTCGCGTGTGAAGCGAGCGCTCTAGCCAGCTGAGCTAATGGTCCCGATTTGGGGGACGATAGCGGCGCTTCCACCTGCTGGCACCTTGGCCATGGCAACCTAGTGCGATGCCTCGCCTACTTCCCCTGCTTCTTGCTGGAGCGTTGCTCGCCGCGGGGTATGCTAGCGGATCCTCAAGCGGGAACTCACCAGCAACATCGCCCGGTACGGCTGACCAAACAACATCTCATCCCGCTGATGTTGTCGAGGAAACTGACTCCGGCGATGGAGGTGTAAACCCTCAGTTCGTTCCTAGCCGATCGGGAAGCATCGTGGTGTGAGCTGATGCAGCAATTGGCGGATGGAATGGTTCGGGCATGGGTGAATTGTGGCGCGCCGCTGGACTTTGCCAGACCAATCAGCCCCGGTTAAGAAATGGCCGTGCTGTCCCTTGATGGCACTATGGCAACAACCACTGTCACGAGCGTTG
>JAJRXF010000117.1 GCA_024276425.1 Actinomycetes bacterium | reverse complement strand
GAGGGATGGGGCTGGTTGAGTGTTTGGGTTCATGGTTGACCTCCGGTCAGGTAGGTCCGGAACATGGGTCATTGCGTACTAGGGAGCGAATACTATGTCGAGAACCTTTGTGGCCTCGAACACTCGGCCGTAGCTGTTGCCGGTCGTCTCCGTGAGTACAGCCATCTTTGTTAGCTCATTGATCGCTTTGTTGGCCGAAGGATTGGAGACGCCTAAGAGCGACTGCGCTTGTTTCACGGTGATCATCGGGTATTGGATCAGGAAAGGGATCAAGCTGACGATGGCGCCTTTGCGTCGATTGCTGCGTAGCTCTTCGACCGTGTGATCTCGCCAAGCGAGCAGAGATCGGATTCGCGATTGCGCCTCCTTGGCCTGGCTGCTGAGAGCCTGGCAGAAGAACTGAATCCATTCGTCCATGGCGCCTTCGGTGCTTACATTTCGCAGGCGGTGCCGGTACTCGTCTGAGCGGTGCTCTAGGTAGGGGGAAAGGTTGATGAGTGGGCCGGGAAGTAAGCCAGCGCGAACGAGCTGCAAAATTGCGAGTAGACGTCCGATACGGCCGTTGCCATCCGTGAAGGGGTGAAGGGCTTCAAACTGATAGTGACCCAGTGCTACCTTCACAATCTCATCGACGTCCGGTTCGTGTAGCCATTTCTCCCAGGCTGCTAGGCCGGATGTCAATGAGTCGCCAGGTGGCGGTGGCACATAGGTGCTTTCCTGGATCGAGCAACCTTGATATGGGCCAATCAGCACTTGAGTGTCACGAATTGACCCGGTCTGATAGTCCTCACTAGGTGTGCCTGCCACCAGTTGACTCTGGAGTTCGCATGCTAGTCGCACGCAGATTGGTAGCTCCGAGATGGCGGCGCTGTCCCAAGCCTTGACGTAATTAAGAATCTCCGTGACCCCAGCCCCTCGGGGTGTTGTCTCATCCAACTCCGATGAAAGAACATGACGAGCGGGTTCATACGTCCCCTCAATTGGCTGGGCGGGTCAGCGGTCTGGGCTGCGCAATGGCCAGCGTTTATGCAGGTCAGCAATGATTTATGGAGATGGTGGACTTGACCGCTGGACCCCGCTAGCGACCCCTGTTCTCCGATGTTATAGGCACGTTGTAGGCACGCGCCGGTCTCCTTTCAGCGATGATGGTTGAAGTTGTTCTTGTGTGTTCGTGTGTCCCTACCGGGCTTCTTTGACATGCTCGGCCCTAGCTTGGCCAGCACTAGGGCTGAGCCATGTCGGACCGAGATCTGGGCGTCGATGTGATGATCAGCGTTGGCAAATCGCCGTGGGAGTTGTACCTGGGTGTCACCCCCTTGCCTGCTTGCCATTCTCAATCACCTGTCGAGTCCCGTCGATCGAACGAATTCTCCCTATGGAACCGGGTGGCAACGCGGCCGCCCATCGGAAGCCCCAGCGTTGATCTGCAAGTCGCCAATGCATCAACGTTAGTCTCCATCCTGCTACTTCGTTGAGTCTTACGCAGGATTCCGCTAGGGACGTATTGGACCGTCCGGCTACGACACGGAGTGTGTGAAGCGACTGTGGTCGGCCAGCGGCCGTCTTCCTTACCCAATCGCGGGGCAAGAGAAGGTCTGCTGCAAAGTCTTCGCAGAATCGCTCCTCCTGGTCGTGACCTATTCGTTGCCGCCGCGCCACCAGATCGGAAGAGGGGTCGCTCAGGATGAGGTGCGCAAGCTCATGGGCGATCGTGAATCGAGCTCGCTCAGCGGAGAGGCCTCGTCGAATGAGAATTCGGCTTTTGCCATTCACCCGCAGGAGTCTGCCGTCCTCGACCAGGTTCGCATCTTCGATGGCGTTGACTCCAAGGCATTTCGCTAGTGATCGAACATCTACCGGTGGTGTGTCTAGCTTGAAGCTATCGGTAACAAGCCTTGCAGCTTTCTCAGCGATTGGCTTCATTGAGAGAAGGCCTCTTTTAGCCGAAGCCAGTCAATGGGATTGTTGAGAAGAAGCCTTTTGGTCCCAGCGCCGTCTCGGGCCATCCAATATCGTCTCGCTATGCGTAGCGAGAAACTTGGAATGGCATCACTACCGAAAGGCAGCTCGGGTGAATTGGTCACGGTAAGCCGTCAGTCTCACTGTCTAGCCGGTCTGAAATCCAGCTGGCCAACTGTTCTTGGCTAACGGTTCCGTCTGCGACCCCTTCTATGGTGGCCACCGTTTCTGAACGATCCGCACCGTCGGATGGTGGTGGGGTCCATTCGTAGCCATTGCGCTCCACAAAGTCTCTTAGACATAGGTATCCGACCCGCTTGTTTCCGTCGATCAGCGGATGCCCCTTGATGAGCTGGTAGGTCATAGCAGCGGCTTTCTCGGCGAAGGCCGGATAGTACGGGGTTTCATCGATACCGGCGTTTGGCACTGACAGGGCATGGTCTGCGTGGTGGAGGCGCGGAAGGCGTAGCAGTGTCTCGACCTTG
>JAJRXF010000116.1 GCA_024276425.1 Actinomycetes bacterium | reverse complement strand
CGACCACCAGCTAGAACGGGTGAGAGAGTCAGGTTCCATTCATCAATCAGGTCCTCATGGATGAACTGTGCATTGAGGCTTGGGCCACCCTCAAGAAGGATTCGTCTGGCCCCACTTCGATAGAGATGAGCGACAAGTGCGTGCAGATCCACTCGATGCTGGCCAAAGTTCTTGACAGTGCTGAACTCTTCAAGTGTTCGTCGACGAATGGGGGAACTCGATTTGACGGTGGCAATCAGTGGCCGGTTGGCTGGATCGGTGAACAGAGGAAGTGAGAGCGGAAGGCTCAGGCTGCCGCTCACTACCGCCATCACGGGGTTGCGACCGGTGTGGTTGACCTTGGCTGGCCGGTAGCCCTCGGCGACTGCCGTCCCGGAGCCAACGATAATGGCGTCAGCACAATGTCTTAAGGCCCGAAACATCTGCCGGTCGGCATCCCCGCCAAGTGCACCCGATACTCCGTCAATGGCCGTCGCTCCGTCGAGGCTGGCGACCATGTTGGTGTAGAGCCATGGGTGCTCTGATTTGCCCTCTCGTTCCTCTCGGGTCACGTCCTCGGTGGGGTGAGCGACTCTTCGTCCTGTCGTGGGAAAGAGCTCGACGAAGTTACAGGAGTCCTCCACTGGTTGGTTGGAGTTGGTTGATGCCTGCACGATGAGTTCCCAGCTTTGTTCGCGTTTTCTTGGTTTGTATGGCCGATTCAAGCGCCATGGGTGAGTCGCTGCGCGCCGTGGGTGGTGTACACAGCTAACGGCAAGTTTTCCGAACAGAATCCACAGTAATCGGCCTGAATCCACAAGCCATCCACTTTTGATCCACAGGCAACCGTTTCTATGGTAGAGGCCGATGCAAGGAGCCGATTCGGAGTAGAGGCATGATGGGGTAAAGAACCCCTGGGTGACAGTCGCGGCGACGCATGGTACGAACATTCGGACCTTCGGCAGTCAGTGCGTTACAAAGCTTGACCCTTAACCCGCTATTCCGGATCGGTTCGACCATTCTCGAACAGCCACTCATTCTTACTAGTTCGGCCTACGGGTCAGTGGAATCTCAATGATTCATACAGCGATCTCTCAAAGCGTCTTGTCCCGGGTTGGCAGCAACGGTGTCAGCGATGTCACAGAGAATGTTCCGTAGATCGTTGACAATGGAGTAATTACAGTGTTGTAATGTGCATCCACATCTTGCGCCGCATGGTCGTAAAGACCGCCGTCGACACAACATCTAGTGTTTGAGGTCAAGGGCTCGTAGGGGAATTCGTCCGAATTCGCAAACGGTCCTGTCCCCATTCATCGGGTATTGACCGCCGATTCAGTTCTGGGGTGAAGGCTCGGGCAACCCCGGGTTCGAATTTCAGCGTTGTGTGCTGCGCAGCAAACTCACCGTCACCGGCAACCCGGTTTCCGATCTCGGCTGAGCGAGCAAACGGCTCTCCCTTTTTCGCCCGAGTGACATTTCCGAGTGATATTTCCAAGTGACATCGAGAGTCGGACCGTATTTGCGGTCAAGGCACCCCGCTCTGTGCGGGGGTCCTCAAGCTAGAAGTTTCGGAGTGTCACACCTCCGTTGCAATATCTAACCCTCATTACAACCCTCCGTAGTCAGCCTCCAAGGCGACCTCTGGACTGAACTCACCTCAGGAGCATCATGGCCCTCGCACCAGAGCAGACCGGCATCGGTCTGCGCCGTTACTTCACCACCGATGGAATCCATCCCTATGACACAGTCACCTGGGAACAACGCGATGCTCGCATCGAGAACTGGAAAACCGGTGAAATTGCCTTCGAGCAACTGGCAGTAGAAGTACCCTCAACCTGGTCCGTGAACGCCACCAATATTCTTGCCCAGAAGTATTTCCGGGGAACCCTTGGTACCTCCGAGAGGGAGACCTCGCTCAAACAGGTGGCGGACCGGGTAGTTGACACCATCACCACCTGGGGGAGGGAGGGCGGCTATTTCACCAACGAGGATGAGGCCGCCGTCTTCTCCGACGAACTGAAATTCCTGATCATCAACCAGATGGGCGCCTTTAACTCGCCGGTGTGGTTCAACATCGGGGTGGCGGGTGTTCCTCAGCAGGCCTCGGCCTGTTTCATCTTGGCCGTAGAAGACAAGATGGACGCCATTCTCAACTGGTATGTCGAGGAAGGCACCATCTTTAAGGGTGGGTCGGGGGCCGGTATCAACCTCTCCGGCATTCGCTCCAGTTACGAACTGCTCAAGGGTGGCGGTACTGCCTCAGGCCCGGTGAGCTTCATGCGGGGTGCTGACTCGTCGGCAGGTACGATCAAGTCTGGTGGCAAGACTCGACGAGCGGCCAAGATGGTGATGCTCGATATCGACCACCCAGACATTGAAGAGTTCATCTGGTGCAAGGCCATCGAGGAACGCAAGGCTCGGGTCCTGCGTGAGGCTGGTTTTGACATGGATCTCGACGGATCCGATAGTCATTCGATCCAGTATCAAAACGCCAACAACTCGGTCCGAGTCACCGATGAGTTCATGCAAGCCGTCATTGATGACGAAGATTGGTCGCTGCTTGCCCGGACCACCGGCGAGGTTGTTCGCACCGTTAGAGCCAGGGATCTCATGCGGCAGTTCTCTCAGTCAGCGTGGGAATGTGCCGACCCCGGAATGCAATTCGACTCGACCATTAACCGTTGGCACACCTCGGCTACCACCGGCAAGATCAACGGTTCGAATCCTTGCTCGGAATATATGCATCTAGACAATTCCGCCTGCAACCTCGCCAGTCTTAATCTTTTGTCCTTCCTCAACGATGATGACAGCTTTGATATTGACGGATTCAAGTCGGCCATCGAGTTGTTCTTTACCGCCCAGGAGATTTTGGTCGGCCGGGCCGACTATCCGACAGAGCCAATTGGCGAGACCACCCGAGCGTTCCGCCAACTTGGGCTTGGCTATGCCAATATCGGTGCTCTGCTCATGAACCTTGGCCTTCCCTACGACTCTGATGAGGGTCGGGCCTATGCCGCATCCGTTACCTCGCTCATGACCGGACACGCCTATTACACCTCGGCCAAGACGGCTGCCCGTATGGGCCCTCACGCTGGCTACCAAGAGAACAAGGAAGACTTGCAGCGCGTGCTTGAACTTCATCAGGCAGCGGTTGCTGGCATCGATGAAGAACTTGCCCCGACCGACCTGCTTACTTCAGCACAACATGCCTGGGACCGTACGGTTGAACTAGCAGCCGAGGTGGGGGTCCGAAATGCTCAAGCGACCGTCCTCGCTCCAACGGGAACCATTGGCTTGCTCATGGATTGCGACACCACTGGCATCGAGCCAGATCTCGGGCTAGCCAAGATGAAGAAGCTGGTCGGTGGGGGCACGATGCTCCTGGTGAATCAGTCGGTACCTCGTGCGTTGCGGCACCTGGGCTACAACGACGAGCAGGTTGAGGACATTGTTGCCTATATAGATCTCAACAAGACGATCTTGGGTGCCCCTGGGCTTAACCCCGACCATATTGCGGTCTTTGCTTGTTCCATGGGCGACAATCCGATCCACTATTCGGGTCACGTCAAGATGATGGGAGCAGTCCAACCCTTTATTTCCGGTGCTATTTCCAAAACAGTAAATATGCCAGAAGAGGTCACGGTCGAAGAGATCGAGCAACTCCACATTGACGCTTGGAAGATGGGTGTCAAGGCCATTGCCATCTATCGGGACAACTGTAAAGTCGGTCAGCCTCTGAGCATGGCGAAGAAGGCTGGTGATAGCTCCGTGAAGGACTCAGGCACACTCTCTGTGGCAGCGGAGATGGTGGCCGCGGAGATGGTGGCCGCGGTCGAGGTGGTCGAAAAGGTGGTCTACAAGCCAGTTCGTGAACGCCTTCCTCGCAGTCGTCGGAGTCGAACCTTTGAGTTCCGGGTTGCAGACTGCAAGGGGTTTGTCACGGTTGGTGAGTACGACGATGGCCGACCGGGAGAGATCTTCCTGCGGGTGTCCAAACAGGGTTCGACTTTGGCCGGGATTATGGATGCCCTGGCCATTTCCCTCAGCCATGGCCTTCAGTATGGGGTGCCACTTCGCAATTATGTGGAGACCTTCACCGGCATGCGGTTTGAACCAGCAGGCATGACAGACGATCCCGATATTCGGATCTCGTCTTCCATTATGGACTATCTATTCCGCAAGCTTGCAGTGCTCTATCTCAGCTATGAGGAGCGGAGTGAGCTTGGAATCTTCACCACAAACGAACGAACCCAACAAACGCTTCCCGGAGTTGATGTGCCGGTGTCCAGTCAGGGCCTCGACATTCCCGTTGATACCCCTTCGATCGAGTCGGTCGAGGAACTAGCGATTCAGCTTGATGCGTTGGATAGTCCTGGCGTAGCCAAATCCTCGGCCGAGCCTACGATGGCCGAGCCCGAGACACCTGCTGCAGCGGCCGCTCCGGTGACCCGTTTCGATCCCGATGCCCCGATTTGTATGCAGTGTGGAATCAAGATGCAGCGGTCGGGTAGTTGCCACGCGTGCACGAGTTGTGGAAGTACCAGCGGCTGTAGCTAGGTACAAAGCGGTGGGGCTTGCAGGGCTATTCGATCAGCAGTAAGGATCTTGCTGGTCGAATAGCTCTGCGGCATCCGTTAGGAGCGGCAAACCTCGATTCGTAGGACAGAGAAACACTGGCGGACCGTCGGCACTAGCGAGATTGGAGGCTGGCTCGCTCGTCGATGTCGTCGAAGTTGATTGATCGCTTGGATCGTCCCCCTTTTCGACGTCCGTGCTCGAGGGCGCGATTGAGTCCGATGTCTGGGAGGTATCTGTGGTACTGGTGTCGTCGGGGTCTGTTGTGTCGGTCGTACTGGTGTCGTCGGGGTCTGCGGTGGTTGAGGGGTCGGGGTCTGCGGTGGTTGAGGGGTCGGGGAGTGAGGTTGTTGAGGGGTCGGGTAGGAAGGTGGTTGGCGGTTCCGGCCCAGGTCCGGTACTCACCGTGCTCGATTCGGTGGAGGCCGTTGTTGGGTGGGTCGTTGTGGGTTTGGCAGTCGATGTGGTTCTGGTCGCATGAGTGACCGAATTGCTCGTCGAAGTGGTCGAAGGCAGGGGTGGGAGTGTTGTCGACACTGGTTCCAAGGTTGGCCCCAAGATGCTCTCTTGTGAGCTGAGCGGGGTGCTGGGCGTCGAACTGACTTGGGCATTGACGAACTCGGACTGGGCGGCGGAATCTGGCAAGCTTGTCGTTGGTCCCGCGACTGAAGCAACTGGCTGGTCTCTGGCCTGAAGGGCGCGATAACCCAAGGGCCCGGCCACAACCGCGGCTGACAAAGTCGAAAGGCAAATAGCCAAGATAAATCTCGGTGACTTCACCATCGTTAGTAGATTTCTCAGCATCAACTCCTTGCACACCAAAAGCACATGTGCCCCAGAGACTTTCTAGCGAAACTCCTCGCAAAAGGGCATGCCAGAGGGTGGAATGACTCACCAACTTGGAGCCCAATCGGCCGCACCGGCCAGAATTCAAACGAAACCGACAAGCTTGTCTTTGCAGGTGAGCTATTTCATGCTTGCTTTCGCTGGCCACTCCCCCGATTCATTTGGTGCGGAGCCAGGTTCTATAGACATCGGCCGCCCGACCGATCTCCGCAACATCGATCCACTCGACGGCTTGATGGGCCTGATCGATCGACCCTGGTCCAAACAAGATGACCTCGTTGGCGAGATTAGGATAGGAACAGGCGTTGCTCCCATAGGTCGCAGCCTCGGGGGCGGTCCCAGCGAGATCAGCGATCTGACGGACGAGGGGACTGTCTGGATCTTGGTAGAAGGCCGAAAAGGCCGCTCCTCCCTCGAGGTCGACTTCAATGCGTAGGGGGTCGGCGGCATCAACCATGATCTTTGACATCGAGGTGATGAGCTCGGCCGTGTCCTCTCCGGGGGCAACACGCCTGCTGGCCTGGACGGTGCAATGGTCGGGGATGATGTTGGCCGCCAATCCGCCTTGGATCATGGTGATAGACAAGGATCCGTTCCCGACAACGGTCGAGGCACGCTGACCTATCAGGCGTTCATGTTCGTGGTCCAGGGCGACGATGATTCTGCCAGCCCCAGAGATGGCGTTTGCCCCAAGCTCAGGCTTGGAGGAATGCGCGGCGTGGCCGTGAACGGTCGCCCTGAGAACGAAGATGCCTTTATGTCCATGGACGGGGGCGCACATGGTTGGTTCGGCCACGATTAACTGGTCTATTCCAAGGTCCTGGGATTGGGCCCAAGAATTGAACCTGCTTGCTCCTAGGAGACCGCCAGCTTCCTCGCTTATCGTGCCAATGACATAGACCGTGGGTACTGGGCGTTTGCTGTCGGCTAGGAGTTCCTCCAACACGCTTAGCACGATGGCGAAACTGGCCTTGGTATCGACTGAGCCGCGACCGTACAACCGATCCCCTTCGACGACTCCATCAAAGGGATCGCGAGTCATATGCTCGACCGAAACGGTGTCCAGGTGCGTATCGATCACGACGACTCGGTCCGTTTGACCCTGAAAGCGGGCATACACGTTTGGTCGACCAGGTAAGACTTCGTCAAGTAGCACCTCCGCGCCGAGATCCTGGCTCCATTCTGCGATTCGCTCGGCTAAAGCCGTCTCGGCCCCTTGACCGCCTTTTGGTCCGCTCTGGAGCGGGTTTACACTCGGAATTCGAACAAGTTCGCCGACTCGGTTGGCAAGGTCAAGGGTCGAGATCATGCCCCTGACCCTAATCCGGTTTGCGCCGAAGGTTTCTTGGGTAGCGTTGCTGGTGATGCAACCGACCAAGGCCGAACTTCGACGTCACGCAATAGCGTGGCGCTCAAACAACGTTGATCACCGAGACGAGATCAGTGGCCTGGTTGTCCGCGGCCTTGTTGAATTCTTGGTTGGTCAACAAGTTGGTCGCGAACCACTCGATCGGGATCCCGCCAATTTCGAGCCTAGAATCCTGCTGTACGCGGCCATGGCAACGGAGCCGGACGTGAAAGCCTTGACCGAGGTGCCGGGGCTTGGCCAGTTCGCTCTGACCAGAACGCCAGACGGATCCATGGACCTAACCCTGCATCCGTGGGACTCCCAGCGGGAGATGCATCGATACGGGTTCGAGCAACCAACTTCGACCTCTCCTTTCGTTGCCGATCACCTCATCAATATCGTTCTGGTTCCGGGACTGCTCTTCGACCGTTCAGGCGGTCGACTTGGATTCGGGGCCGGCTACTACGACCGACTGCTGGCCCGGATCAAGGCGGCCAGAGGTCTAAATCGGCTGCAGATCGTCGGAGTCAGCGATCACTCTCCAATCGACCGAGTTCCAACCGAATCTCATGATGTCTCCATGACTCACTTAGCCACAACGAGTGGCGTGGTTGCAGTTACTCCACCGGTACTGGACCGCTCCGGCTGAACTTATCTGCCCCGGAAAACCGGACTGCGACGCTCAGCCATGGCCTCGATGCCCTCGCTCCAATCGTCGGTCTTGACTAGCCGTTCCTGCTCGGTTCGCTCGTGATCACAGGCAGCTCTGATCTGTTCGGCCAAGCCCCCACGAAGGGTTTGGCGAATCGACCCAATGGCCAGCGGAGCAGATTGAGCGATATCAACAGCTAGTGAGTATGCCTGGGTCACGATGTCGGCGTCATGAGCTACATAGCGGTCGAGTAGACCAACCCGATAGGCCTCATCCCCCTTCATGCGGCGTCCTGTGTAGAGCAAGTCCATGGCTACTTGCTGGCCAGCAATGCTGGGCAGAGTCACAGAAAGTCCAAAGCCTTGGTGGAAGCCAAGCTTGGCAAAATTGGCGCTCAGTCGAGTTCCCGGGCCACCGACCCGCAAGTCAGCCATACAGGCCAGACCAAGTCCCCCACCAATGGCGGCCCCTCGAATCGCGGCGACGACGGGAGTTTGACACGCAAAAAGTTGGACGGCGATGTCATAGATATGCAGGCCTTCCAGTTCGGACCCAACCAGAACCGAAGGTCCAGTGCCCGGAGCCGATGAGTCTGAACTGGATCGGACTACCCCATCAAGGCGTCCTTTCGAGGCAGCAAAATTGGCCCCAGCACAAAAATTCTTCCCTTCGGACGCCAGGACGATTGCTCTGGCGTTCGGGTCAGCATCAACCGCAAGAAAGGCGCGTTGGATTTCCAACAAACGGCTCTGGTCGAAAAAATTGTGAGGTGGGTAGTCCAAGGTGACTGTGGCGACGAAGGCCTGATCGATGTTGACTCTGACTCCACTGTTTGCCATGCGTAGACTGTAGGTCTCCTTAGGCGCCGTGGCTGGATCGTGTGGTCTGGACTAGCGTCGGCCCATGTCGTTACACCCGGACATCCAGCCCATTGTCGACCTTGTGAACGCGGGAGCGGCGGAGGGCCCGCCCCTAGCAGATCAAACCGTCGAGATGCGGCGCCAGTCCTACCGAGACCTCATGTCCCTTGTTCCGCCAGGACCCGAAATGGGCTCTGTGAAGGACACCGTGACGGACATTGAAGCAATTCCCGTACGGGTCTATGACCCAAAGGGTCGCCAAGGTGGAGTCGGTGGTGTGTTTGTCTACTTCCACGGTGGCGGCTGGTGCATTGGCGACTTGGAGACGCACGATGAGGTATGTCGACAGCTGGCCCATCAGTCAGGGTCGGTTGTGGTCTCCGTCGACTACCGGTTGGCTCCTGAAGCCGTCTTCCCTGCCGCTGTCGAGGATGCCTGGTCGGCTTTTCGTTGGGTGCGGCGGGAGGCCAATCGCCTTGTTGGCGCCAATCTTGACGCTGAGGTTCCCTTGGCGGTCGGTGGTGATTCCGCTGGTGCGAACCTTGCTGCGGTCGTCGCCGTGATGGCCAGGGATGCGGGGTACCCACTAGCGGGTCAGATGCTGGTCTATCCGGCAGTCGACTTTCGGGATCCCAACCGTTACCCGAGTCAGGCGGAAAACTCTGAGGGTTTCGTCCTCACGAGAGAAACCATGGACTGGTTCGAGGCCACCTATAAACCGGATCCGACGAGCTGGATGGCATCGGTCATTGTGGCAAACTCACACACCGGACTGGCCCCGGCCCTCATCATTACCGCTCAGTACGATCCCCTACGGGATGAAGGTGAGGCCTATGCCCGGGTCCTGAGCAAGGCTGGGGTTGGGGTCACCATGTCTCGCTATGACGGAATGGCCCATATCTTTTTTCAACTAGGCCCGTTGGTGGGCCCCGCTGCGCAGGCCGTCAGCGAAGTGGCAACGGCAATACGGAAGGCCCTTTCCTGAGGGTGTTTGAGCCCGATATGGCCCAAAGTCCCGATTGGTCGTTGGGTCAAAAGGCTAGAATCGCTGTCGGCGTTTTATTGTCTGTTTACCCCCAATCCAGGAATGTAGCCCGATGCTGAGACTGGCACCCCAATGACCGAGACCCTCAGCCTCTTTTTTGCGCTGATGGCCATTGGCGGAACCCTTGGCGTTCTTGGGATTCTTTTGGGTACCTTGATCGTCGCATTCGATCTACCCGGATCCGGGCTAGCGCGTTCGATCGCGGCTGATTTGCGCCCCCTGGCTGTAGTTTTTGCCGCGGTTGCCGCCACAACCGCTATGGCTGGGAGCCTGTACTATTCTGAAGGCGCTGGCTTTGTGCCGTGCACGATGTGTTGGTTTCAGCGGTATTTCATGTACCCATCGTCGGTCCTGCTCCTTGTCAGCCTGGCGACCAAGAAGTGGGTTCTGGCCAAGATTGCCTGGGGGCTGAGCGCCGTTGGCATTTGGATCTCGATCTACCACAGAGCAGAGCAGGCCTTCCCCGAGGCGGTCGGCGGAGTCTGCGAACTCAATAATCCTTGTTCGGGCCGATATGTAAACGAGTTCGGGTTCATCACCATTCCCACCATGGCCGGTGTGGCCTTCGCTTTGGTTTTGGTGCTCGTCCCGTTGGCCCGCCCAAGCAATCGATGATCACAGCTTCTATGGAGGACCTTTCATGACCCAACCAAAGACAGATTCATCCGGAAAATGGTTTCTGCTTTCCGTTGTAGCAATCTTCATTTTGGGGGCTTTTGGCGTGGCGTTGGCCGCCTCTCGGGGAGGGGGAGATGATCTGGACAATGTTGCGGCTGTCGCCGCAGTAGAGATAACCGGAGGAGAGCTTGCTCCCATGCCCCCTGGTGGTGGCATCACTTCGCACAATACCGATCCTGCCGCCGGTACAAAGGGACCCGATCTGGTCGGGACCGACTTCCAGGATCAATCGGTTTCTATTAAGGCCGACGGTCGTCCCAAGGTGGTGTACTTCCTGGCCCACTGGTGCCCCCACTGTCAAGAAGAAGTACCCCAGATCGTCAACATGACGAATCAAGGTTTGAAGCCGGACAACGTCGACTTCTATGCCGTGTCTACCGCGGTCGATCCCAGCACCCCGAACTATCCTCCCGCAAAGTGGCTCAAGGAGGAAAAGTGGCCATTCCCCATCATTCGTGATACCAGGGACAGCGAGGCGTTCACCGCCTATGGTGCTGGTGGCTTCCCGTATGCGGTCTACCTTGATGGTGACAACAATGTGTTGTTCCGCAGCTCAGGAGAACTTGAACCAGAAGTCGCCGCCGAGTTGTGGGCCCGTACCGCGGCATCGGATGTAAGCCAGTAGTTCAGCTTACTCAGCCCGAATCTCATCAAGCTGGTTCGGTCTTGGCTAGCGTGTAACCATGACTGATGTCGATGTCACGACCGAGGAACGCGCGGAGATTGCCACGAACGACGGCGGAGATCACGAGCGATTCTCACATTATGTGAAGAAGGACGCCATTGTGCCTAGCGCGATCGAAGGAACTCCAGTGGTTGCCCTTTGTGGCAAAAAATGGGTTCCCGGCCGCGACCCTGGCCGATTCCCAGTTTGTCCGGAGTGCAAGGAAATATTCGAGTCTTTGAAGTAGGGCGTTAGACAATGAGCGCCGAAGTTGTTGTCGTAGGCAGCATCAACCTTGACATTTCCATTCCGGTTGGACACCTGCCCCTGCCGGGGGAGACCGTTCTTGGTGGCGACGCTCTCTGGTCTCCGGGCGGTAAGGGAGCCAATCAGGCGGTTGCGGTCGCCAGACTCGGTCGCAGAGTCTCCATGGTCGGTGCTACAGGAAACGACCCTGCTGGGGAGGATCTCATTGCCGGGTTGGTGGGCGACAATATTGATGTCTCTGGGGTCGATACGATCTCAGGCGTTTCGACTGGTGTAGCTGCCATTGCGGTTGACTCCAATGGGGAGAACGCGATTGTCGTCAGTCCTGGAGCTAACGCTTGCCTCAGTCGGGAACAGATCGAAAAACTAGTCCAAGATCGTCACCCTTTGGCCTCAGCCTCGGTCATCATGGCCCAACTAGAAGTACCAATCGAGGCCCTGCTAGCGGTGGTCGAGTTTGCACCAGGTCGGCTTGTTCTTAATCCGGCTCCGGTCAGCGACGAAACGAATCCAGGTTTAGCTGATTTGGTCGCGGCCTGCGATGTGCTTGTTCCGAATCAAGGCGAGTTGGCGAGACTGGTTGGTGACGATGTGGCGGTGTCGACCAGCGAACTAGTCGATCAGGCTCGTACGATGATCGACAGAGGATCCAAGGCTGTGGTGGTCACCCGAGGTCAGAACGGATCGTTGGTCGTCACCCCCACCGAGGTAGCGAGCGTTCCGATCGTTGAAGTGGCGGTGCTAGACACCACTGCTGCTGGCGATTCGTTCTGCGGCGGTCTGGCTGACGCCCTGGTCGGGGGTCAGACAGTCATTGCTGCGGCGCGTTGGACCGCTCGCTGTGCCGCGGTCACGGTAACTCGGAGGGGGGCCCAAGTTTCACTTCCGACCAGCCAAGAGGTTCGTTCTGAAACGATACTCGCCAACTAGTCTTGGTCGAATCCGTTGGGGTTCTTGTTTTGCCAGTTCCAAGCGTCGCGGAGCATCGTTTCGAGCGCGCGCTCGGCCCGCCAGTCAAGTTCGGTGTTGGCCCGGCTTGGATCGGCCAATGAGATGGCAATATCTCCCTCGCGTCGGCTGACGATTTCGTAGTTGAGTTTTTTCCCGCTGATACGCTCGGTGGCAGACAGGATTTCTAGGACTGATGCGCCACTGCCGGTACCAAGGTTGAATTCTCGACAGCCATTGTCCAGATGGGAAAGGGCGGCAAGATGGCCAAGGGCCAGGTCGATGACATGGATGTAGTCGCGAACGCCGGTTCCATCCGGAGTGTCGTAGTCATCACCAAAGACCGAGACCGAGCCTCTTCGGCCGACTGCGGCTTGCATGACGAAGGGAACTAGGTTGTTGGGGGGCCCGGTCGGATCCTCACCAAGGTCACCGCTGGGGTGGGCGCCAACAGGATTGAAATAGCGCAAAATGGCAATTCGCCAATTGGGTTCGGCCGCGGCCACGTCCCGGCAGATGTCCTCGATCATTAGCTTGGTCCGACCGTAGGGGTTGGTCGGACCGGTAGGTGCGCTTTCGGGGATCGGGAGCACTCGTGGGTCGCCGTAGACCGTTGCCGACGACGAAAATACCAGATCCCAGACCCGATGCTCCTGCATCACGTCGAGCAAGACCATGGTCGTCTCCAGATTGGTGCGGTAGTAGCGCAGAGGTTGTTCGACGGATTCACCCACCGCCTTGAGGCCAGCGAAATGGATAACGGCCTCGATTGGGTGGTTATCGAAGACCTGGGACAGGGCCTCTTTGTCCGTGACATCGGCTTGAACAAAGGCGACATCTCGGCCACCCAACTCGGCTACCCGTTCGACCGCCTTGGAACTGGAATTGCAAAGATTGTCGACAATAACGATGGAGTGTCCTTGCTCGAGAAGGGAGACCGCGGTGTGGCTTCCGATGTAGCCAGCCCCACCAGTTACAAGAATTGTCCGCGACATAGAGGATCCCATCGGTCAAAGACGTCTTCGGCCAAGGGGTTTGGACGAATCGGTGCGCAGGAGTGTCTCAGACTAAGGTCTGGGGAGCATGGACATGGTGACTGGGGGGGAACTGTGACTGAGGGTGGAGTTCTGGGACCGGGTTGGTATTACGCCGAGGGCGATCCTCCCGGCACCCATCGATACTGGGATGGCTCCCTTTGGGTAGGCGGGCCAGAGCCCATCCTGATGGGATCAGGGACCGTCCCGGTGGGATCAAGCAATAGTCAGATTTCGGCTCCGGAAACTCAGTTTGGCCAAGCCGCGGGGTTTCTCTCTCGTGTGGCTGGCTTTTTGGTCGACCTGGCCCTCTACATAGTCCTCATAGTTGTTGTCAGCGTGACTTCCTTCGACGACGGCCTGATGGTTGCCCTTTGGCTTGGGGTAGCGGGGGCCTGGATCCTTAACACCGTGATACTCCAGGGCATTACTGGCCAATCGATTGGAAAAATGTTGGTGGGAACCCGGCTCGTTAAGGTGCGGACTGGACAACCAATCGGAATCGGGTTCGCCTTCTTGCGAGTCTTCTTGCCCTGGCTCCTCGCTATCTTCACCTGCTACCTTTACATGCTTGTTGACTATGTCTTTCCGGCATTTGGTTCGCGCAAGCAACGAGTAACGGACAAGATGTTGAGTCTCACCGTGCTCTCTGGCAACGATGTTGTGAGCCCGGACAAGAATCTCGGTCCGAATCAAATAGACTTGCTGGGATGACCCGACGATCTTCTGGTGGTAGAACAACCAAGCCAACGGTCTATGACCCGGTGAACCACACCGTTCCGTCGCTGAGACAGCGAAATCCGATCAAGTTCTGGCTGATTATTGTGGCGGCCGCAGCAATGGTATTGGTTAGTCTCAGCGGGGTCGTCGCCGCATTCCTTGGCTGAATCCGATCGATCTGTGAGGAAATACCACCCGTAGGTGGGTAAAAGCGCTGGCTTCTGCCATCCTGGAGATCCGCTTGTGTAGCGGATCTCATCGAGGAGTCGAATGTCGTTCAAAGCTGGTGATCGAGTGGTCTATCCCCATCATGGGGCAGCCATTATCGAAAAGACCGAGATGATCGAACTTAACGGCGAAAAACGCAAGTACTTCGTTCTGAAAACAGCCCACGACGAGTTGACCGTTCGGGTGCCGGTCGACAACGCTGAGGAGGTCGGCATGCGACCACCAATCAGCGTTGAAGACGTGGCCGATCTTTTCACTCTCCTGGCCAAGAAGGATGTCCGCGAGCCAGCCAACTGGAGCCGACGGTTCAAGAATCACCAAGAGAAGCTTAAGTCCGGTGATGTCTACCAAGTGGCGGAAGTTGTGCGGAATCTCGCTCTTCGAGACGCTGCCAAGGGACTATCGGCGGGTGAGAAGAACATGTACGGCAAGGCGCGTAAAGTCCTTGTTTCCGAACTTTCCTTTGCCCTTGACGTGTCTGAGGACGATGCACTCATTCAGGTCGAAGAGCAACTGGCTGGCGAGCCCGAAGAGTAAGCAACTTCAGGCAGAGGGCAACTCCAGGCCGAGTAGTTCAAACATTGCTCGAGGTGTTTCGCTGTCGCCTCGACTCATACGCATTGCTCGTTCTACGTTGACCGCGTCAAAACGTCGGTCACTCCAGTTGTCCCAGGGGCCTCGGGGAAAGCTGGCAAGGTCACCGTCGGCCTGAATACAGGCCTCAAGGTAGTTGCGGAGATCGATCAGGTCGGCCTTGCCCCCTGGCGGGCCATGTCCGGGGATGACGGTACCACCGATCCGGATGAGCGTGTCGACGCTCTCGACCCAGGCTTGAGGGTCCCCATCATAGGCCAGTGGAGTCACTCCGAAAGAAGCCAGGGCGCCAGCGAAGGTGGCGTTGGCCCCAGGGGTGTGGATGACGAGATTGGCTGGGCCTTCTCCGACCATTGGCGTGGCCTGGCAGGATGGGGTGAGCCAAACCGGTTCATCGACAAGGTGGGTGATTGGTCGAGTTTCGAAGTCTTCGTGGAAATGGCTTCGGTCCTCGGGTAGCAGGCGAGATAGCGCATCCAAATTGATTGGAGAATCAAGCTGATCGCTGATCGGCGTCGTGCTGTAGAACCCAGACTGCCAAAACGCCCAGCTTCCACCGGAGAACGCGACTCGGCTGGAGGTAACCACAACTCGACGGATTGGGAGATTGAGATCCGACGTGAGTTCGAGAATCAGCTTCTTTACTCGGTGTCCAGCTCTGGGTGTGGTGCCGGTGTCAATGATTGTGAGACCGTCCTCGTCAATGACCAGTCCGACGTTGCCCCGGCCGAACCGAGGTTGCGGATCGACGAAGGCCAAGAGGCCCTGGCCGACCTCGAACTGGTTCATTGCTCACCGTCTAGGTTGAATACAGCGGCGTCAAGAGAGGCGGCAACGATGCTCACCATCTGATCAATCTCGGACTCACTCACGACAAAGGCCGGACCGAACAACAGTCCGTCTGGGACACCGGCACTACCGCAGGGGTATATCCAGCAGTCCCTATTCAAAGCTTCCCGAATAATCAATGGAGCAAGGCGACCGTTAAAGGTTGTGCCTGACTCTCGATCTTTAACCAGTTCCAGCCCTTGCATGAGCCCCCGGCCCCGGATGTCGGCCACGTTGGGATGCTGGCGAAACTCTGTCTCGAGCCGAGCTCGAAGCTTTTCTCCCATGGTTCTGGACCGTTCAACCAACTCCTCGTCCTCCAGGATCTGGAGCACCTTGTCGGCGATTGCCACACTGGCCTCCAGCCCACTAAAGGTAAAAAACATGATGTTGTCACCGGCGGCGGCGATTGGGTCAACCACGAACTGTTGGGCCACAACGGCTCCAATGGCGGCGTAACCACCTCCCAACCCCTTGCCCCCGGCGATGAGGTCGGGGACGACTCCGAGATCGTCGGTTCCCATCAGAGATCCGGTTCGACCATAGGCAGTCATCACCTCATCGGCAATTAACAAGATGTCGTGTTCCGTGCAAAACTTCCGGATCTTTGGCCAATAGTCGGGTTCGGATATCAGTCCAGCTCCCGATGATCCGATAACTGGTTCGAGGATCACGGCGGCAATGGTGGCTGGATCGGCGGCCTCAAGGTCCTTGAGTGCCTGGTCAGCCGACAACGGGTCGATTTTGGGGTGATCGCTGAGCATCGGACCAAAGGGGCGTCGCCGACGGTCGTGATTTGCTACGGAGAGGGTGGCGATGGTGGCCCCGTGGTAGGAAGTCGAGCGCCCGGCGATACGACATCGTTGGGTCCGACCCTTGGCGACTTGATACTGGCGAGCGATTCGCATGGCGGTATCGATTGACTCCGAGCCTCCGGAAACAAAGAAGCATCGGGTGAAAACCGAGGGAAGCCAGCGGTCGAGGATTCTGTCGAGGAGTCGAAGACGATTCTCTGTTGGCCACAGTGGAGCGACGTAGCCCATTCCCTTCACGGAATTGGCGCAAACCTCCACCATTTCAGGACGCCCATGACCAATGTTGGCCACAATTGCCCCGCCAGCAGCATCGAGAATTTGTCGGCCGGTGCTGGTGTGTAGGTAGACCCCTTGGCCACCGGAGACGGTGAAGGCCACGGGGCCGGGAATAAAGCTGTATCGCTGGGCCCGTTCATCTGACATGAACGGCACTCTACTGTTGACCACTGTTCACCCGTCCGATCCGCTTAAGCTCCAGGGGCCTGCATTTCACCGCTGGCCTCCTGGCATCGTGGTGGTAGTCTCGCGCTGTGACTAGCTACGTTCCCCCGCTCCGAAATCTACGCTTCGTTCTGGATGAAATGGCGGGCTTGCCAGACATTCTGACCACCGAAATGTACAACCATGTTGATACCGAGACGGTGCACATGGTTCTTGAGGAGGTAGGTCGTTTCATGGCCGAGGTGGTGGCTCCGACCAACGTCGATGGAGATCAGATTGGGTCCAACTGGAGCGAGGGGGGAGTTGTCACAACCCCAGATTCCTTCAAGGCCGCCTACTCCAAGATCGTTGAGTCCGGCTATGCGGCTATTCCTTTCGATCCTGATTTCGGTGGTGGTGGATTTCCTTGGGTCACCGCCTTGGCTATCCAGGAATTGTTAACCAGTTCGGATATGGCATTTTCCCTGTGCAATTTGCTGACTCAGGGTGCCATCGATGCCATTATCCATCACGGTGAGGAGGAGCAGAAAAACACCTATCTCCCGAAAATGCTGACCGGTGAGTGGACAGGCACCATGAACCTGTCCGAGCCTCAAGCTGGCTCCGATGTTGGAGCAGTAGCGACCAAAGCCGAACCGGTTGGGGATGGCTCGTACCGGATCACAGGCCAGAAAATCTGGATCACATTCGGCGAGCACGACATGGCTGACAACATCATCCACCTGGTCCTGGCGCGGACACCGGGTGCCGCGCCCGGTACTCGCGGAATCTCCATGTTCCTTGTCCCGAAGTTCCTAGTCAACAGCGATGGTTCGCTGGGGGATCGCAACGACGTGAGTTGCGTCTCGATCGAACACAAGCTCGGCATTCATGGCAGCCCAACGTGTGTGTTGGCTTATGGGGACAATGAAGGGGCTCTTGGCTGGCTGGTCGGCGACGAGTTCACTGGGATGCGAAATATGTTCACCATGATGAACAACGCCCGCCTGTCAGTCGGTCTCCAAGGAGTGTCGGTGGCCGAACGTGCCTACCAACTTTCGTTGGGCTACGCCCAAGAGCGACTCCAGGGGACGGCGGTTGGAGGCGAAAAAGGGGTCCAGAGTCCCATCATCGAACACGCGGATGTTCGTCGCCTGCTTATGACGCAGCGTTCCTGGATTGATGCCATGCGCTACCTCATCTACATCAATGGGGGGCTTCTGGATCTGGCCAACGCGGGAGTCGACGCGGCCCAGAGAGAGTCGGCGCGCGAACGTGCCAGCCTCCTTATCCCGCTATCCAAATCGCTGTGTACCGATGTGGCTAACGAGACGACGTCGTTGGGGGTGCAGGTTTTTGGCGGCATGGGCTATGTGGAGGAGACCGGGGCTGCTCAACACATGCGAGACGCCAGGATCGGTGCGATCTATGAGGGGACAAACGGAATCCAGGCGGCGGACCTCGTTGGCCGGAAACTTCCAATGCGAGGTGGTCAGGTGGTCGAAGATTTGTTGAGCGAGTTCGAAGACATTGCTGATGAGTTGCGAGAAGACGACCGCCTCGTTCGATTTGGTGACAATTTGGTGGAGGCCTGCGGAGCGGCGCGAACCGCGGGTCGGTGGCTTCTGGACAACGGCTCGGACCTCAACGCGGCCCTCGCTGGTTCATCCCCCTATTTGCGGCTCCTTGGGACGGTGGTATGTGGTGGCTACTCGGCCAAGGCGGCGTTGGTAGCCCAGGGGAACCTTGAGGGATCCGAGGGGGAGTTCTATGGGGCTCGGTTTGTCTCTGCCCGTTACTTTGGTGAGCAGATTTTGCCCCAGGTCGTTGGTCTGGAGAAGGCAGTAACCGCAGGTTCGGACCAGTTGTTTGCGCTAAGCGCCAAACAGTTGGCGATCTGATTGCCTCTTCTGGTTAACATCAGACAGATCAAAAACTCTCGCCGACCTGGAAGCATGGCCAGAACTGGCTAGTTTCTTGGGCGTGTGGTTTCTTGCTTCCATCCCATCGCCCCCAACCGACCGGTTAGAGATTGGCCCCCTGACCTTCCGTTTCTATGGGCTCATGATCGCTCTCGGTGTTCTGGCAGGTGTCGAGATTGCTCGTCGGCGCTGGGTGAAGCGTGGTGGCGGCGATGATGACATGGTCGATCTGGCCAAATGGTCCGTTCCCGCTGGCCTGATTGGGGCACGCGTTTATCACGTCATTACCGATTGGAAGAGTTATCAGGGTCGCTGGTTCGACACGGTCAAGATTTGGGAGGGCGGCCTTGGAATTCCCGGCGGACTGATTCTGGGCGTGACAGTTGGATATTTCTACGCGAAGCGCCGCGGCTGGAACATCCAGAAACTCCTGGAGGCTGCAATACCTGGCGTACCGGTGGCCCAGGCCATTGGACGACTCGGCAACTGGTTCAACCAGGAGATTTTTGGTCGACCGAGTGATCTACCTTGGGCGGTACGTATCGACGAACGGTTCCGACCAGCGGAGTTCGCCGACTCTCCGGCGTTTCATCCAATGTTTCTCTATGAGGGACTCTGGAATCTGGCTTTGGCCGCGTTCCTGATTACCGTCAGCAACCGGAAGATGCTTAAGCCCGGGCAGATTTTGCCCTTGTGGATTGCTGGCTATGGAATCGGCCGGTTCCTCATCGAGTTCATGCGCATTGATGCCGCCAGCGAAATCCTGGGTTTGCGGGTGAATACCTGGACGAGCGGAACCGCAGTCATCGTTGGAGTGGTGTGGTTTATAATCCTGGGCCGTGCCAGCTCTACCCCAGCCCAGAGTG
>JAJRXF010000115.1 GCA_024276425.1 Actinomycetes bacterium | reverse complement strand
CGGTAGCGAAGATCATCCAGGGTCGCCGCGCCGGCATATCCCATGCCCGACCGAAGTCCGCCAACCAGTTGGGAGACCAGATCGCCAAGTTGGCCGGCATATCGGACCCTGGCCTCGACCCCCTCGGCTATGTGTTTCCCCCCGCCTTGAGCCGAGCCGTAACGATCGGCGGCCCGGCCACGCATGGCCCCAGCGGACCCCATGCCCCGATACGTCTTCCACATTGCCCCATCGACCAGTTCCAATTCGCCCGGGGCTTCGTCGCATCCAGCCAGGGCATTGCCCAACATGACGGCATCCGCCCCAGCAACGAAAGCCTTCACGATGTCGCCCGATGTCACTACTCCCCCATCGGCAATGATGGGGACTTTTCTGCCCACCGCGGCCTCGATCGATCTGGCCGCTTGCACGCACTCATGGATTGCACTCATTTGCGGCATGCCCGAGCCAGCAACGATTCTGGTGGTGCAAATCGAACCAGCTCCGACACCAACCTTAACAATGTCGGCCCCGGCCTCGACGAGGGCCTGAACGCCCTCCCGGGTCACAACATTGCCACCAACAATGCTAAGGCTTGGCCACTCGGCCTTGATTGTTTGGACTGCCTCAACCACGCCCTGGGTGTGCCCATGAGCGGTGTCTATAACAACCAAGTCGACTCCCGCTTGGGCCAATGCCCCAACACGTTCCACCACATCGGTCACCCCAACCGCTGCCCCCACACAGAGCCGGCCCTCTGAATCGAGCGTGGCGTTAGGTTTCTCTAGCCGCTTGACGATGTCCTTCACCGTAATCAATCCACGTAGCACCCCATCGTCGTCCACTAGCGGAAGCTTCTCGATCCGGTATTGGTGCAACACCGTCACTGCCTCGTCCAAGGTGGTCCCCACCGGAGCCGTAATGAGCCGCTCACTGGTCATGAACTCCCGAACGCTTCGGTCGTCATCCTGAGGGCCACAGAAACGAACGTCACGGTTGGTGAGAATCCCTACCAGTCGTCCCTCGACGTCACAGATGGGTACGCCACTGATGCGGTGCCTGCTCATAAGCACCTCTGCCTCGGCCAAGGTTGCCTCTGGTCCAAGACTGATTGGGGCCGTGATCATTCCCGATTGGGCCCTCTTCACTTGATCAACCTGGGCCGCCTGTTCTTGGATGCTCAGGTTGCGATGCAGCACTCCAACCCCGCCCTCTCGTGCCAGGGAAATTGCCAGCGGCGCCTCAGTGACTGTGTCCATGGCCGCCGACATGAGGGGTATCCGCAATGTCATCGATCCAAGCCTGGTCGAGGTGTCAACATCGGGTGGCAGAACCTGGCTCCAACCAGGCACAACCAACACATCATCGAAGGTTAACGACTCGAAGTGATCAAACATCCCGTCGTTGATTCCCGTGTGGTTCATGGCGATGCCCTTCCTGACATTTCGTGTCGAGCCTGCGTCTCTTGCCAGGCAAGGGCGATTCCCTTCACCACGAGTTGATGCTCCACCGCGTGAACCCTGCTTTCAAAAGTTGCAACGGTGTCACCACTGTGGAATGGAACGCTGCTGTGAACAATGACCGGCCCATCGTCAATTCCCTCGTCTGGAACCCAGTGAACCATAACCCCAGACTGCTCAATCTCGCCCGCCTGCCAGGCCGCAAAAGCCCGCTCGATGGCCCGCGTCCCCGGGAACTGCCCAGGCATTGCAGGATGCAAGTTGATTACCCGGAACTGGGACAGGAACGAATTGGAAAGAATCCGCATCCAGCCAGCCAAGACCACCAAATCTGGCTGGTAGCGAGCGACGACCCTGGCTAGGTTGGTGTCATAAACGTCTCGCTCCTCGCCACTGGGAACAACTAACTCGGTTGGGATATCGGCCTTGTCGGCCCGACTTAGCCCCTTGGCTGCTACCCGGTTGCTCACGACGGCCACGACCTGGGCCTCGAGTTCTCCTTGGGAGCATGCTCGAATGATTGTTTGCAGGTTGGTTCCCTCTCCGGACACCAGCACTACCAGCCGGGCGTTCACCGCAGTTTAATCCGTTGTCCACCGCCGGCTTCTGAGTCCCAATCGACCAACTGGCCAATAATCCAGGTCTCCTCGGGAATAATTGCCCGAACAGAATCGACATTGTCGGGTTGAACCACACAAACCATTCCTATGCCGCAGTTCAATATCTGATGGGACTCCATTAGTCCCAGGCCCGCCCGATCAATGAGGAATTGGAACAGGGGCGGGGTTGTCCACGACGCGGTCTCAACAATAGCACCGACGTCATCGGGCAGAATCCTCGGCAGATTGTCGACCAAGCCTCCACCGGTGATGTGCGCTAGCCCATCAATGAGAACTTCGTCCAAGGCACCAGCCAAAACGAGAAGATAACTACGATGGATAGCCAAGAGGGCATCACCCACTGATTCACCTTCGCCCCCAGGAAGGGGATCGTGAAGATCCATGTCCGCCACGATCCGCCGAGCCAAACTGAAGCCGTTGGTGTGAAGACCCGAAGAGGCCAAGCCGATCAAAACATGCCCCGGGGCAATCCCCGGCCGCGGCAACAAACGCGCCCGGTCAACCGCTCCGACCAACGTGCCAGCAATATCGACCGAACCGTCGGTGAGTACACCGGGCATCTCGGCCGTTTCACCACCAAGGAGCACACATTTCGCTGCCCGGCAGGCCTCGGCCATACCGTCAACGATTCGACCGACTATTTCAGGATCAAGCTTTTGTGAGGCCACCGTGTCCAGAAAGAACAATGGTTTTGCGCCCTGCACAAGAACATCGTTGACACCGTGATTGACAATGTCGGCCCCGCACCCCTCCCAGCGGTCCAACTGTTGGGCCAGCACCGTCTTGGTTCCGACACCATCGGTTGTGGCAACCAAAAGGGGCTCGTCCATTTCTGAAAGCGCGCTGACATCGAAAACCCCACCAAAACTCCCAAGACCAGCCACCACACGCTCGTCGTGGGTACTGGTAACCGCGGCGCCAATTCTCTTGGTTGTGGCTGCTCCAGCCGCGAGGGAAACACCCGAAGCGGCATAGGCCTCGGCCTTCTTGGTTGTTTCGGTCACAGAAACGTGCCTCCATCCAATATCGGGACGAGCAAAAAGCCCGTTCCCAGTAAGTTGTTCGACCACCGGATAACACCGAGCAAGAGCAGCGGCAAGAGTGGGGGCGGTGGCCACCACGTTAAGAACTCGCCCACCACTCGAAACCAGGCCGTCCGGACCCTGTTGGGTACCGGCGTGCAAAAGTTGGACTCCCTCGGGAACCTCAACTTTGGGGATTACTACCCCACGAATGGGGTCTGCCGGATAGCCGTCGGCCGCCACGACCACGACGGCCGCGCTTTGTTCTCTCGTAGCTACCACCGGCTCCCAGGCCAATCCGTTTGCCGCCGCCCAGAACACCTTCAGCAAGTCAGACTTGATGAGGGGCATCAAGATCTGAGTTTCTGGATCCCCAAACCGACAGTTGAATTCGACCAGGCGAGGGCCCTGAGGCGTCAACATAATCCCCGCGTAGATCACCCCTACATAGGGTGTCCCCTCCACGGCCATTCCTCGAGTTACGGGCTCCAAAAAGGTTGATCCCAACTCGGCAACAAAGCTCTCCTCCAACCCTGGTACCGGAGCAAAAGCTCCCATCCCGCCTGTGTTAGGACCGGTGTCGCCTGCCCCCACCCGTTTGTGGTCCTGAGCTGTCAGCAGACCCAGAGTATCCGTCTGATGAGCCGAGCTAATGGCGAACAACGACACCTCCGGCCCGGTCATTCGCTCCTCAAGCACAACGGTGGACCCGGCCGATCCCATGGAACCCCCAAGCATCATCTGCTCAACAGCAGCAATGGTCTCATCTCGGCTTTCGGGAATAACTACTCCCTTGCCCGCGGCCAACCCATCGGCTTTGACCACCACCGGATAGGTCACCTCATCCAACCAAGAACGGGCAGCCTCAACGTCGTGAAAAACAGCGGTCTGCGGTCCGGGGATTCCGTGGCGAGCGGCGAAGGCCCGAGCAAAGGCCTTTGATCCTTCTATCCGAGCCGCCGCGGCCGAAGGCCCAAAACAGGCAATGCCAGCCTTGTTCAGGGAGTCGGCGAGGCCAGCAACGAGGGGAACCTCCGGGCCAACAACCACCAGGTCGACGGACTGGCGCTGACACCAATCGATAATCGCCCCATGGTCACCGACGTCAAGCTCGATGGCGAACTCGGCCACTCCAGGATTCCCAGGGGCCACCATGAGGCGGCCGAGCAGGGGGGACTCACAGAGTTTGGAAGCAAGGGCATGCTCTCTTGCGCCCGATCCAAGGAGCAGAACCGTGAGATTCTTCGTCACCGGCAGGCCACCAAAGTGCCCTCGGTCATCCCAACACCCCATCAAAACGCTGTTTGGAGCTCATGAGCGAAAGCTGGACGGGCACCGGATAGGAGCCGGTAAAACAAGCGTTGCAGTAGCCGTCCTCGCGGCCAATGGCGACCATCATCTGTTCGAGCGACAGGTATCCAAGGCTGTCGGCTCCAATATGGTTGGCAATCTCGGGCACACCGAGTTGATGAGCAATGAGTTCATCATGGGTTCCCATGTCGACCCCAAAAAAACAGGGGTGGGCAATTGGCGGACAAGTCACCCGAACATGTACCTCGGCCGCACCAGCGTCCCTCAAAAGTCGAACGAGCGGACCCGCCGTTGTCCCTCGGACGATCGAGTCATCAACCATGACCACCCGCTTGCCAAAGAGGTTCTCGGGCAAGGTATTGAACTTCAGTGCCACCCCTTGCCTGCGCAACTCATCGGTCGGCTCAATAAAGGTTCGACCAATGTAGCGGTTCTTGACGAAACCCTCGGTGTAGGTGATTCTCGACTCGGCGGCATATCCGATTGCCGCTGGCATCGAACTGTCCGGAACCGGCATGACAATGTCGGCCTCGACTGGATGCTCCCGAGCCAATTCGGCTCCGAGGCGTTGCCGGACCTGATGGATACTCATGCTATCCCAGAAAGCATCGGGCCGAGAGAAATAGATGTGCTCGAAGGTGCAGCGCGCCTGGGTGCTGCTGGGCTTCATTCCTTGATGAGACCGAGCCAGTTGGCCGGACAAGACAACAATTTCCCCTGGATCAATCTCCCGAATGTTGTCACACCCCACCGTCTGGAGGGCGCCCGTCTCCGAAGCCACAACATGACCGCCCGAAGCCAGGCGACCCATAGACAGGGGACGAAATCCCCACGGATCCCTGGTGGCAATAACCTTTCCCGCACACAGGACCACCAGTGAAAACGCCCCCTGCCATTGAGGCATGACACTAGCCAGACGCTCCTCCCAACTTGCCCCCTCCGCCGCGGCCAACATTAGGGCCAAAACTTCAGAATCACTGGAAGATTGCAACCCGGCGCCGCGCTCCAATAACTTCGAACGTAACTGATCGGCGTTGACCAGGTTGCCGTTGTGTGCCACCGCCATTGGGCCATGCATTGTTTCGACCACATAGGGCTGGACATTGCGATCAGAGTTCGAGCCCGTCGTCGAGTAGCGGGTGTGCCCAATACCAAGACTGCCGACCAGGGGAGCCAGTTTCTCATTGTCAAAAACCTGACTCACTAGTCCTTGAGACTTGTGAACCCGGATGGCCCTCCCATCCGATACGGCGATTCCTGCTGCTTCCTGACCCCGATGCTGCAGAGCGTACAGTCCAAAAAATCCGATTCTGGCCGCATCCTTTCCGGCGGTAGATATGCCGAGGACTCCACACTCTTCTTTGGGACAGTCAGACAGGTTGCTCACAGTCAGGCGAGCTCGTCAGCTTGGCCAAGTTCTTGGGACTGCTCCAGCAATGCGGCGCCGTCGGCGTCCATGACCTTTGCAGCGGCGGATGCCTGGAAAGCGGCGACTCGCTTTCGCAAGCCCGGATCAGCTAGCCCGAGGATCTTGGCCGCAGCTAGGGCGGCATTCGCTGGAATGAGTGCGGTCATTGGCCCCACCCCTGGGGGGGTTCGCAGGCTGGATAGAACGTCCAGCCCTCCAAAGGAGTTTGACGCTGGTGGACAAGCAATGACTGGGGAGACAACGTTGGCGTCGCTCAATCCGGACAGAGCGTCACTCATTCCTGCCACCGTGATGAAGACTGTCTGCGTTTCATCCTGGTCGTAGTCCCGAAGAAGCGATAACACATGCTCGGGAACACGATGGGCCGAGCCAACCCGACGGATGACCGCCACATCGAGATCGGACAGGACCATTGCAATCTTGTCAACCCATGGGGCATCCGAGCCGGAGCCCGACAGAATCACGACACGGCTCATAGCAGCACCCTCACGACAGAACTCCTGCGGCTAAAAGATTGGATTCGATTCGTTGCTTAGCTGGCCAACCGCCGGGTTCGAACTGCTGCCCGGTCAGGGTTTCAAACAACCTCACATACCGGTCGGTGGTTGCCTGCCATACCGAATCGGGCAGGCTTGGTGGAGGACCGTCACCCCGATACCCGATCTCTGCCAGATAGAGCCGGACCGGCTCTTTGTCGAAACTTTCTGGTGTCTGACCCCGAGCGATTCGATCTTCTAGGCCCTCAATGGCCCAGAATCTCGATGAGTCGGGTGTATGCATCTCATCGATAAGCAATAGCTCGCCTTCTGGCGAGAGCCCAAACTCATACTTGGTGTCGGCCAGCACATACCCGGACGACTCCGCAACCTCGACTCCACGTTGAAATAGCCCAAGAGCAACTCGTTGGACTTCGGCCCAAAGTGAGGCTTCGACCAACCCACACTCAGCAACTTCCGCACAGGTGATTGGCTGATCGTGGCCACCGCCTTGAGCCTTGGTCGTGGGAGTTATTAGTGGAGTTGGCAACGCTCCATGATCGTCAATGCCGTCTGCCAACTCATAGCCGTACAAAACCCTCTCACCCGCTCGATAGCGAGGCAGGACCGAGGTTGACGTTGACCCGGTTAGGCGTCCACGTACCACCACCTCAACCGGCAACGGTTGAGCGTCAACGGCCACCAGACAATTCGGGTCAGGGACCGAAACCACGTGGTTGGCCACGATGTCAGCAGTCTGTTCAAACCACCACGCCGCCATCTGGTTCAGAACCTGCCCCTTGTGTTGGGCCGCACCAATGACCTTGTCAAACGCACTGAGTCGATCGGTAGTCACCAACAACCGTCTCTGATCGGGGAGCCTCCAAGATTCACGAACCTTCCCGGTCTGATGACCAGGCAAATCCAGTGCGATGGTCTCAAGGGTCCTCACTATGGCCACGCAGGACAGGATGGAACCTTGGCGAGCAAACCCATCCCATTCGAGCAGATTTACACAAAAAGTAGAGGAACGGTCTTAGCGTGAGGTAATGGATAGATCCCCTCGTCCGATCATCATCGACACCGATCCGGGGCAAGACGACGCCGTCGCCCTGATCCTGGCTTTGGCCAGCCCAGACGAACTTGACGTGCTCGGCATCACCACCGTGGCAGGCAATGTTCCCTTGCCACTAACAACCCGCAACGCCCTCGCCATTGTGGAACTATGTCAACGAAGTGACGTAGGAGTTTTTGCGGGCTGTGACCGCCCGATGGAACGTCCACTAGTTACCGCCGAGCATGTCCATGGGCCCACCGGACTCGATGGGTCTGGTCTCGGCCATCCGACTCTGGAACCATCTAAGACCCATGCAGTCGACTTCATCATCGCCAAAATCCAAGAGGCCTCGCCCGCTCGACCAGTCACACTTTGTGCGCTTGGACCGCTAACCAATGTGGCCACGGCCCTACAAACGGCTCCCGACATTGCTGAACGGATCGACGAGATCGTCATGATGGGGGGTGGCTTCTTTGAGGGGGGCAACATCACGCCAGCGGCCGAGTTCAACATGTATGTCGACCCCCAAGCGGCAGCCGTGGTCTTTGGCAGCGGTGTTCCCCTGGTTCTTATGCCTTTGGACGTCACCCATCAGGCTCTAACTTCGCCAACGCGAATCAAGGTCTTCAGAGACCTCCAAACTCAGGCCGGAATGAGTGTCGCTGGCATGCTTAACTTCTCCGAACGCTTCGATATCAACAAATACGGGGGTATCGGAGCACCACTCCATGACCCAACCGTTCTTGCCTACTTGTTGGATCCTCAACTCTTCGGGGGCAAAACCTGCAACGTTGAAATCGAGACCAGTTCAGAGTTGACGATGGGAATGACCGTTGTCGATTGGTGGAAGGTTACCGAACGCCCCGAAAATTGCCTGGTCATGAACACAATCGATGACGGCGGATTCTTCGACCTTCTTATCAAAGGAATAGGCCGAATCGGCTAAGCCTCCGAGACCAAGGTTGCGAAAGGTGCCAGCGCATCGGTGGCAGAAAAACCTGGCCACAGGCCTAAACGACTAGTTGAGTTCACCACCAACACTCTTAAAGTGCCCCTCAAACCGGCCGATGAGAAAGGGACCGTTCCCTAGCAAAGCAATGGTGTGCCAACTACTCCCTCACAATCCAGCGCCGCATTGCCCCCCAAGCGCCTACCGCCAAGCCCCGAGGCTCTACTTCTCGCGCTCGCTACTGGATTGGCCAAGGCCGAAGCACCAGAAGCAATGCTCGAACTGGTGGCGGCTCACTTACGTGAAAACTTGCGGGCCGACCGGGCAACCATTTGCCTCATCGACCAAAGCGACCCGGAGATGGTTGAACTCGTTGCCCTCCCCGGCTCATCCAGCTCGATCGCAGCCGGAACAAAACTACCGATCGCCAGCACCATTGTTGGGACGGTCATTCGCTCGGGTGAACCCCAACTGTTTGTCCTGGACGAAAGGGAGGAATCTGATGCCCAATCGTTGAAGAAGCAGGGAGTAGTCGCCGCTTTTGTTGCACCCCTCCGATCGGGCGAAACCACCTATGGGACCTTCAACATTGGATTCCTCCAAAAACCAGAGCCCTCCGACTCCCTTGAGTTGCTCGTGCTTCTAGCCGAGCTGCTCGGTAGCCAGCTTGGTCGAGTTGACGCCCAAGCCGAGCTACAAAGGGAAACCGAAGCCCGGCGCATGGATGCCATCCGGATCGAACGGCTACACGACATGGAGTCACATCTTTTCCAGGCATCAAATCTGAACGAGATTCTTGCCATCCTCAGCAGCCAGGTCTCAGACGTCGCTGCTATTAGCGGCCTGGGTTACTCCAAGGTCGGATCGAGCAGGACCCCAGCAACGGAGGATCTGCCGTTTGATCCCAACCTCACGATGGAACTTAGCGTGTTCGTTGAGGATGAGATGGTGGGCTCACTCTGGGTTCGTTCCTCCCAACCGACCGGGTTCTCCGAGGTCGATCAAGCGACCCTGGTCTCAGTTGCCTCCTTTGTCAGCAGAGCACTCCAACGAATCAAAGATCGGGACGAGCTACTCTTTATTGCCAATCATGATCACCTCACCGGACTCGTCCGACGACATCTCTTTGACGAAGCGTTCGAACTAGCACTCCGCAACGCCAAGGAAGCTGTCCACTCAACCAGCGGGTCGGCCGACGAGAATCACGAAGTCGCCGCACTCTGCTTTATTGACCTGGACCACTTCAAACTTATGAACGACATGGCTGGCCACGTGGCTGGCGATGGACTGCTCAGAGACATAGCCGCCCGAATCCAGCGAACGGTGGGAAGCAACGACGTGCCGTCTCGACTGGGAGCAGACTTCACCGTGCTTCTCAGTAACCGAACGCCGGAACGCCATTATCAACTCTGCCAGTCCATCGTCCGAGCCGTAGCTGACATCCCCTTTATCTCAAATGAGCGTGTGGTCGAGATGACTGCAAGCGTCGGACTAGCCTTCTTTGACCACCGGGCATCGTCGGTTACCGAGGTCTTGGCTTCGGCGGAGGCCGCCTGCCAAGAAGCCAAACGCCTGGGGGGCGACCAGGTCGCTCTAGAGTCGACCGACGACGTGGACCAGGCCGCCCGCAGGACCGCTGCCTCCTGGATCAAGCGCCTCCAGCAAACCATCGAGAACGATGACTTTGTCCTCCACGCCCAACCCATTCATCCGCTACAGCCTGGATCCTTTCGAGCCGCTGAGGTCCTGGTCCGAATTCAGAACGAGGACGGCTCACTTGTTCCACCCGATCGGTTTATTCCAATCGCCGAGCAGTACGGACTCATTTGTCAATTGGATGCGTGGGTAGCCCGCAACGCCCTGGACGCGATGCGACGAGCCATTGAAGAACCATCACTCTCTCCATCACACTCTCCATCAAGCGGGGAAGGAGGTCACCTGCCCGGAACAGGTCCGGCAGACCTCACCCCAGAACTCATTTTCATCAATCTTTCGATCAATTCCATTTCCGCCGCCAGCTTCTTCGAACGGCTCAAGGAGGTCGTCCTCAACAGTGGTGTACCTACCGATCGTATTGTGTTTGAGATCACCGAGACTGGCTCAATGCATAACTTCGAGACCACCCTGTCGTTCGTAAACAAGATGCGCGAGATTGGCCCGCGCTTTGCAATGGATGACTTTGGTGTCGGGTTGTCTTCGCTCGGATACTTGCGCCAACTCGACGTCGACTTCCTCAAAATCGATGGGTCCTTAATCCACGACGTCGGCCGAGATCCGATTAAGACGACGATGGTTGGCGCCATCAAGTCGATGGCAGACGCGCTCAACATTCGTACTATCGCCGAACACGTGGCCGACGATCGGGAACTTACAGCACTCCGCAATCTCGGAATTGACGGTGTACAGGGATACTTCGTTGGCCATCCCGCAGCGATCGAACGCGCGCTGCGAATTGCCCCGGCCGACCGGAACTATGGCATGGCCCAGTCAGGCATCGACCAGCAGGCCCGGGATATAGCTACTCGTTCTTGAAATCACTAGCCAAGAATTCATGAACGTTACGTGACCCCTCATCGGGTCGATCAGATTCCTGGCCCCGCAACTCGACTCGGCGGATCTTGCCCGAGATGGTCTTGGGTAAGTCTGAGAACTCGATCCGTCGAATCATTTTGTAGCCGGACAAGTTCTTGCGAAGGAAAGCGAAGATCGATCCAGCTGTTTCACCATCCGGCTCAAACCCAGGACTCAGAATCACATACGCCTTGGGAACAAACCCCCGCAACGGATCTGGCGAGGGAACAACCGCCGCCTCGGCCACAGCCTCGTGTTCAATGAGCGCACTTTCAAGCTCGAAGGGACTAATTCGATAACCGGATGCCTTGAACACGTCATCGGCTCGTCCCACATAGGTGATGTAGCCCTCAGCGTCGCGGGAGCCGACGTCCCCGGTGTGGTAGTAGCCGTCACGCATCACCTCAGCGGTCTTGGCTGGATCATCAGCGTAGGATGTCATGAGCGGCATGGGGTGAAGCTCAACGCCGTCCTGATCCCTCAAAGCAATACAGATCTCGCCCTCGTCTGAAGCATTTCCATCGGCGTCCAAGAGTTCAATCTTGTAGCCGGGCATCGGCCTCCCCATCGAACCCGCCTTCAACACGGCTCCGGGTGGATTTCCAACCTGCGCGGTGGTTTCCGTCTGTCCATAGCCATCACGAATGGTGATTCCCCACCCGGCCCGTACCTGATCAATAACCTCGGGGTTGAGAGGTTCGCCCGCCGAGATCAGTTCACGCAGAGCCACCTTGTACGAACTCAGGTCCTCCTGGATGAGGAACCTCCAAACGGTCGGCGGAGCGCAAAGCGTATTGACCTTGTTGTCGACCAACACATCCAGAATGGTTGGCCCGTCAAAGCGATCATAGTTGTAAATGAACACGCAGGCTTGAGCATTGAAGGGAGCAAAAAAACAACTCCAAGCATGTTTTGCCCAGCCAGGCGAACTGATGGTCCAATGGACATCTCCCGGCTTAAGCCCTAACCAATACATGGTTGAGAGATGCCCAACCGGATAGCTGGCTTGGGTGTGTTGTACCAGTTTTGGTTTGGCGGTCGTCCCCGATGTGAAGTACTCCAACATCGGGTCATCTGGCATCGTGGACTCCGGGGCAACAAAGCTCGTTGGCTGGCCCAAGGAATCATCGAAGTCAACCCAGCCTGGGGTCGGGTTCCCGACCGTCACCAGGGTTAGGGCCGTCTCTTCTGATCCAAGACCCAACTCCTGCTCGAGCTTGGAGAAGGCTGACACCCCCACGTCGTTGGTAACAACAAACTTTGCCTGGCCACGGCGCACGCGGTCAACCAGGTCTGCGCCAGCCAGAAGGGTAGCCGCCGGGATGACGACCACCCCGATCTTGATGGCTGCCAGCATCACTTCCCAGAGCGGCACCTCGTTGCCCAACATCACCAAGGCTCGATCGCCTCGCCTCGCCCCCAGGCTGACCAGAAGGTTGGCAACCTGGTTCGACCGCTCAGAAAGTTCGAGGTAGCTCAGGCGAGCCTGATTCCCCGACTCTTCCAAGATATGCAGTGCGGGACTGTCATTTCCCTTAGCGATGGAGTCGAAGTAGTCGGTGGCCCAATTGAAGGTGGACAGTGTCGGCCACGAGAACGTCCGCGTTGCTGCCTCGTAGTCACTTCGATTGTCCAGCAGAACTTGCCGGGCTTGGAGGAATTGGTCGAGGTCAGTCATAAAAATCTCCGGCACTCAAGGGGTCGAGAAGCAATCGAGCCATCTGACCAGATACGCCACCATTTCGCAAGGACCATCGCCGGTCCCAACACCAATCATCAAGATCTACATGATCTTCATTCGGGCCTTTCCTCCAACCGCGACAACCCCGGCCTCAAAGAGGGGAAGGCAACTCCCCCCGGAAGAACGCCCCCGCTGGGGATCCTGACGGGCAAACACATGATTTTCCGGGTGAGGCATGAGCCCAAGCACCTGGCCAGTGGAGTCGCAGACGCCCGCTACATTGCCGACCGAACCATTGGGATTGTGAGGATAGCTGTCTGGCCCAGGAGGTATCTCCTCGATGATGCCTCCCGTAGAAGTACCAACCCTCACGTATCGCAGAGCAATCTGACCGGTTTGGACCAAGGCATCAAGGTCATCGGAAACGAAGCGACCCTCACCGTGGGCCACTGGGCAGCGCAAGGGTCCCCGCAGGCTTTCAGTCCACAGGCACCGGCCCGGCACCTGATCTTTTGGCGGCCCCGAACCAGGCTCCAGAGTCACCCAGCGGCACTCGAACCGACTACTTCGGTTGGAACCAAGCACCGCTCGGTGGCCAGGACCAGGGAGTAGCCCAGCACGAACCAGAGCCTGGAACCCATTGCAGATTCCGATTATTGGCTTACCGGCGGCGACCGCTTCGTGAAGCTGATCACCGAACCAGCCCATCAGGTCCAGCCCGAAAAGACGGCCCGCACCCAATGCGTCGCCGTAGGAAAACCCCCCGGGAATAGCCAGGATTTCAAAATCGTTCATCCGGGTTTTGCCCGCGCGCAGTTCGCTAAGCGGGACCAAGATGGGGTCGGCCCCAGCTAGCTCGAACGCCGTCCCCAGATCGGCATCACGGTTGGTTCCCAGAGCTAGGGGAATCAGGACACGAGGCTTCATGCTTTTCCTCCGGCTTGATGGTGGCCTCGCCACGCATGGTCGATCTCACCCAGTTCGACGACAAGATCTCCAAGCGCGACCAGCGGGTCTCCATGAACCACTCCCAGGTTTTGGGCCTCCGGAATCAGCGCCTGTAGCTTGAGGCTGTCCTCGGGGACTACCTCAAGCAGATAGCGGCCGGGTCCCTCACCAAAAAGAACCTCCGCCGAGCCGGGTACCTCAAGGGCAAGCCCGAGGTCACCGGCCAAGGCCCATTCAGCCGCCGCCACCGCCAACCCACCCTCGGAGAGGTCATGGGCGCTTCGAATCAATCCGGTGGCGATCGCTTGGGCTACCTGGTGGTGACGCCGAACGGTGTCGGGGTCGACACCCGGCACCTGGCCCCCATAATCTCGACCCAGTACTGCATCTAGGTGGGATCCCCCCAACGAACCGACAAGTGGCCCAATGAGCCACACATCGTTGCCGGGCTCGACCACCCCGGTTAGGGGAACGACCCCGAGGTTCTTCACAATTCCCATTGCCGTAATTACCAGAGTTGGTGCGACCGGATCTGGGCTGCCGTCGGGGTGGACGAAGACGTTGTAAAGCGAATCCTTGCCCGACACAAAGGGTGCACCAAAGGCCACAGCAGCATCGTGGCAGCCGCGTACTGCCTCGACGAGGCCTCCCAACGTCTGTTGGTCGGTCGGGTCGCCCCAGGAGAAGTTGTCCAACAACGATAACTCCGCCGGATCGGCGCCAGCGATAACCACATTGCGGACAGCTTCGTCGACCACAGACCATGCCATGGCATTGGGGTTGTAGCGACCGAGTACGCAGTTAACTCCGATCCCGATGGCCACGCCTCGGGTTCCCGACGTTCCTGGGGGCACAATCACCGTTCCATCCGCAGCTCCTTGCCCCTTCGGCCCTCCATAGGGCCGCACCAGGGTGCCACCAAGAATCTCATGGTCGAACGTTCTAACAATGTCTTCGTTGGATCGGATGGATGGATGGGCTAGCAGTCTCAACAAGACTTCGGTCCAGTCCTCACGAAGTGGGCTGCGCTCAGGTCGGCTGGTGTCCGGGGCAATGGCCATCATCTGGCGTTGGGGCCGTCCGTCATGCAGGAAACGACAATCGAGATCGATCACCACATCCTCCCCATCTCGAACCACTAGTCGGCCGTTCCCCGTGAAGGTGCCAATCACGGCCGCTCCGACGCCCCAACGCTGGGCCAAGGCAAGAAGGGGCTCTGGGTCTGGGGCCGCTACGACCATGCGTTCTTGGGCTTCGCTCAACCAAACCTCCCAGGGAGCGAGGCCCGGGTACTTGCGGGGCACCAGGCCCAACTCAACCTCGGCACCCAATTCCTCGGCCATCTCACCGACGGCGGAGGACAGGCCACCAGCGCCGCAGTCGGTGACCGCGGTATAGAGCTTGGCCTCCCGAGCGGCGACCATCACATCGATGAGGCCCTTTTCGACAATGGGGTCTCCAATCTGGACCGAGGAACCGGCGACCTCAGCGGTCTCCGCTCCCATTGTCTGACTGGAGAAGGTTGCGCCCCCAACCCCATCGCGCCCAACCGCTCCGCCAAAAACAACAATGGAGTCGCCAGGCTGGGCTTTCGTTGGGTTCGATCCCGATGGCAACAAGCCCAAACACCCAGCAAAAACCAGAGGTGTTGTGGTGTAGCTGGGGTCGTGGAGCACGGCTCCTGCGATCGTTGGGACTCCGATCTTGTTTCCGTAGTCGCCAACCCCGGCGATCACTCCCTCCCGCACCCGGCTTGGATTAAGAACCCCGGGGGGAAGTTCGTGCGGAGAAAGATTCTCATCGCCGAAACACAGAATGTCCGTGATAGCAATCGGCTTGGCCGATACTCCCAAGATGTCCCGAACAACCCCGCCGACACCCGTATTGGACCCACCAAAGGGTTCAAGGGCTGAGGGGTGATTGTGAGTCTCGGCCTTGATGGCCACCTCCCAGCCATCTTCAAAGGAAAGGATTCCCGCATTGTCAACAAATGCGCTTTGTACCCATGGGGCGGCCACGGTGTCGGTGGCAGCCCGTAAGAACGTGCCCATCATGCTGTCGACGGCACCAATTTCCTCGCCCTCTTTGGACTGCACCGTGATGTGAGCACCAAAGGTTTTGTGGGCACAATGTTCACTCCAGGTCTGGGCCAGGGTCTCCAATTCGGCATCGGTCGGATTGCGTCCCAACCCTTTGAAGTGATCGCGAATGACCACCAGTTCCGCCGCGTCAAGGCCAAGCCTTCGGGCTTGATTGAGCTCGCTCAGACCATCAGGATCAAGACCACCAATGTCCAGGACCAGGGTTGGCTCTGGCCTTGCAGCCTGGTCGGCGAATGCCGGGGCTAGCGCTCCTGTTGCCCAGCGCTCGACGACCTCATTGTGTAGAACCCGATTCGCTAGTTCATGGACCTGATCCTCGGTCAGGTCCCCCTGGATCTGCCACCTCGTTGCCACCGTGGCAAACTCCACCTTCAACCCCATCTGCCGGCTAGCCCGCACGAACTCCACACCCTCTCGATCTGTTACCCCAGGGCGCAGGCCTGTCTCGATGACAATTCGGCCAGATTCAAGTTCGGGTTCTTGGACAGGGTCTCGGGTGTTGCCACGACAGACCCTCCACCATTGACCAATGGGATCAACCAGAAGGGTCTCGGCCAATGTCTCGATCTCTTGGACCCCAAGCGTGCCACGCAGATGAACAATACGATAAGCCTCGATTTGTGTCACCGGCAATGCAAACCGGTGGGCCCGCTTGAGGGCATCGGCTTGGGTTTGGCCGGGACCGACCAGGATGCCAATGTCTTGCTCAACCTGTTGGGTAGTCACCCGACCAGCATGGGCGCGCAGAAGCCAACCTGCACCGGGGCAGAGAACTTTCCACAAAAAATCGGACTTCTCAGCTACCGTCACGGGCGTGAATGACAGTTTCGTCTTTGGTGTTGATCTCGATGGAGTCTGCGCCGACTACACCATGGCTTTTCGACAGATCGTTGCCGAGGTCCGCAACGTCAGCATCGACTCCTTGCCGCTCGTGAGATCCTGGGATTTTGATGAGTGGAACTTGTCAGCAGAGGAGTTCATGGAACTCCATCATTTCGCCGTAACCGAGCGTCGCATGCTGGCCACCTTGCCAGTCATCGAAGATTGCTCAGACGTTCTGTGGCGGCTCTCCGACGCCGGGGTCTGGATTCGCATTATCACTCACCGTCTCTATGTGAATTGGAGCCACGCCGCCGCCGTGGCCGACACGGTTGAGTGGCTCGACGTCTCCCGGATCCCGTATCGAGACATTTGTTTCTTAGGCGCGAAACCTCAGGTCGAGGCCGATGTGTACATCGACGACGCCCCACACAATGTCGAGGCGCTACGTCAGACTGGCAACCCGGTCATTGTCTTCGACCAGCCCTATAACCAGACCATGGCTGGACCGCGGGCGACAAACTGGCTAGAAGTCGAGGAGATCGTGATGGATTTGGCCGCCCAAAAGGGTGCTATCCAGCCGCAGTTTCCAGGAATTGATGCTGGCGCAGACCGATTGCTTCGGAAAAAGCGTTAAGAACCGACAAGAACTCGAGCATGACTCCCGGGAAACTACGCCGAGACAGGCCGAGTTAGGCAGGGAGACGGTCAGCCAGGCTCGCAAAAACATCAAGGGTGGATGTCCACCAGGAGGTCTCCACCGAATTCTGACCTGGCACAGAGCCAAGTACGTCGTCTACGGCAGCAACGAAACGCTCATCGTCGCCTGCTTGGAGGCGAAGGTCTAAGAGATGGTCAATGACGCGAGCACGGTCGATGACTTGCCCGGATACTTCCGACTTCAATTCTTCGATCAGCTTGGTAGGCACAATCTCCATGTTGCCATTGATCGGCACCAAAAAGGGCGTCGCTAAGAGAGACATACGACTCAATTGGGTCGCCGAATGGCCTAGTGACTAGGTTCCGAAGGTGGACATTTCCCAAGAAAAGCGGCTCCTTCCCCCTCTCGGCCGCCGACTTCCGGAAAACATCTTTTATGGGTGGTGGGTCACATTAGCTTGTGGAATGGTGCTCTTTGTCGCTATCGGCATCGGGTTCTATGTCCTGCCAATCTTCCTCAAGCCTCTACAAGTCGAACAGGGCTGGAGTGAGGTGATGGTTTCAGCCGCCGCAACCGTCTATTTCTCGGTATCGGGCCTGACGGCGGTCTTTCTTGGATCAGCGGTCGATCGGATCGATCCCCGCAGGTTCATCGTGATCGGCCTGATCGGTATGGGAGCATGCCTCTCCCTCATCGGACGAATCAACCAACTCTGGCAACTCTTCGCCGTATACGCCCTGATGGCGATCTTCTTCGCCATGGCCGCCCACGTACCGGTAAGCACGATCGTCACCCGATGGTGGGTGGTTAAGCGGGCACGAGCGATGAGCATCGCGTACTCCTTCATCTCGGTTGGAGGCTTCATCTTCGCTCCGAGCGGTACCTGGCTCCTTGGCCGGGGCGGACTCGGACTGGCCGGGCCCGTCCTTGGAGCACTCGTCGTGGTGATCGCTCTGCCCTTCGTCCTTCTCCTTGTTGTATCCGAACCAGGCGACGTCGGTTTGCACCCTGACGGGGATGCATCGGCCCCGCTCCCAGCCGGGATGAGCGACCAGACCAGAGTCTGGACCCGCGGCGAAGCGCTCCGAACCGGAGCCATGTGGCGCCTCACCATTGGATTCCTACTCGTGTTTACCAGCCAGGTTGGCTACCTGGTTCACCAGGTAGCCTTCCTCGAAACGCGCTATTCGACCGGCACAGCCGCCTTTGCCGTTTCCTTCACCGCCCTTGGCAGTGCCACTGCTCGTCTCGTGGTGGGGTCCTTCGCAGACCGAATCAACAAGCGTCACTTAACCGTGGCGCTCATCCTCACCCAAGCCAGTGCCGTTCTTGGTTTGCAGGTTAGTCAAAGCCTGATCATCGACATGATGCTTGTCCTGGTCTTTGGATTCACGATGGGCAACATCTTCATGATGCACTCTCTGTTGACCAGCGAGATTTACGGAATGACCAGTTTCGGCACCATTTTCGGCCTGAGTTCGGCTATCGCCCAGACCGGATCGGGCGCCGGCCCCCTACTCATTGGGCTGCTCCGAACTTCCTTCGACAGCTATGCCATGGCCTTCACGGTTTCCGGTCTTACCACCATCCTAGCGGCGGTCGTTCTGGCTACCATCGGACCGGTACGGCACTCGCAACTGGAATGAGGTAGAACCATAACCTCAGCGGAATCATCGCCGATGAATCAGCCGTTAGAGTGCTTCGAATGCCATCTCGACGAAGGCACCAACGTCATCCAGGCCGTTTGGTTGTGTTGGCATTTGCCATGTTCATCATCGTCGGTACCGTGCTCTTGCACCTTCCCATCAGCCATAGCGCAGACCAACAAAACGTATCCCTTATTGACTCATTCTTCACCGCATCCTCGGCCGTCACGGTTACCGGGCTCGTGGTTTTCGATACCGGAAAAGAGTTCTCACTTTTTGGTGAGCTGGTGATACTGGCGCTCATCCAGGTCGGTGGCCTCGGCATCATGACACTAGCCAGTTTCATGAGCGTCTTTCTCAGCCGCCGACTGGGAATTAGCCGAGGCAAGCTTGTTGGTACTGAAATTGGCGTGGCTGACCTTGGCGAACTACGGACGGTGCTACGAGCACTCATTCGATTCTCGCTTGGCAGCGAAATTGTCGTGGCAGTTCTCTTGAGTATTCGTTTCATTGCCGAGGGCGGCCGCAGTATCGCCAGCTCGGTTTATCTCGGAATCTTTCATGCCGTTTCGGCCTTCAACAACGCCGGGTTCTCCACCATCGATGGCGGCCTAGAGCGATACGTCAACGATTGGTACCTCAGTCTGGTCATCTCCGGTGCCTTCATTGGTGGCGGGTTGGGCTTCCCCGTCGTTTTGGAGATCCTCAACAACCGACAAGCTCCGCGCCGCTGGAGTTTGCATACCAAGCTCACGCTTATGGCCACAGCAAGCCTGCTCGCGGTCGGAACCTTGGTCTTGCTTGTTCTGGAATGGAGTAACCCCGACACCCTTGGGCCGCTTGGCTATGGCTCGAAGATTCTGGCAGCATTTTTCCAGTCGGCCACAGCACGGACGGCTGGCTTCAACACAATCAGCATCGGCGACCTTCGAGGCAGCTCGTCCTTGCTCATGATCTTGCTCATGGTTATTGGTGCCAGCAGTGCCTCCACGGGAGGCGGCATCAAAACGTCGACCTTCGCCGTCGTTGTTTGGACAACTCTGGCGGAGTTCAGAGATGACCCAGAGGTAACCCTGATGAAGCGCCGAATCAATCCCGCCCTGCAGCGCCAGGCGCTCGCTCTGGTCATTGCCGCGCTTGGCACGGTCGGAACGGCCACCTTCTTACTCACGGTTGTCCTCCCCGACATTGCCCTAGGCGACCTACTTTTTGAAGCAGCATCGGCCTTTGGCACGGTTGGGATCACCCGCGGAATCACCGAACAACTTGGGTTCCTAGGCAAGTTGCTCATCATCGCGCTCATGTTCGTTGGTCGAGTCGGTCCAATAACCTTTGGTGCCGCAATCCTCCTGAGAGGAAAAGCCCGACGCTATCGCTACGCAGAAGAAAGGCTGATCGTCGGATGACATCAGTCTCGCCCCTTGGTCCAATCATCCACTCGCTACTCACCGGAGCTCAACATGGCCCGCAATAGATTTCTCGAACGCTTCTTGGGGTCGGACCACCCTCCCGCGCTGCGGGCTGAATCCATCTTGGTTATAGGTCTTGGACGTTTCGGATCTGCCCTAGCAGAAACTCTTGTCGACATCGGAAGTGAGGTACTCGCCATCGACACTGACCCAAAGCTGGTGCAAGAATGGTCTTCGAAACTTACCGACGTCCGAGAAGCTGACGGGACCAGCACCGAGACGATGCGGCAGTTGGGGGCGACGGACTTTGAAGTTGCCGTTGTCGCCATCGGAACTGACATTGAAGCCTCGATCTTAGCCACCTCGGTCCTCAGCGAACTTGGAATCAAGAACATCTGGGCCAAAGCCATTCGTCAAGACCACGGCTTGATCCTGGACAAGGTTGGGGCCCATCACGTCATCTTCCCCGAACAACAGATGGGTGAACGAGTGGCTCACGCAGTATCCGGGCAGGTTGTTGACTATTTCGAATTGGATGAAGGTTTCGTTCTGGCCGAAGTCCGAGCTAAGGCAGCCATTGCCGGCGGCAGCCTAGCCGATCTGAATATTCGAAAGCGTTTCGGGGTCACGGTCGTTTGTATCAAACACGAGGGAGGCGGGTTCACCTACGCCACCCCTGAATCAACAATCTCGACTGGTGATTTGCTGGTGATCGCAGGCGCCGCCGAGGACGCCGAACGCTTCGCTACCTTCAGTTAGGATCACGGAATGGACTTAGGACTTGAAGGTAAGCGGGCAATCGTCGCGGGAGCATCATCCGGACTGGGGCTCGGCTGTGCCATGGCCCTGGCCGCCGAAGGAGCGACCGTGGTAATGGGGAGCCGATCTAAGGACCGCATCTCCAAGGCATCAGAAACCGTGCCAAACTCCATCCCCCTCACTGGCGATGTTTCCTCGCCAGAAGGCGCAGGAGGGTTCGTCGACGCCGCAATGGAAATCCTCGGGGGAGTTGACATTCTCATAACCAACGCTGGTGGTCCTCCGCCCGGAACATTCGCAACAACCGCCATCGAGCAGTACCCCGAGGCCATAGCGCTTAATCTCCTGTCCGTCATTGCCATGTGCCAGGCGGCAGTTCCCACAATGCAAACCCAGAAATGGGGTCGAGTCGTTGCCATTACCTCGTTATCAGTTCGTCAGCCCATGGCTCAACTCATTTTGTCGAACACGGCGCGCTCTGGCGCCACCGCCTTCCTGAAGACCTTGGCCACGGAGGTCGCCGGTGATGGAATAACCGTCAACTCGCTCCAACCTGGCTTGCACGAAACTGACCGGTTGACCAACCTCTATGAAGGAAACCTCGACTCGGTCGCCGCCGGAGTGCCGGCCGGAGTCCTCGGGCAGGCCGATGATTTTGGCCGCATTGCCGCCTTTGTTTGCTCTGATGCAGCAAAGTTTGTGACCGGTGTTGCCATCCCCGTCGATGGTGGAGCAGCCTCCGGACTCCAGTAATGAGGGTGGCTACAAACACAACGCACAGAATCCACACTCGACCGACGCCGCGACGGCCCGACCACACGATTAACTAACTGACAGTGAAACTTCGAATGCGTCAAACCCAGAATCAATTCAATCTCAGGCGGATCTCCGCCGCGCTTGTGTCGTTTAGCCTCTTGCTCGCGGCCTGCGGAGGTGACAGCGTTGACTATGAGGCTTTGGTCTCCGCCCTCACGTCTCAGGACCAGATGACGCAGGAAGAAGCCACATGTGTTGCCGACGCAATTTTTGCCGAAGGCAATTTTGACGAAGAAGCGATGAAGGAAGCCGCCGCAGATATCAAGGCGGTCCCCGGATTCGAACAGGCTGTCAGCGAGGCGTTTGACAACTGCCTTTCGCCCTAACCCCGGTGCCCCTACCTGGTGCACCAGCACAGGTAGATATGAATACCAACGGGATCTCCCCAGATATCGACTGGGGCTCGAAACTCCAACGAAGAATCCTCCACGAGTTCGACGCGGCAACCCACAGCCTGTCACTCGCCCACCGAACTCCAATCGACTCGGTCCACGACACCAGGAAGCGGGTCAAACGAATACGCGCCGCGTTAAGGTTTTTTCGGGGATCTGGCCACAAGGCTATTCGTCTAGAGGACCGGATTCTCGCCGACGCAGCCAAGACGCTTGGACCGATCCGCGACGGGCATGTTGCATACTTGCGCCACCCAGAACTAGTACTACCACCGCCCTATTCACCTCGGGTCGCACACATTGTGCTGGAAGCCAACGTTGCCCTCGCTGGCGTGGCTCAACGAGCACAACGTTGGGCGATCGAGGGAGTTGACCAGGCTCACATCGAACACCAGGTCGACGTGGCCTATAGGTCAGCTTGGCAGCGATGGCACCATGCCCTCAAGAGTCTCGACAGCGATGACTTTCATCGCAGCCGCAAGTCAGTGAAGCGAATCTACTACCAACTCGGGATCCTGGACGACCTCGGCTACTTCGATCGAGACTACGCCAAGAAGGGCCGAACCCTCGTCGAACACCTTATGCAACTCGATGAACTGGGCGAGCTTCTTGGGGATCACCATGACCTCACCCTCCTTCACTCGGTTGATCCAGAAATGCAAGCCAAACTAGAGGATGAGGTGATCACAAAAGGGCGGTGCCTCTTCGCTCTAGGACCGAAGAAACACCGCCATTGGATCCACGCCCTTGGTCCTAAGAAAGTCGTTCAATAATCATCGACATTCCCTGACCGCCGCCGACACACATCGTCTCCATGCCAATGGTCTTGTCCTGGTCGGTCAGGTTGTTGATCAGGGTTGTCATGATCCGAGCTCCGGTCATGCCGAAGGGGTGACCAACCGCAATTGCGCCACCGTTGACATTGAGCTTGTCGTGGCTGATACCAAGTTGGCTGGCCGAAGGAAGAACTTGGGCGGCAAAAGCTTCGTTGATCTCGACCAGATCAATGTCATCAATAGTCATTCCTGCTCGACCCATGGCCTGCTTGCAGGCCTCAACTGGACCCAGTCCCATAATCTCAGGATTCAGTCCGGAGACTCCAGAGGAAATAATACGGGCCAGGGGTTTGATCCCCAGTTCCTTGGCTCGAGTGTCGCTCATGACAACAACCGCGGCCGACCCATCATTGAGGGGACAACAGTTGGCTGCTGTCACCCGACCATCGGGACGAAATACCGGCTTCATCTGGCTGATGCTTTCCAAGGTCACGCCCGAACGCGGTCCGTCATCATCCTTGAGAACCGAACCGTCGGAGAGGGTGACCGGCGTGATGTCGATTTCGAAGAAACCGCGCTCCTTGGCGGCCTCAGCCCGATTCTGACTGATGACACCCCACTCATCCATATCCTGACGCGAAACGTTTTCGATCTGAGCGACGTTCTCGGCTGTCTGCCCCATCGCGATATAGATGTCGGCAATGCCCCCAGCGGAGGTCCAAATGTCGGATCCTTCCTCGGACCGCTTTGCTGTGCGAGCCATCGCCTCTCCAAAGACGGCTGTGTTGGCGGCGGTACCCGAATCCGAAGCCCCATTTCCATAGCGACTCACAAACTCTACCCCGGCCGAAATAAAGGCATCACCCTCACCGGCCTTGATGGCGTGAGCAGCCATGCGAATAGTTTGTAGCGATGAAGAGCAGTAACGATTGACGGTGACACCGGGAACACTGTCAAGGCCAGCCATCACGGCAACAACCCGGGCCATGTTGAAGCCCTGTTCACCAGCCGGAGAGCCGGTCCCGAGCATCAGATCTTCGATCTCGTTGGGGTCCAATTCGGGAATCTTGGCCAGGACAGCCTGGATAATTTGGGTGGTTATGTCGTCGGGACGCTCATCCTTGAGTGAGCCCTTGAAGGCTCTGCCAATGGCGCTACGGGCAGTGGAAACAATTACGGCCTCAGGCATTGAGGGCTCCTTCATTCGAATCAGATCGAATGGTGACACCGTCTTGACCGACTGGTCAAGTCCCAGATTAACCGTACCCCCACCTTTGGCCCGGCAATAGTGGACTCCGTTGCTAACTGGTCCCCTCAAATCTGACCCAGCTGGGCCGATAGACCCAGGTGAGCATCGACGACCAGACCGACCTCGGGCCAAACCATCAGCTGGCCCCAACGGCCAACCCGATAGCCGTCGCCATGTTCGACGCCAAACTAAAATCGCTCGCTCAACGCGAACGGGTCCGACTTGGGCGACGCAATATGTGGCTTGCCCATCACTGGCCCGAACACTACAGCGAGCGCTGTGTGACCCTGGGCGGCCGCCAAGTCTGTCGTCGCTGTGCCGCCCTTTATCCTCTTGGCCTCTTGGTTGCGATCTTGTCGGCCAAGGGCGTCGCTCCCTGGCCGACAAAGTTTGATCCCTGGGCCATATGGATTCTGTCGATTCCAGCAACAGTGGCCTACTGCGGTGAGGCCATTGGTGCCTGGCACTATTCGGCCAAGGTTCAGGTGGCCACCACCCTGGTAGCGGGCATGGCATTTGGACGAGCATTGGGTTATGAATTCGTGGAACGAGGAAGTTTGGAGTTCTGGGGGCCAATCGGGTTCTTTGGCCTGACCTGGTTTGTCTTCACCGCTGCTGGGATGACGCTGCGTGGAAGACAGCCAGACAAGTCGCCATAGCGAAGATCCGATGACCTTACAGAAGGACCGCGACCGCGCTCAGCAGTACCGCGCACTCCCCAGCCTGTTCCACCGCTCCTAAAACGTCACCGGTCGAACCGCCGATCTTGGTCACGGCCCAGACTGAAACCATCAGACTTGTCGCTATGACTGCCACAATGGGGACGAGCATCCAGATACCAAACACGATGACCGCTACGACCAGACCGAGGACTGCGGCCGCTACTGAGGTGCTCAGGGGGAGAGACCGTCCGTAGGCTGCGCTGAGTCCCTCTGCTTGAGCTGCAGGCAGCACAGCCATTGCGACTACGGCGGCTGAGCGGCCAAGGACATGAGCGGCCACGATGGCCCCTGCGGCCAACCAGCCGCTCAAGGAGTTGAGGGCCGAGAACTTCGCCAGTGAAACCAGAACGAGGGCTAGAACCCCGAAAGTCCCATGGCGAGAGTCCTTGAACTTCTCCATTCGCTGCTCCCGGTTCCAGCCTCCACCGAGGGCATCCATCGAGTCAGCCAGGCCATCCTCATGAAGTCCTCCGGTGACGGCCGCGGTCACCAGTAGACAAGACACCGCTCCAATGGCTGGATTGAATAATTCGGTGCCGCCAGCAAAGGCACCAGCACCCAGCCCTCCCACCAGGAGGCCAACGATTGGAAAGAACGGCACCGACTTAGCTAGTTCGTCCTGCCCCTGAGGGTGAGAGCCTACGGGAAACCTGGTCAGGAAGGCCAGCGCGTGGCGCAGGGATACAATCACAATGCTCCCCCGGGCCCCAACGTTCTCGCCACCGATTGCCCCGATTGCAAAGCAAGCAGGCGTCCAGCGACCACAAGAAAGACGTGATCGAGGTGGAGAGCCAGAGCTTGATTGACCCGACCCTGAATATCTCTAAATGAACGCGACACTGGATCCCCCGGGACCAGCCCCAGGCCGATTTCGTTGCTGACCACAATGGTGGGCTGTCGGCGGGCCAGCAACGCATGGGTCAGTTCCAGGGCTTCTTCTTCAATCGAGGCAGGCGCATCACCACGTACCAACAGGTTTGTCAGCCAGACAGTTACGCAGTCGAGGACCACAACCGAGTCGAGGGGAACCTTCGCTACTGCCTCCACCAGATCATAGGGGGCCTCAACCGTCGACCACCCAGCTGGGCGTTCGGCCCGATGCCGAGCGATGCGTTCCTCCATTTCGGAATCGATCGGTTCGGCCGTCACCAAAGCGACCACGTTTGACCCAAGCCCTTCAGCCGTGGTCTGACCAAGATGAATCGCCAACTGCGACTTGCCCGATCTCGCTCCTCCCAACAGGAGCGTGCTCGAACTCATCAGAAGTCGATGCCCTTTTTGGCCACGATGCCAGCATCAAACGCGTGTTTAATGTTGGTCATCTCGGTCACAGTATCTGCGACTTCGATAATCGAGGGGTGCATGGCACGGCCCGTAAGTATCACACTGGTCCTGGCTGGTCGATTGCGGAGTGTTTCTGCGACCTCAGCGGCCTCGATCCAACTCCACGTCATGGCATAGCTGATCTCGTCGAGGACAACGAGTCGGTAGTCGCCAGACTCGATCAGGGCCTTGGCCTTTTGCCATGCTGCCGCTGCCAATGCCTCGCTTTCCTCCAAGTCTTCTGAATCCCACGTGAACCCATCACCCTCGACAAACCAATCAACCCCCAGATCTCGGCAGATCTTTTCCTCTCCGGCTTGCCAATCGCCACTCTTTAGGAATTGCACAACCGCACTGGGCCAATCCTGAGCGACGGCACGCATTAGGGTGCCGAAAGCGGCCGTCGACTTGCCCTTTCCCTCACCGGTGTTGACCAAAACCAACGAAGAGGCAACGGTGATTTCTGACCCGGTTCCATCGCTGGAGCTTTGACTCTTGGGGGACTTTTTCGTTGGTGGTTCTTGTGCCATTGGGCGAGGGTACCTCTGTCACGGGGGCCCATGACCCGGCGTCTACGAGTCCGGGCCAGCGAGGTGGGCCTCGGACTCACGAACGGCGCCCATATAGATTCCCTTGGCCATGAGTGAAGTCTCCTTGTTTCGACGCTGTCGGTAGATGGCAGCTCGAATCTCATGAACCTCACCATTGTCCGGTTCGGCCAAGGAGGCCATCTCCACCAGATGGCAGGCCAACCTCAGGTCCTCGCTTTGGGCCAACTCTTGTGCCCGCCGCACAAGGCTGCCAACCCCGCCGGCCAGACCGACCATCTCGCTGGCTACGTCCGAGGCTGGCGCTGGCTTCAGTTCTGACGGATCGCCGTTCCACCAGCCTCCATAAAGACGCCAGATGTTTCTCACCACAAACTCCGGCTCGTCATAGGTGGGCGTCAGATAGGGCAAGGCCAACTTCTCCTCCGGCACCTTGACCGTATGGACGATTTCATCCAAGGATGCACCCTCATTCATGAGGTCGACGACCTCAGCCACCAACTGCTCCAACACCTCAGCAATGGTCACCAGAACGGTCCGAATCCGTTCCTTGCCTGCGATTGGTAGCCCATGGGCCGGGAGGATAAGTTCGGGTTCTAGGGAGGACATCTCTCGCAGGGATGCCGCCCATTCTCCTGGGTAGCGTTGAACTTTCTGAGGGTTCCCGGCGTTGGGGAAAGCCCAAATCAACATGTCTCCCGAACAAATCGTCTTCCGTTCTTTGATCCAGGCCCAAGCATGGTCGTCGGTCTCTCCCCGAGCGTGACGCAACTCCACATCCAAGTCACCCACTCGAAAGCTGGTGCGAGTGGCAAAGGTGTCGGTCAGTTCGGCTACATCCTCTGGGAGGAACCGAGACCAGGAAGACTCCTTGGAGCCACCGTCGGCAGTTGGAGGAGCCAACATCAGGCTTCTTGCTCCCCTTGCTCCCCCAAACTGCCGACGGTTGATCCCAATATTCCAATCGTTGGTCGTGCGGTAGCGAGCAAATCGTTTGGCCACCTGCTCATGCCCGATGACTCTGGGGTCGCGAAATCCACGGTTGCGATTGTCGGCGACCAGATTGCCCGAGCCTCCAACATGGTCGATATGGCCGTGGGTGTAGACCAGGGTGGCGATTCGCTCTCCTGACCACGACCGAAGGGAGTTCGTCACCGTTTCGGCGCTGAGTTTGCCACTGGCGTCGAACAGCACCAGTCCATCCCCTGTCCGAAAGGCAACACAATGGGAGAATGATTCGACCATGGCCAGATCATCACCGAGTTCGGACAATCGACCATCAACTCGGTTCACCCGCACACCACTCAGACTCTCATCGATTACTCGGGTAGAAAGATCAAGAGGTGAAAGATCATCAAGGTCGGCCATCAACACTGCTTAGCGCGCCAGGCGGGACTCACGCCAGCCGATCTCGGTTACTGTTTGTTCGGTGCTACCAGCCTCTTCCCTCGCCATTGACATTCGGCTCCTCTCCTTGCCCACAATTGCCAGCCTCAATACCGCCCGTGAAAGCAACAAAGACTCCAACCGCGAGCTGGTCGTCATCCGCCTTCAGACCCAGGACGGTGCGGTCGGATGGGGTGAATGCAGCGCCTTGAACAATGCTGGCTACAGCCAGGAATCGGCACTGTCGTCGTTTCATTCGCTCACCGGGGACCGCCGACCAAGCGTCGAAACCGAACCAATGGCTGCGGCGGCAATGGAGATGGCGCGGCTAGATCTGCGATTGCGACGCGAAGGGCGATCCCTGGCCAAGGCGTTGGGTAAGGCCACCAACATCGTCCCAGCGGGAGCCACCATCGGGCTTATGCCCGCCGATCAATCAGTAACCGAAGCTGCCCGTCTAATCAAGCAGAGCTACCGGCGCATTAAGGTCAAAATTGGCCCTTCACAGATCGAGTTAGTCCCGGCCGCGTTGCGGATGACTTTCCCGGGAATAGAACTGCAGGTCGACGCCAACGGTTCCCTCGACCAATCCCACCTTCAACGACTGGTTTCCCTCGCCGATTTAGGTGTGCGATCCATCGAACAGCCCTTCGCCCCCAACCAGCCCGATCTGTCCGCCGACCTCGTGAGCCGACTCAAAGACCGGGGTGAGGTGGCCGTCATTGCCGATGAGGCTGCTCCCGATCTTGCCTCAGTCCAACGACTCGTAAAAAGGAAGGCACTCACCGCGGTTTCGATTAAGCCACCGCGGGTTGGCGGTCTAAGCCGAGCACTGGCACTGCTTAGTTGGTGTGTAAGCAACGGTATCTCAGCAACGGCCGGGGGCATGCTCGAATCGGCTCTCGGACGCCACAGTCTGGCCGCGTTCGCCGCCAGTGATGGGCTCGATATTGTTGGCGATGTTTCTCCCTCTCGTCGCTGGCTTAAGGATGACCCGTGGCCCGACCTGGAGATGAGTGACGGGATGATCGTGCTCCCAGACTCTCCCGGAGTTGCCCCATTACCCGACCAGGACCTCATCGAGGACATGACCACCTATCGTTGGTCCGGAGTCCTTTGATGGTGCCTCGGTCCGCGGCCAACAAGGGGATCCGCGGCCAACAAGGGGAGATGGCTCTTCTAGAGGGAATGGAAGAAGGCCAAGACCTCCTTGGGTGAGACGAGGTGAACAGCATGACCTCCAGGAATCACCGTCCTAGTGGCGTTAGGCCCAATCGAGCGGACCAAGCGACTCGCTAGTGATGCAAACTTGTGATCATCGGCCCCCACCAGCACGGAGACCGCCATGTCGAGCAGGTGGAGTTGCTCCCACAACGGTAGTTGAGACCCGGTACCACAATTCCGGAGGCTGGCGGCGAGCCCCTCCGGTCGATTCCCAAGACGTTCTTCCCTTGCCGCCACCTCTGGCGTCAGGTCGCCAAAGAGCGGAAGGGCCAACCAGCTATCGATAAAAGCCTCAATCCCCCTTTTGTGGATCGTCTTGGCCAATTGTTCGTCGCTCTTTGCTCGAGCCAGTCGTTCGTCGTCATCATCGATCCCGCCGGTAGCTCCAATCAAGACAAGCCGCTCAACGACGGGCGACTCTGCCGCTGAATTTGCCGCTGATTTTGCCCCTGATCTTGACTCATCCAGGGCGGCGTGGAGCAACATCCTTCCACCCATCGAATAGCCAACATAGGTAGCAGGACCACCTACCTCGAGGATCAGACGTCCGGCTTCAAACAGGTCTGCGTCGTCATGGGCCGATCGGCCGTGCCCCGGCGCATCGACCAAGACAACCTCGTGATCAGCAGCCAACCAGCGGGGCAGCGGACCCCAGCACCGGCTGTTTTGGGTGAAGCCATGGACGAGGACAATCCGTGGTCCTAGCCCAAAGGTCTCGATATGCAAGGTCACGAGCCAATCATGCCCGTATCGTGTCCCGATGCAGCCAATGGTCCCGCGAACCGAAACAGCAACGTTTTGCGCCACTCTTGTCGATCAATGGATTCGCTGCGGTCTGACCTCGGCATTTGTCGCTCCAGGCTCTCGTTCAACTCCCATGGCCTTAGCATTGATTGCCAACAATTCAATCGACGTGCAAGTGTTTCTTGATGAACGATCGGCCGCTTTTGCTGCCCTCGGCCATGCCCTACACACAAAATCGCCCGCAGTTGTACTTTGTACCAGCGGAACTGCCGCCGCTCACTTCCATGGGGCCATAATCGAGGCCGACCTATCCTGCATCCCCCTACTTGTTTGCACCGCCGACCGACCTCCGGAACTGTGGGATGTCGGGGCTCCTCAAACAATCAACCAGACCGACCTCTATGGCGCCACGGTTCGTGGCTTCTATCAGCCTGGGCCACCCGAGGATGGTGACGCCACGACCTGGCGATCATTGGCTCACGACTCCTATCGAGACACCATTGGTCACCGACCGGGACCCGTTCATCTCAATCTCAGTTTCCGTGATCCGCTGGTCGGTCTCCCGCGCAGCCTCCCCAGTGCCAAGGATGCTCCCTGGGCTCCCTTACCAGAGCCAGGACGTCCGTCTTCCTCAGAGATCGCAGTTTCAGGCCTGGCGGCGTCACAACTTCTGGCCAAATGCTTGAACGCGGACGGAACCGCCCGCCGGGGAGTTATTCTCGCCGGTCGAGGACAGAGCAGACCCGAAGCAGTCATCGAATTCGCCGACAAGCTCGGTTGGCCAATCCTGGCTGACCATCGATCGGGGTGCCGAGTGCCGGGACGGTCGATTCGCCACTTCGACAGCCTGCTTCGCAACCCCAACTTCGCTCGGTCCCATCAGCCGGAAGTCATCGTTCGGCTGGGCGAAACTCTGGCCAGCAAAGCGGTCAGCCAATGGGTTGGTGCCACCAAGGCCGCCATTGTTTCCGGCGTACCCTGGGGTCGGCGCATCAACCCCGAGGCCGTAGCTCCCGCCTATCTACCTGAGATCAACCTAATGACCGCCGCCAATCAAGCCTTGCGCTCCAACGTCATTGCGAGTCCAGAGGTCATAGCCTGGAACGATTCGTGGACCAGGTCTGACCAATTAGCCAACCAGGCCATTCGACAAATCCTTGAGACCAGCCACCAGACAAGCGAACCCGAGATAGCCCGTTCGTGCCTCCACTCTGTTCCCCCCGGTGGGGCCCTGGTTGTTTCTTCCTCGATGCCCGTACGAGACCTCGAGTGGTATGGCGAGAATCGTAATGATTTGGCGGTCTACGCCAATCGCGGGGCCAACGGCATCGACGGAGTTATCTCCACCGCCATCGGAATCGCCCTCACCGGAGTGCCAACCATTTGCCTGATTGGCGACGTCGCCTTCCTTCACGACAGCACCGCTCTAATTGGGTTACGGGACCGCCAGATCGACCTCACCATCGCGGTCACAGACAACGATGGAGGAGGGATCTTTTCCTTCCTGCCCCAAAAAGAACTCCTCGAATCGGATCAATACGAGCAACTCTTTGGTACCCCCCACGGGACAGACTTGGCCGAACTACTTCAGGCCCATGGGCTGCAATCCTTCTCCTGGGACGGTCGAGGGGACCTCATCGTGAGTGGCCTCCGAGTCATGGTGGCCAAGTCCAACCGCCAAACCAATCAAGAACTCCACGAGAACCTGAGGGCAGCGGTGGACCAACACCTCGACGCCGGCTAGCTGGGGCGCATTGGCCAAAGAATCTCCGCCCGCAGACCCCAATGGTCACTGGCCATGACCCCAGTGATCTTGGTGTTAAAAACCACCTCAGACTCCAGAACTCGACCGGCTGAGGCCTTCCGCTTAAAGGCATCGCCAACAAAGACGTAGTCGATTCTTTTGCGATGCAGGTTTAGCTCGGCCGACGTGGGGTTGTCTCGCCAGTCTTGGGTGTATCCCGGCCCGTCTCCGCCAGCCACTCTCCAGGCGTCCTGATAGAAGGTGGTCACCCCATTTAATGGCGTCAGCGACGACAGGAATCGAATCTCATCACTTTCGGGTTCGGCATTAAAATCGCCACACAAGATGGGAGGCATCCCCTGACGACTCATTCCGAAGCTATGTTCGTCACGATCTCCGCGGACCTGCTTAATGATGGAATCAATGGCCTGCACCTGCACGATTCGATGCATACCGTCGGTGGGGGCCGGAGTCAGATGGGTCGAGAAAAAGTCTATGCCGGCGGTCTCGACGTGGAGAAGTTCCCAAGGTACCTGAGTGACAACCTTCGATCCGCCTTTGGCCACCGGGAGGCGCCAGGTTTGATGCTGATCGATTTGCCACCGGGAGATGACTGCTGAGCCAAAGCGCAGGCTGGAGTCAGGCACAAAAGCGTCGAGGGAGAACCCACCAAAAGCCCAATGCCAGGAACCGTCCTCGCCCGAATCATGGGGATCAAGCTGGCCAGAAATCCACCCGGCCGTGTTCTCCTGGGAATCACTCTGCCAGACTTCTTGCAAACATACGACGTCGGGACGGAGCTTGTTTAGCCAAGCAACCACCTCGTGCCTACGGGTTTCCCAATCAGGCTCGATGAGGGATCCGATATTGAGCTGAACAACTCGTAAAGTCTGCGACACAGGGAGTGCTCCTTTGCACGTCTTGTCTCTGCATGTTCGCCATACCGTAGTCACACAT
>JAJRXF010000005.1 GCA_024276425.1 Actinomycetes bacterium | reverse complement strand
CGGCCGGAGGGTTTTGGGCCCCTTGGCATTGGGTCCGAGCAGACTTGACATTCCCAACCTTGGCCGCAACGTAATACACAATCGTGCCCCGCCGCGTAGTGTCAGTAAACGTCGTACCAGGAGTCGCCCCCCGCCAAGACTGACGCGAGTTGTCCACGGTGCGATAGACCACGTACTTCTCCGCCTGAGCCACCGACGGCCACGTAACCGTAATGGTGTTCCCATTTGTCACCTGGGTACAACTCAACGGTGCCCCAACTTGAGGTGAAGCTGGACCAACCCCAATTGGGGCCAGGAGGGCGGCCACCAGGATGGCGAGTCCAGCCATCACCATGACAACCAGACTGGACGAAGGAGGCGCCACGCGACCGTGAGTTGGATGAGGGGGAGTAGTCACCCGACTTGAAGCACTTGCCGAACTTTCAACGTGGTCGTCCATCACGCTACGTGATCATAGCTCAGTCTCACCCCCGCCGCTAGTGTTGATATGCCCGACCCCCGAAAGAAGAGGACCTCCCACCCATGACCAGAGTCCCTGATGATGATCAGTTGGCCAAACCGCTGGGTGAAGCAACCAACCTGATTCGGGGCGGCCTCAGCAGATCTAGATTTGAGGAGACAGCCGAAGCCCTCTACCTGACGTCGGGCTATGTCTATGGTTCGGCATCTGAGGCCGAGGCGGCCTTCCGCGGCGATCACGACCGCTACATCTACTCTCGCTATGGCAATCCAACGGTGACGATGTTCGAGGAACGCCTCCGAATCCTTGAGGGAGCGGAGGCATGCCTGGCGACGGCTAGCGGTATGGCCGCAGTGTTCGCCGCACTTGCAAGCCTGGTCAGCGCCGGAGACAAGGTGGTGGGGTCCAGGGCGCTGTTCGGATCCTGTCACGTCATTCTTACCGAGATTCTTCCTCGGCTCGGGGTTGAAACTGTCCTCGTTGACGGCACCTCTAACACTGAATGGGAGCAGGCTCTCACGGGTGGAGCCAAGGCGGTGTTTCTCGAAACCCCATCAAACCCGGGCCTGGAAATCATCGATCTAGAGGCCGTGGCGGCATTGGCTCATCAGGCCGGGGCCCTAGTCATCGTCGACAATGTATTCGCCAGCCCGGTGCTACAAGAACCTTTCCAGTTCGGGGCCGACGTGGTGGTGTACTCGGCTACCAAACACATCGACGGACAGGGAAGGACGCTCGGTGGAGCGATACTTGGGAGCTCCGACTACATCTCTGAAACGGTTGTCCCCTTCACCCGCCACACGGGGCCAAGTCTGAGTCCATTCAATGCCTGGGTGCTGGGCAAAGGGCTCGAAACTATTCGACTCCGGGTCGAGGCATCAACCAACTCCGCTGGAGTATTGGCTCAACGCTTCGCCGGTGACAGCCGGGTCGACCAGGTGCGCTATCCCGGTCTGGATTCCCACCCTCAGTACGACCTCGCCAGTCGTCAGATGAGCGGTAGTGGCACCATCCTCACCATCGATCTCAACACGAAAAAGAGGGCCTTTGCGTTTTGTGACTCTCTTCGGTTGTTCGACATCTCCAACAATGTTGGAGACTCCAAAAGTCTGGTGACCCATCCGGCCACGACAACCCATCGACGACTCTCCTCGGAGGCTCGCCGGGCGGTAGGAATCGGCGACGGCATGGTTCGGCTTTCGATTGGCCTCGAGTCTACAGAAGATCTCTACGCCGATCTCGATCAGGCTCTTCCGAAGAGGCTGTAGGGCCTATCTGGGAAAGCTGAGACCCAACGAGGACCAGAATTGGCCACTGGTTCCTCAATCTCAATACCGTGCTTCCTCAAAACCGTGCTTCCTCCATACCGTGCTTCTCGTTGGCATATACCCCATAGGGGTATAGGGTATAGACATGTGATACAGATCACATGGTGACGAACCAGGAGAAGAGATGACCCACTCGACCCAAGATCCGGCGATCGAAACCGCGATTCTACGCGTTGACGGTATGCAGTTCGCTTCCGAGCAGTCCAAAGTCACTCGACACCTGAAAATGACAGATGGTGTTTTCGACGTCGAAATGAACCCGGTATCGCAGACAGCCACCGTGAGATTCGACCCCACCAAGATCACTCTCGACGCCCTTCAGGAACAGATCTCGGAGTGCGGCTACTGCTGTTCAGGCGAAGCGACCCCGGCACACCTGTGCTCACCCACCCAAACCCAGGGTGCAATGGACCACGGTGCAATGGACGCAATGGACCACGGTGCAATGGACGCAATGGACCACGGTGATTCAGATTCAGAGAAACCATCGCCCCACGCGGTCATGGGCCACGGCGGCAAGGGCGAAATGTCAATGGAAGACATGGTTGCCGATATGCGTAACCGATTCTGGGTTGCGTTGATCTTCTCGATCCCCGTCGTGCTCTACTCAACATTGGGTCGTGACGTCCTGAACTATGGCCTTGCAGCACCCTTCGGGCTGAGAGACGACGTCTTTCAACTTCTGATGAGCCTCCCCGTCATTGGTTGGTCCGCCTGGATTTTCTTCCAGGGAGGTGCCGCCGCACTAAAGCGACGAACCCTGGACATGATGGTTCTTGTATCCATCGCCATCGCCGCGGGTTGGATTTATTCACTCGTCATCACCCTCACCGGAGGAGGCGAAGTCTTCTACGAGGCAGCCGTCATGCTGGCGGTGTTTGTCTTGCTCGGCCATTGGTTCGAAATGCGCGCCCGCGGCGGAGCCAACGATGCCATCCGCACCCTCATGAACTTGACGCCTCCAACCGCGGTGATCATCAAGGATGGTGTCGAGACCGAGGTACCGACCGCCGAGGTCGTGGTGGGCGACGTCCTCCTAGTCCGACCCGGTTCCCGAATTCCTGTTGATGGCGTCATCGTCGATGGCCAGTCCGCTGTCGATGAATCGATGGTAACGGGTGAAAGCCTTCCCGTTCAGAAAGAGGTTGGTTCTAACGTCGTCGGAGCAACCATCAACAAGAACGGGGTGCTACGGGTGGAGGCAACCAAAGTCGGCTCGGAAACCGCGTTGGCCCAGATTGTGAAACTGGTTCAGGAGGCACAGAACTCTAAGGCCCCAGGTCAACGCTTGGCTGATCGAGCCGCGTTCTGGCTGGTGCTCGTCGCCCTTATCGGAGGTGCCCTAACCCTGCTGGGCTGGACCCTGGCGGGGGCGGCCTTCTCTACTGCCCTACTGTTCGCCATCACCGTTATCGTCATTACGTGCCCTGACGCCCTCGGTCTAGCAACACCCACCGCCATCATGGTGGGGACGGGCCTTGGGGCTAAGCGAGGCGTCCTGATTAAGAATGCCACCGCGCTTGAGGCATCGGCCAGTATCGACACCGTCGTGATGGACAAGACCGGCACGCTAACCAAGGGTGAGCCCGAAGTTACCGACATCATCACCAATGGTTGGCAAGACCAGGAGATGTTGCGCCTCGTAGCCGCTCTCGAACGAGAATCCGAGCACCCACTGGCCGAGGCCATCGTCCGCTACGCCGAGTCCAATGGGGTCGAGAGAATACGGGCTGAATCTTTCGAGAACGTTCCAGGACATGGCGCCATTGCTTCGGTCGATGGCCGACAGATAGTTATCGGCAACGTCCGCCTCATGGATCGGGAAGGAATCAATGTCGAAGCTCTGCGATCACAACGCGACGAACTGGCCGCAGGTGGACGCACGGCCATCATGGTCGGGATTGATGGTGTCGGCGCAGCCGTCATTGGCATTGCCGATGCGGCCAGAGAAACCTCTCCGGCTGCAATCAAGGCACTCCACGAGATGGGAGTTGAGGTGGTAATGCTGACTGGCGACAATCAAGCAACAGCCGAGCGCATCGCCTCCAAGCTTGGCATTGACACCGTGATCGCTGACGTTCTTCCCGAAGACAAGGCGGCCAAGATTACCGAACTTCAAACAGAGGGCAAGAAGGTGGCAATGGTCGGCGACGGTGTCAACGATGCCCCCGCGCTCGCCACCGCCGACCTCGGAATCGCCATTGGCGCAGGAACGGACGTGGCGATCGAAACCGCCGACATCGTTCTCATGCGGTCCGATCCACTCGACGTCCCGGTGGCCCTCAAAGTCGGTCGTGGAACCGTTCGCAAGATGAACCAGAACCTGGCGTGGGCCGTTGCCTACAACGTCCTGGCTCTCCCGATCGCCGCTGGCATCTTTGAACCAAAGTTCGGTCTTCGACTTCGACCCGAGTGGGCAGCAATCGCCATGTCTGGCTCAAGTTTCATCGTCGCCACCAACGCTTTGTTGCTTAAACGACTTCGCCTTCCTTCGGCCGACTCGCTCTAACCAGCCAGCCGTCGCCGCTCGTCGACTACTTTCGAGCAAGTCTCGAGATCGGGTCGGCCGCCCTGGCCAGCAATGGGCCACCGGTGGCGAGAATCAGAACATAGGCGGCAGCCAGGGCTCCCAGGTCACTCTCAATGCCATCAGCCACTCCAATACCCGCGATCACGATCGAAAACTCACCTCTGGCAACCAGCGTCAGGCCGGCCCTCAAGCGACCTGGTCGCTCAATTCCAGCGTCTCGAGCACTCCACCATCCCGTCGCCAACTTTGTCATTCCACTCACCACGGCCAGCCCAAAAGCAAGTCCCAAAGCCGGAGGCAAGTCGGCGGGATTGATCTGTAGACCGAAAAAGGCGAAGAACATGGCAGCAAAGAAGTCGCGCAATGGTTCAAGCACGTTTCGGGCGGCCCGCTCGGCCGGCCCATTCAACGCGATTCCAACCAGAAAGGCTCCGACGGCAGCCGACGCTTGAACATACTCCGCGATCCCTGCGACCACGAGGGCCAGTCCCAGGAGGCTAAGCAGCAAATTCTCATCCGACTGGTTGAAAACCACCGCACTGACTTTGTCTCCGAACCTGATGGCCAAGCCGAGAGCAATGACGACAGCGGTAATGGCAATCACGATCTCGATACCGATGCTGAAGGCGTCGCCACCGATGAGTAGCCCGGCCATTAGTGGCAAATACAAGGCCATGACCAGATCCTCGGTGACAAGAATGGCGAGAATAACCGGGGTTTCGCGGTTACCGGTATTGCCCAAATCGGCCAAGACTCTGGCCACAATCCCCGATGATGAAATGTAAGTAATGCCACCGAGCAGGAGAGCAGCGCGAATGTCCCAGCCCAGTATCACGCCAAGGATCAGTCCCGGAGTGAAGTTCAAGACAAGATCGACCGCTCCCGCCGGTGCGTGGTCGGCTAGTGCAGAGGTCAGCTCCTCCCCGGTGTATTCCAGGCCGAGTAACAAGAGCAAAAGGATGACACCAATCTGGGCCCCGGTCTCAATGAATTGTCGAGCGGTGAGGAGTTCGACAAATCCACCATTCCCAACCGCGAGACCAGCCAGGAGATACAGCGGTATGGGTGGGATTCCGAATCGAGCCGCTATTCGTCCGAGAAGGGCAAGCGCAATTAGGATGGCGCCGAGTTCGACAAAGAGAGTAGCCGCACCAGGGATGGCCCCAAAGATCATGAATTAGGGGACGCCAAGAGGCGCGCCGCGGCGTCGATTCCCTCGACAGTGCCGACGACCACAACGGTGTCATCGGCCCGCAACTCCTCCTCAGGGCCGGGGGCGGGAAGCGGTTGGTCGGCTCGCACAATGGCAACTACTGAGACACCGGTCCGTGTTCGCAGGGCCGCGTCCGCAATTGTCTTTCCCGCATATGCACTCCGATCCGAGATGGGCAACCAGTCAATGGCCAGGCCGGCTATCTCGTGGCGCAGCACATCAAGGCGTTCGGTGACACTCGAACCCCCAAGCAGATCGACCAGGGTGTGGGCTTCGTCGGAGGTCATCGTCGCACACTCGCCAACCCGGTCGGGATCGGCCGAGTCGTAGATGAGAACCTCGCGGCGGCCCGCGTGATGAGAGATCACCCCGACGCGATCTCCGCTCTGGCACTTGAAATCATGGAGCACTCCAACACCAGGAAGCTTCGTTTCGTTGATCTCCGTCATCCCACCAGTGTGACGCCAAGTTTCACCCTTGGGTAGCCCCTCGCCTGTAAACCGGACCAACCACCGGTGACGTTGTTAGGAGACGCCGCCCGGCCCGGCGGCTGAAACGGCAACCGACAGGCCACGGCGAAGGGCATCGTCTCGGTCTCGGGAGAACCGTTTCGACACGTCTACTTCAGGACCAACCACCCTCAATCCGGTCCCAACCCGTGGGATGGTTCCTCCTCGATTGCCTCCAACCACTCCTGCCAGTAGAACTTCCATTGTTCAACCGAATCCAGGCTCGGAAGATGGTTGTGCTGAATGGCGACCCTGGTAAAACCACGACCGAGGTCATCAAAACTGATCGTGGCCACTCCCGGGCCAATGGCAACCCGAATCGCTTTGGTGCCTGGCCGTGACTTTAGCTCCGTCGATACACCGGGGAAGAGATGCGGCCGTTCCTCATCGTCCAACAGCATGGAGCGAAGCTCATCGGCGTCAGTCCGCACAGTGGCCGACTTATTGGCACTAAAGGTGCCGTCGGCCCTCTGGTATGGAAGACGCAAACCGACAATCCGTTCATAGCCCACGGTCACGGACTGGGCCCACCATGCTCCAACTCCCAAGTTTTTGCGCACATGGTCAGCAATGGCAGCATGACCATCGGCTTTGTGTTCGAACTGGTCGATGAGATCGCACCACTCATCCCAGCCCCTACCGGTCCCCTTACGGATAGCCGTATCTGACGTTCCCGGCTGGGACACCCATTGGCGTTTCGACCCGTGGGTGCCCGATTGCTCCAGCAGCATCCGTCTGGCCTCGGTGTAGCGTTCGCCCGTTGTCGCCATCCGAGCACGGATCCGCTTCTTGAAGGACTCTTGCCTCGTCATATCAAACCACTTTCGCCTCGGTCGACGAACCGACGACCCACGTTCGCGGTGCCAACCTTGGCAATAAAGAGTTTGTACGACAGCAATCTTCAGACTCTGGATTCAAACTGCCGGGCACACCACCGGTCCCCTTTGCCTCCATGATCCGGATCGTGGGCGCCGGAAGAAGGTTGAGCGTGACAAAGCCGCTGGCCTGCAGTGTAGCACAGGCTTCCAGATGGTGTCGTTGATCGAAGCGGCCCCGAACCCGTCCAAAACTGGACGTCATGTGTTCGCCAATGTGACATCATGTCCCACGGAGGAACCCATGGGCCAGACGCCAAAGAGCACCCACTACCGCTCGACGTTGCGCGAGCAACGTGTGATCCAGACCAAGAAGCTCATTCTCGACGCCGCAGCCTCGCTGCTGGTTGACCGAGGCTCCGACAAAGTGACTACCCGCAAGGTCGCTTCGACCGCTGGAGTGTCAGAGCGCACCGTCTACCGACACTTCCCCGATCGTGAAGCTCTCCTCCAAGAATTAGCACAGCGTTTGCCCGAAGTGGACGGCTTCACACCCTCGCTCGCAGCGGGTGGTCTCGATAACCTGCCCGCGACTGGACGGTTGCGGATGGAGTTGTTCGAGGAGAACCCCGCTGCTGCCCTCGCCCAGGCGGCCCTCGCCGATCCTCGCGGTTTGGCCGACGATGCCCAAACCCAATCACAAGAACTGCGACAACTTCTGGCCAATGAGTTCCCCGATCTCGACAAGGGAGAACACCTACGCGTTGCCGCAGTGCTCGGCTGCCTGCTCTCGTCGCAGGCGTGGCTGCGGATGCGGGAAGAGTTCGGAGTTCCCGGTACCGAATCGGGTCCGGTAGTGGCGTGGGTGATCGAAACGATTGTCCGCGAGCTTCGCGCTGGCAACACCCCCAAAGGGTGAACAATTCGCTTTCGATAGAGTCGGCTCGTGGACACCGACGACATAGCACGCGCACTAACAGCGGTGACTAGGACTGCCACCAATCTGGGTCTACCCACCAACGAAGTAACCATTATTGAAGTCAGCGAACGGTATTCGGGGGTCGACCAGGATCTCCTCCACGTCTGCCAACGGTTGGTGCTTGGGATGGTCGCAGGTTAATCGGCTAGGAGTTTGCAGGCAGGGTTTGCAAGTAGTCGAAGATCTTCTCGATCTCCGTTTCGGACAGAGTGCCCTCGCTGAATGCCGGCATGCCTTTGGGGCCCTCTCTGATCTCGTCCATCAGCGATTGCACAGAGCGAGGTGCGTTCTCACCAACAATTGAGCCACCGACGGCTCCGACGTCCCCGCCAACGCTGTGACAGCTGGCGCAACCAGCCTGTACGTAGAGCAGCTTTCCATCTACCTCATCTGGGGTTTGGCTGAGATCACCAGACGTCAACCCCGAATACTCATAGACCTGGCCCACCAGGGCCCGTGGCGTTCGATCAAACTCTTGGCTGGGGTCGAGATTTGCATGAGATTCTGGCTTTGTGAGAATAACCGCCAACATGCCAAGGGCGGTGAGTAACACGAAACCAACCATCAGCCGCGGCACGGACCGAGTTAGCAAGCCAGCAAGCCGTGTGGATCTTGGGATTGAGAGCAGACGCCATACGGCCACGCCGATCAATACCCACACAAGGGCCAGAACCACGACCAGCCACCAGACCCCAAGTATCGGAATGTCCGCCCCCGCATCGCTCCGCTGAAGTTGAGGTCCGTCGAGGATTGCAATTTCGAACTCGGCGTTCTCTTGGCCATCCGGGCCGAAGTACTCCACCCGCATCCTGGTGGCATCGCCTTCGGCTCCACTAAAGATTATCGACCAGGATCTGACCCCACCGTCCCTCGAACGAGCACCGATCAGGCTCCTCGAATCCGTAGCTTGGCCCCAGCACCGCCTCATCAAACGTGTGAGGCAGCCCACATTTGTCTGGGTAGGTGTCGCCATTGCTGAGGAGCCCCAATCTGTAGGTCTTCTTCAACCGCTCAAGTGAGGCCCGCACTTCGGGATGGTCTGGAGACGCAGGCGAGATAGGCAGACGGCGAGGTGCCAAGGTGAGCCCGGAAGTCTCGGGTGAGGTGGGCCTGGTCGGCATAGCCAAGGTCGGCCGCCACCGCGGCCCATCCCCGCCACTGTTGTCCGCCGTCGATGGCTGTCCGTGCCGCCTCGGCCGCTTCGATGATGCGCCATCTACGGATCACGAACGACGGACTGGCCCCGACATGGGTGTCAAAGAGGCGCTGAAGGGTCCGGATACTGGTACTGGCGGCAGAAGCCAACTGTTCGACTCGACATACCGACCGATCGTGCTCGGCCATCGCCGCCACCTTCCTCACAAGGCGGGCCTCGGCCACCAACGCCGGATCTCTCAAGCCCACCATTTCTTCGAGGCCCTGCGCAGCACCACCACCCGGGCCTCGTTGTCGGTCTCTGTGCACACATCGCCCACCACACCAAGACCGTCGCTGCCAACTAAAGCCTCCGCGAAGG
>JAJRXF010000114.1 GCA_024276425.1 Actinomycetes bacterium | reverse complement strand
TTCCTGAGGTAGGTCCTGGTGGCGTTCTCGGCTGCCTCGGCGTCCTGTTCGATCACGGCGTTGACGATCGCATGGTGGGCGGCTCGCACATAGTCGGGCGTTGGCTGGCCTTGAAATGCTGAGCGAATGTAGAAATCGCTGCGGTCCCAAAAAGACTCGGCAAGACCGGTGCTTAGTGGTGAGTTGGCCAGTTGATGGAGTTGCTTGTAACGACGACGGTTCCGGTCTCGAAGTTCAGCAGCGCGGGCGGCTGGATCACCCGGCAGATCATCGGTGTCTGACCACTCGGCGGCAAGTCGGCCGAGGTTTTCGGCCTCAGCAGGGCTGCGCCGTATGGCTGCGAGGCGGAGGATGGCTCCTTCAGCGGCCCCGAAGACTTCATAGAAGTCGCGCACTTCTTCGGGGTTGGGAGTGGTGACCTGACACCCGACCTGAGGGACGATCTCGAGTAGGCCTTCCATGGCCAGGCGCCGGATAGCGTCGCTGACCGGGGCCCGACTGACTGACAGGACTTTGCTGACGCTCTCCGCAGAGAGCCGATCGCCCGGTTCGAGGCCACCATCAAGCAGTAGCCCTTTGAGATAGGTGTAGGCCCAGACGTTGAGTCGGACCCCGCCAAGGCCCGACTTGGGCGATGGTTTAGGCAGAGCGACTTTGCTCCGAGTAGTCATAACTGGCATGCTAGCATGCTACACGTGAAGGGGACTGTGAAATGAACAGTGGAGCGGATGTCATCGCCAAGGCCGAGGGAATCGTCCAGGCCTTACGGGAGACGGCTATTGAGTCTGAGGAGGCCCGGAAGCTGAGCCCCAAAGCGGTCGATCTGATTCGTGATGCTGGCCTCACGCGCATTGTCAGTCCGGCCAGCCACGGTGGATATCAGCTTTCGCTCCGGGAACTGGTCGATGCTGAGCGGGTGATCGCTCATGGCTGTTCGGCCGCGTCATGGGTCCTCATGGTGACCGGTGCTCACACGTTCATCGCTGGCCGGATGCCACAAGCTGGTCTGGACGACGTCTTCGGTAAGGACCCAGGCGTGCTGATACCGGGTGTGCCATCCACTCGGCCCGGGAAGGCTCGTCGGGTCGAAGGTGGTTACGTGGTGAGTGGACGATGGCGCTTTGCTAGTGGGGCCGATCGGGGCGAATGGCTCATTGTCGGAAGCCAGGGGACCGATGGTGGTGGTGAGGATTCGTGTCCTGATCAATTGTTCTTCGTACCCAAGGCCGAGGTGACGATTGAGGACACCTGGTTCATGTTGGGTCTGCGAGGCACCGGTTCCAACGATGTCCTTCTCGACGAGGTGTTCGTGCCCGATCATCGGTCGATTCCTGCTTTCAGGGCGATGATCGGGACGGTGCCCGGAGTCGAGATCGGGTTGTACCGGCTGCCGATCCAAGCGTCCTTGGCCGTACTGTTGCTCGGACCCATTGTGGGCATGGCTGAGCGTCTGCTAGAGCTGGCCACCGAGCAGAGCATCGACCGGGTCGACGCGTACACCGGTGAAAAGAAACGCCATGACCCGGGTTTGCAGGCCCGCCTGGCCGAGGCCAGTGGTGAGCTTGCTTGCGCCTGGTCCCTAGTCCTCCGAGCCTGCGACATTCTCGACGCGGCAAGCAGGCAGGATCCGCCTATGGCTAGCAAGGCGCGTGCTCAGGTCCGGTGGCATGCGGCCTACGCTAACGAGCTGTGCGTTCGCGCCACCAACCGCCTGTTGGCCGCGGCGGGAGCGGGGGCGGCTCATGATCACAACCCCATCCAGCGTCTAGCGCGCGACATTGGTACCGGTGCCCGGCATGCGATGATCGATTTCGACACCGCCGCTGGATTGCAGGGCAAGAGCTTGCTTGGCGTCGAACTTGATGACGCCCGAACCTGATGGTCATCACTGAGCACGCAGGACTCACGCCTTCCAAGGCAGCGACGATCATCGCTGGCTCGGGCCAGGTGGTGACCTACGCCGAGCTCGAAGATCGCAGCATCCGTCTGGCCCGCCTACTCCGTGATTCCGGCATCGGCCGGGGCGACGTGGTGGCGTTGCTCATGGAAAACAACCCCCGCTACCACGAGGTCTACTGGGCCTCCAACCGCTCGGGCATGCTGCTGTGCCCGGTCAACCGGTACCTGACGGCGCCCGAGGCCAGCCACATCATCAACGACTCGGGGGCCAGGGCTTTGATCACCTCGGTGGCCATGGCCGAGGTGGCGACTGAGGTGGCCGAGGCGAGCAATGTGGCTCTCCGGCTCGCGGTTGATGGCCCGGTGGCGGGTTTCGATCGGTACGAGGATGTCATCGAGGGAGTCGACAATTCGCCCCTCGGCGACCAGCCCACTGGTGACTTCATGGGGTATTCATCGGGCACAACGGGCCGACCAAAGGGGATCCGTCGTCCCCTACCCGAGGGCCAGTTCGACCAGGTGACCCCGTTCCAGGCAATGGCTCGCGATGCTTTCGGCTTCGACGAGCGGTCGATCTACCTATCACCAGCCCCGCTCTATCACTCTGCTCCGCTTGCTTACACCGCGACCGTGCACATCTTTGGGGGCACCAACGTTGTCATGGAACGATTCGACCCGGTCGAAACACTCCGGCTGATTGAGGAGCATCAGATCACCCACGCCCAATTTGTGCCCACCATGTTCGTGCGCATGCTCAAGCTCGATGAGTCGGTTCGACAGCAGTTCGACCTCTCGAGCCTGCAGGTAGTGATCCACGCCGCGGCACCATGCCCCATCGAGGTCAAGTACGAGATGATTGACTGGTTCGGCCCAATTCTGTGGGAGTACTACGGCGGAACAGAACTGAATGGCCTGACCCTGTGCAATACAGCAGAATGGCTTGAGCACCCGGGAACGGTCGGCAGGCCGGTCATGGGCGAGTTGCACATCTGTGGTCCCGACGGCGGCGAGCTACCGCCCGAGGAGCCAGGGTCGATCTACTTCGAACGGGCCGAGCCGCCGTTCGAATATCACAACGACCCGGATAGGACCGAAGATGCCCGTCACCCGACCGAGCCACTCTGGACCAAGCTTGGCGACATTGGCTACGTCGATGACGATGGCTACCTGCACCTGACCGATCGCGAGTCTTTCATGATTATCTCGGGTGGTGTCAACATCTACCCTCAGGAGATCGAGGACCGCATCATCATGCATCCCTCGGTGCAAGATGTCGCCGTCGTCGGTATCCCTCATCCCGACATGGGGGAGGAGGTGAGGGCGGTCGTGCAGCTCATAGCCGGCGTTGATCCGGGGCTCGAAGTTGAGAGCGACATTCTTGACTATGCCCGTCTGCATCTTGCTGGCTACAAGGTCCCGCGCCGTGTTGACTTCGAGAAACAGCTCCCGAGGCTCGAAACTGGCAAGTTGTATAAGCGGCTCCTTCAGGATCGTTATTGGGGTTCCAAGACCAGCCGAATCGTGTGATCCGACCATCGACATCACTCGACGAAACTCTGGCTTCCGGCTTCGAACCGCACAACGGCCCCGTGGGGCAGCCGCCACTCAAGCGCTTCTTGTGCGGTCATGGAGGTTAGGCACTTGGCCAGCATGCGACCGATCATCTCGTGAGCCACGACAAATGGCCGGTGTGTGCCGGTCTTGGCGATCTGTTCGAGTGAGCGACTGGCCCGACCCTCAGCACTTCGGTAGCTTTCGCCGCCGGGGTATTGCCAATCGAATTTGTGTTGGTTGCGGCGTGTGAGTTCGCCGGGGTGGAGAGTTTCGACTTCGGAGTTGGTCAACCCGGCAAACGTGCCATGGTCGAGCTCTGCGAGACCCTCGATCACATGAACGGGCAGATCCAGCTCCTTGGCCACTGGTGTGGCGGTGGCGATGGCTCGGCCCAGCGGACTGGTGAACACGGCGTCGATACCGACGGGCCCCAGCGTGGTGATGAGTCTCTGGGTATCGCTGTGGCCTTTGGCCGTGAGCGGTGAGTCAAGTTGTCCCTGTCGTCGCCCTTGGGTGTTCCATTCGGTTTCCCCGTGTCGGGCTAAGAACAAATCTTCGGGGTATAGCGCAGCTGTTCGAATGACCCGACGTTGTCTTGGCGATGGCAGCGACATTATCGAGTTTGAATTCCTGAGAGAGGGGACTGAGTTCGCTGCGGACCAATCGGGGCTGCGTGCAGACATCCTCCGTCCGATTGCGCGTCCTGCAAATCGATCCCTCCACTCACAACTGCGTGAATCTGGTCCCGATGTTCATGGGTTCTTATCGGCCTAGGGGTCAATGAAGTGAGCAACGGAGAACTTGGCCCGGCGAGGGACAAGTCATTGATTGTGGAATCCAATGTGAGCCATTCCACAGCTCATAGTGTTCGAAAACAAAAGGAACGAGGTTGGCGGAGGCAAGGTCGGTTGTCTGGTCCATGACGTGAACGTGTAGGTGGGGAGCGGTGGTATTGCCGGAGTTTCCCATTTCGCCAAGAACTTCACCCTTGGCAATGACCTGGCCGCATTCCACTCGCACCGAATTCTTCCTGAGGTGCGCATAAAATGCGATCTGCCCGGGAGCGATCTGAACCATCACGTAGTTTCCAACATTGGGTTGGATGTCGGGCTGACCTTGGGAGTCACTCGGTGGCTTGAAGATGAACGACGTGTAGATCAACAGAGCTGCGCTACGGAGCGCGCCCGTCATCATCCGGTCCGCCAGGCCGTCGACGGCGGCGACCACCGTTCCAGATCCTGGGCCGTGGATTGACTGCTCCCAACCGTAGTAGGACGCCGCTGGGACACGGCCCGCCATCCAACTCAGCCGACTTTATTGCATCAGGGACCCGTTTGATTCCTCGAGGCCCATCAAATCAAGCGCCAGCGGGTGATGGCCGGGTGGGCGTCTGGCCATCGAGATGCCTCGCAATGGAAACGAGATTACCGCTGCTCTGCTCATAGTTCCTCCGGGCCTCAAGTCTGGCCAAGCCGGTGACGGGTTGCACCGAGAGTTGCCGATTTGGCAAGCTCGGTTGGTGGACACCTTGACGAGAGAATCGCTTGAGTTGGCAGGAAGCCGGTTGCGGCTCTTGCGGAACGAATACGGCTGGACGTTGGCTCAAGTCTCAGAGATGACCGGCATTTCGATCAGCACTTTGTCACGTCTGGAGTCTGGACAACGTAAGGCGACTCTTGAGCTGCTTATTCCGCTAGCTCACATCTATCGAGTGTCGTTGGATCATTTAGTTAGCGTGTCTTCATTGTCAGAATATATGGTGAATGGACGACCTCCCGGACGGGATGGTTTGTCCTTCGTCTCGCTCACTCATGACTCGAAGGATCGATGGGCTAACAAGGTCACTCTGCACCGCAATCGAGCCGGAGCGGAACCCCAAGCCGGTATTCACGATGGCTATGAATGGATCTATGTTTTGAGTGGTCGGGTGCGGCTTGTTCTTGGTGGTCGGGAGCTCACCCTTGAAAGTGGGGAGGCGGCGGAGTTCGACACCCGCACGCCCCATTGGTTTGGCAATGCAGACCAAGACCGGGCAGAAGTACTCGTTCTGTTTGACGGTCGGGGTGATCCGATCCGGTTCCGAGCTCGACCAACGACTTCGAGAGCATCAGCTAAGTAGAGGATCCAACGCTCGGTGGTAGTTGTGCACCCAAGGGTGTGGTCGTGACAACTGGACCCGAGCGACGTTGGCCTAGGTGGTCCCCGAATGCGTGTCAGCTGAGCCGAGCATTTCTAGCCAAAAGACGGGTCTGATCGCATCGCATTCGGATCATGCTCAGACCATGACAAACAACATTCGACGACTGCTGGCTTTGTTGACCATCACCGCATTGCTTGCCGCGGCATGTTCCGATGCCGCTACCAACTACACCCCTGACCCCATGATTCCTGATTCACTCGCACAAACCTTTGAAGCAATCGGCAACCCGAATGCCTCAACGGTGATTGTGTTTGCCCAAGGCGGACCGATGCCAGAACTGGACATGGGTGAAGCCGAGGGGATCTTCTCCGACATCGATCCCGACAGCACCTACCTCGTTGTACCCCATCAGGTCCAAACCCAGAACCCCGGCTTGTTCACCGATGCCGAAATCAACTTTGATCAGGCGAAGGGGTTCGATGCCGACACCACCGCCAGCCTGGCCAACGTGGTTGCCTATTACGCCGAGTCTGACAAGAAGGTATATGTGGTCGGCACCTCCTTTGGGGCCTTTGTTGTACAAGACCTTCTAGCCAGCCAGGGCAATGTGGCCGACGGTTACTTCATTCAGGTCGGACGTCTCGACATGCCCGAAGAGGTCTGGGTTCCCTTTTCCGAAGGCCGTTTTGTCGGTTTCACCGATGGGGTGAACATTGAGTCTTTTGATGCTGATGGGGCCGGGATGGGTGGTGATGGTGATTTCACTGATGCCAACATGGCACGCCTCGCTGCCGGGTTTGGGTACAAGCGATTCACCGAAGTGCTGTCGGGAACCGACCTGAGCAATGTCGTTTATGCCTATGGCTTGCAAGACGAGCAGGTCGGTCGTCTGAACGATGCCGAATTAGCCTTCCTTACCTCGAAGGATGTCCGAGTCCTGCAAACCGAGCAAGACCACGGGGGCACCATCGATGAGACCATCACTGAAGGCCTCACGATGATCGGGGCATTTGCCCCAGACCAGTAGCAGTCAGTGCGATCACTTGGCGGCTGCCCAAGCTTTGGTTTAGTCATTGACTCTGTGACTAGGCCGCTAGAACAGCGACTGGTGTGAACACTAACTCAAACTCAACAGGAGTGAACCGGCCAAGTCGGCAGTGCCGGCGCAGTGGGTGGCCCGTTGCGGAATCGTTGCGGCTGGGCGGTGTAGGCGGCGTCGAGGACGTGTTGGCGGGCGGCGATGATCGCAGGACCGACGCGTTCTCTGGCGCAGGTGTGGGAGATGAGGCGTTTCGCCACCCGATCAGATTCGGTGGTATCCACGCTCCAGCCCACGATCTTGCGGGAGAAAATGTCGAGCAGAACATAGAGGTA
>JAJRXF010000113.1 GCA_024276425.1 Actinomycetes bacterium | reverse complement strand
GGCAAGCGCTACTACGCCGTGGTCTATGAGGGGATCGATTCGGCGACGGGTAAGCCCCGGCATCGCTGGCACGCCGCTGGTAGTTCCCGCAAGGGGGCGGAGAAGATGTTGGGCGAGTTGGTCAAGCGAATGCACGATGGGGACTATCGAGCGCCGGACAAGATCACGCTGGGTGACTACATGTTGGAGCGGTGGCTTCCGTCGAAGCGGACCAGGGTGAAACCCTCAACGGCAGCGTCGTATGAGGCCAATATCCGGCTGCACGTCATCCCTCACATCGGGCGGATTCCGTTACAGAAGCTTCAGCCTGAGGATCTCGATGAGTTGTACGTGAAGCTCCTAGTTGAAGGCAAGCGCAACGGTGCCTGCGGTGGCCTGTCGGCTAAATCGGTTCGCAACGTTCATGCCACGATCCAGAGCGCCTTGTCCGACGCCGCTCGCAAGGGGACGGTGTTTCGCAACGTGGCCGATATTGCCGATCCTCCTTCGATCAGCCGCAGTGGCCGATCAATGAACGTATGGTCGGGGGAACAGCTTCGCCGGTTCCTTGAAGCTATCGAGGGCCACGATCTGTATTCGCTGTACTTCCTGGCGGCGACTACTGGGATGCGCCGGGGTAAGCTTGCGGGCCTGCGGTGGCGTAGTGTCGATCTGGAGGCGGCCAGACTGACCGTGAACAGCAGATCGTTTCGGTTGAGTATTAGTTGATTGAGGATGATCTCAAGACGGATTCGAGCAGGCGGACGATCGATCTCGATCCGCAAACCATCTCTATGCTGCGCCGTCATCGACGGGCCCAGCTAGAGGAGCAGATGGCCAGCGGCAGACGAGGCACCGATGGGTTCGTGTTCGCCAAGGCAGACGGCTCACCGATTCATCCTGATCTGATCAGCCAGACCTTCCAACGGTTCATGACTCAGATGGACCTGCCCAAGATCCGTCTGCACGACCTGCGACATACCCACGCCACGATCCTGTTGCAGGAGAACGTTCACCCAAAGGTGGTCAGCGAACGGCTTGGGCATTCAAGTATCGCCTTCACCATGACGGTCTATCAGCACGTCATACCCGGCATGCAAGCCGAAGCCGCCGCCACCTTCGGCGCCGCTGTGTTCGGGGATTGATCACCGGACAACAAGTCAAGTTCGCAATCGAAAGGAAAACACAATGGATTTGGACCCTCAAGCAATCGAACTCACCGTGAGGCTTACTGAAGTAGCCGCACGAAACACCGCATCCTTCGTGACTGACAAGGTCGGGGCGGCCAGGCGACGAAAGAAAAACGAAGACACAATCCACCTCTTGGAGGAACTCGTCAACGACCTCTTAGCTGACAAAAGCGAACTAGTGCAAATTGCTCGTTCCTACGAAGAGGAAGTCATCGCACAACGAATCTCCGACGAAGACATCGAATACATCACCACCAGCATCATTCCTCTGATACGCAGTCTGAGCGACGCTTCCGACGGAGAGGACAAATTCACTAGCCTGGCGAAGGATCTATTGTCCAAGGAGTCGATAAAGATCCTACAACTGATTGGGTTCAACTTTCGTCGGGGCATTGGAGAACCGTTGACAGAATTGGTTGCCGAGCTGATCTCATCCAAATCGCCGGTGAAGAAATCCGGTGGCAACAAAGGACCAAGCAACAAGAAGCGCTAGCCGCTTATTACTGGATGCAGGATCCATGGGAACCAACTGAGACTTGTCGTCCCGAACAGTGGCCCCACCGCCAATTGTGGCGCCCTAGGGTCCCGGCTTTGATCTGGCCGAGTGCACCAGAATCTGGAGCGGCGGGTGCATCATCTCATCCCCTTTGTGTGACCCTTCGGCGGATCTCATCAGTAAACGCCGAGACACCCGAGCGGTCCAAAACCCCGAGCAGAGCAGGGAGAGTCTTCGGATCACGACGGTTCGCTGCAGCTTGTCTCGTCAGTTCCTCGAGTACGACAGCAGGAGCTAGGTCAAGCAGATCGAGAAGGAAGTCTCCGGGGTGGATCACATCAATCTCAAATGGATCAGTGCTCTGTGGTGGAAAGTCAGAAATGTTGAAGGTGATAATGGCTCCAGCATCAGCTCGGACCGCAGCGGCGAGAACGTGTCGGTCCTTGTCATCACACGCCATCGAATCAATCATTGCCTCGTAGCCACTGACTTCAGCGTCCAGAAATGCTCCATTCATTTCGGAACAGAGTCCGTCAACATGTTGCTCGGCAATTCCTGCTTTCAAGAGATTGCGACGGAGTTCTTCAATAATGTCACCGGACCACAAAGGTCGATACAGATCTCGCTCGGCCAAGCGAAGGAGCGTGTCGCGAAGGTGAGCCGGATAGAGAACACAGGTATCAAGAACTACGCCAAAGGCCACCGCACTCCCCCTAGCGTGTGCGGACTGGGGTCACCGTTTGCTCATACATTCCACTATCTTGCGCAATCTCGACCATACGGTCCAGCGACTCTCGACGCTGGGTAGACCGGCGACGCCGATACTCAAGTACGTCATCAAGGCGAACCCGTCGATGCCGACCCGGCTGCTCGAACCCGATCTCGCCAGACTCAAGTAGTTTCACTAGAGTCGGCCGGCTCACACCGAGCAAATCTGCCGCCTCTTGAGTGGTGAGGCGTTGATGTATCGGGGCAACAGTTACAGCTTGGCCTGTAGCCATAGCCCCAACAACCTCGCGCAGAACCTCGAACACTTCCGAAGGAAGGCGGAGCTCTTCTCCGCTTGGGCCAACCAACTTCGCCATCGGCTCGGCCCCCATCTGATTCAGGATGTCCACCAGGTCGTCAAGCGACTCCTCAGGCGGCAATATGGTCTGATCTAGAATCGATGCAGTCATCGAACCCACTCCTCCGTCTCACTCCATCTTAGGCCAATTCGAAAAACTCGCAAGTATCTCTTGAGGGGGCGACGCTATAGATCACTTCTGAGGTGAGGTATGGGGTCTAGTGAAGTATTGGCTCTGTGATCTCACGGCGAAGGCATCTTTGGCCCATGGCAACCACCTAGATCGACACCACGTGCCACCGCCCCATACCGCGTCGACCAGCGATGAAACCTCGGCGAAATCGAGTCCGGCAGCACCGAAATGACGTCCAGTGCCGGATCGTCCGTTAGAAGATCCGTTAGAAGAATGGCCTTTGAACGACAAAGCCCAGG
>JAJRXF010000112.1 GCA_024276425.1 Actinomycetes bacterium | reverse complement strand
GGTGTCGATTGCCTTAAACAGGGAACCGCCAGTACTCACAACATCCTCGACCACCAGGACTCGCATTCCTGGTACAAGCACGGTGCCCTCAATTTGTCGGGCAGTGCCACGCTTCTTGGCTTCCTTGCGAACAATAAACCAGGACCGACCACCAACCAGAGATACTCCGACACAAAGGTGGTCCGCACCCAACGTAAGACCGCCAACAGCGTCATAGTCGATTCCAGCGTCACGAATCATGGCGTCGATCGTCCGACAGGCCATTCGCAAATCGTCGGAGTGGGACAACCCAGCCTTGCCATCAACGAAGAACCGAGACTTCTGACCCGAAGCCAATTCGATGGGAGTTTCAAACTCCCGTACGGCCTTTGCCCGCAAGATTTTGCGCGTCGCCGCAACCAGTTCCTCAACAACCATGACTACCCCTTCGCTCCGCGAATCACACTATCGTGATTCGCCCCCAAAGTGGCGCTTCCGCCAGGGGTTTGCAGTGCTTCTAGCACCTCAGGCGGATTCGAGACTCCTCGAGCAGTTCGCTTCGCCAGAATCACCGCTTCTTGTCGTTCTTCGATGGAGCGAAAGCGTTTGCTTGGTCCAGCTACAGCCAGCGCACCAACAACGCCAGTCCCGCCGGCCAAACGCACGCCGTTGCGATAGTCCCCGGAGTGAAGTATCGGGACTGCAACAGCCCAAACTCCGACGTCGAGTTCGTCATCGCAGGTGTCATGGCCCTGCTCCCGAATCTGGGCCAAATGATCAAGAAACTCCGCGAGTCCGCTACACGGCTTACCATCACCGGCCCGCTCATAAATGGCTGTTGCCTGGTCCACGGGAAGGCTGGCCAAGACAACCCTTGCCGATGCAGCCCGACGTGGCGGAATAGTCTGACCAATACTTACGCTGAGGTGGAGTGGTTTAGACCCTCGTTCCATGGCAATACATATGATGTCCTCTCCCGCTAACTGGCTGGCAAAGGACGTTTCGTCCAGTGTTGTCCGCAGTCGGCTCACCCCAGCCCGGATCCGCCCATAGACCGAGTCCTCGCTGTGCCCGACAGCGCCAAGAGCGAGCGCCCGACCGCCAAGCTCAACCAGCTTGGATCCTTCCTCTCGGCGAAGGTACCCCGTGTCCAACAGCGAGGCCACGTGACGATGCAGGGTCGAGGGTGAGAGTCCGGTGAAAGCTCCCAGCTCAGACATACCGACTCCTCGACCACCTAGTTGGCCAACCGCGGTGAGGACAGATAGGGCTCGCTCGACAACCAACATTGCAGACACCGTACCGAGCGGTGCAATCGACGTCGAACCTCGCTAGCGTTCTCGATTCATTCGCGGATGTAGCTCAATGGTAGAGCCACAGGTTTCCAACCTGTTGACCGGGGTTCGATTCCCCGTATCCGCTCGCTTAGCTGATAAAGCCTGACTGCACGTCGGAAAACGGCTCCGAGGTTGTGCCGCCCAGCGAGGTCACCGCCGCGATGCTCACAATGGCGATCAACGCCACCAACAAGGCGTACTCAATCAGACTCGCACCACGCTGTTTATTGGTTGCTTCCGTCGCCTCGGTATGGCAAAGATCTTCGGTCATCGGTTTCCCCTGGAGAGTGATCGATCAAGGCGAGAATCGACAAAGTCCTGCAGACAATGTAGCGAAATGATCCAAACGGCCCGGATTTGGCTAGCGTCGCTGGGTGGATACCAACTCAAAGCCCGAAATCTCCGTACCTGCTGGTGAGCCTCCAACCTCTCTAGTCATCGAGGATCTTCTCCTCGGCGATAGATCTGAGGCCACCAGCGGAGTCCAGGTCACCGTTGACTATGTCGGTGTCTCCTGGTCAACGGGAGCCGAATTCGATGCCTCCTGGAACCGTGGCGAGGAGTTTTCTTTCAATCTGGGGGCCGGAATGGTGATACCCGGATGGGATCAGGGTGTTGCTGGAATGAAGGTGGGAGGTCGCCGCCAACTGATCATCCCTCCAGCCATGGCCTATGGGCCTACTGGAGCCGGCGGCGCCATCGGCCCCAACGAAACCCTGATCTTCGTTGTCGATCTTCGCTCAATTGGCTAACTCTGCGGCCTACCGGCATCATGTCACGACCCGAAAACTTTGACATAGCAGTCATTGGCGGGGGGCCTGCGGGAGCGGCCGCCGCCATCACCGCGGCGCGAAACGGCGCCTGCGTTGTTGTGTTCGAAAAGGGCCAACATGGCCGGGACAAGGTGTGTGGTGACGGCTTGACCCCGCGAGCGATCGGGGCCCTAACTGAACTTGGAATCGACTTCTCCGACGCGCATCACATCCAGGGTCTCCGGATGATCGCCAACAAGACCGAGCGGCAACTCGACTGGCCAACAACCAGCCGGTTTCCCAACTATGGATTGGTCTGGCCACGTCGACGACTCGATGCCGCGCTAATCGATGCCGCCATCGACGCAGGAGCAGAGGTCGCCTTTGACTGTGAGGCTGTGCCTCGACTCGTCGACTCTGACCAAGGTCCCCGAGTTATCGGCGTAGAAGCAAACGGCCGACTGATCGATGCCGATCTCACCATTGTGGCCAGTGGAGCGCCGGGGGCCGTGGCCCGCATGCTTGGGGCCGAGCGGATAGCCGATGAACCCTATGGGCTGGCCATCCGGACCTATGTCAGTTCGCCCAGACACGCCGAAGGTTTCATCGAGGCCTGTCTTACCCTGAAGGACCATTCCGGCACGCCGGTACCGGGCTATGGCTGGATGTTCCCGGCCGGGGATGGCACTGTCAACATTGGTGTTGGGGCCCTTTCAACCATGAAGGGATTCAAAAAGCTCAACCTGAATACCCTGCTCGACACCTACCGGGAATCGGTCATGAACTCCTGGGAGATCGGCCCAAACCTTGAGCGACCGAGGGCGTGGCGACTCCCAATGAGTAGCCAACGCAGGCATGGTCCTGGATGGGTTGCCGTAGGCGATGCGGCCGGTCTCATCAACCCAATGAATGGCGAAGGAATCGACTACGGGCTGGAGAGTGGGATCCTTGCGGCCCAACTGTTCGATCAGGACTCAGCTTCCTCGGCTGAGCGTTATAACGAAGTGGTGGGCCAACGCTTTGATGGGTTCCTTCAGACTGGTCGCCGATTCTCATTCTTGATCGGACACCCGTTTGTTCTTCGCAGCGGTCTTCGCCTAGCCGTCGGCACCCAATCAATTGCCAAGATCACCCTCCAAGTGATGGGCAATTTGGTTGATTCAGATACGCCCGGCACCGCGGGCCGAGTCCTCAAAGCCGCGGACAAGATTCTGGAAGTCAGCGACCCAGCGCTGCGGAGAACCCGAGCAAAACCCTAAGGCATCACCGCTCGGCGTCCTCGACTGGGTACGGCGATGCCGATAGTGGCATTGTTGTGGTGTGCAAGAGACAGCGCCCCAAGAAACGACTATCTATACCGCCCGAGTTATCCGTACCCTCTGGAACGCCAACCCGGAGGCAACGGCCGTTGCGGTACGCGGCGGCCAGATTCTCGGTGTTGGCACGCTCGAGTCGCTCCGCCAATGGGGGTCGGCCACCATTGATGAGACCTTCGCAGACAAGGTGCTCGTTCCAGGCTTTGTGGAAGCCCACGCCCACACCATGGACGGGGCAATGTGGAACTTTCCCTACGTTGGCTATTTCGACCGAGTCGATCCCGACGGCAAGCTATGGACGGGTTGTCGAAACCTGACCGAGGTCATCGACAGGCTAAAGGAGGCCAACGCCAAGCTTGACCCCGACGCCGAGGTACTTTTTGCCTGGGGTCTGGACCCCATCTATTTCGAGGAAGAGCGGCTCAACCGCCGCCACCTCGACCAGGTGTCAACCAGCAGAACCATCTTCGTCTTTCACGCCAGTGCGCACCTCGCCACCGTCAATACCGCCATGCTCGACCAGCAGGGAATCGGAGCCGACCATCCAGCCGAGGGGGTACCTCGCGACGAAACCGGATTTCCCAGCGGCGAACTCCAAGAGCCCGCCGCCATGGCCCTCGCCATGCCGGGGTTCGCTACCCTCCTTCAGGCCTTCGCCGACCCGGCATCGGTCTGGCGGTTCGCCGCCAGCGCCCGCAACGCCGGGGTCACCACCGTCGCCGACCTCGGCACGGTACGCCCGACCGACTGGCCAATTTGGGAGCGCATCACCGCCGAAGACGGATTCTCAGTTCGAGTAATGATGGCGTATCGAGGTTACTCCGGCGACGACGCCGAGGGAGCCAAGACAGTGGCCGCCAAGGCCAAGGCCAACACCGACCTACTTCGCTTCGGCTTGGTCAAACTCGTCCTTGATGGGTCAATCCAGGGGTTCACGGCTCGCCTCAACCCGCCGCGGTACCTGCCGGAGAAACCAGAACCAAACCCCGGAAATGCTCGAGCCGAGAATGGCATCTGGCTCATACCGCCCGAGGCCCTCGCCCAATCCCTCGGAGCTTTCCACGACGCCGGGCTCGTCGTGCATTGCCACACTAATGGCGATGAGGCCCTCGATGTCTTCCTTGACGCCGTGCAGGAAGTCCAAGAACGCAACCCCCGTTTCGACCATCGCCATACCGCTCAACACGCCCAGCTCACAACCCCAGCCCAGTTTCGGCGAATGGCGGCCCTGGGTGTCAACGTCAACCTCTTCAGCAACCACATCTGGTTCTGGGGGGATCAACACCGAAGCATTACCGTTGGTGAGGATCGGGCCGCGGGAATGAACGCCTGTCGGTCCGCTCTGGATGCTGGAGTTAACTTGGCCTTCCATTCTGATGCCCCCATCACCCCGATTGGGCCCCTCCATACCATGTGGTGTGCAGTGAACCGGCTGACCCCATCCGGTCATGTCCTGGGGCCGGACGAACGCATCACGCCGGCCGAGGCGCTTAAAGCCGCCACTCTTGGTGCCGCTTACCAACTCAAGATGGATAGCGAAATCGGGTCGATCGAGCCCGGCAAACAAGCCGACTTCACCGTGTTGGCCCAAGACCCCCTCGCCGTTGACCCGTTGACTCTCCGTGATATAGAGGTCTGGGGAACCGTTTTGTCCGGGGTTCTTCACCCGTCCG
>JAJRXF010000111.1 GCA_024276425.1 Actinomycetes bacterium | reverse complement strand
TGGCGCGCCGCTGGACTTTGCCGGACCAATCAGCCCCGGTGAAGAAATGGCCGTGCTGTCCCTTGATGGCACTATGGCAACAACCACTGTCACGAGCGTTGGATCGGTGTGTGGCGCTACCGGGGGTATCGGACTCCTCACTGACCCCCCACAATGGAGATTCCCCAGTGGGTCAAAGTTGATCTTGAGGGCGACGGGGTTCTCTCTAACCACATTCTCACCAAGGCTGATGGAGCCAGCCTGAACGCACCGCCACCCAATCTTGAAATCTATCGGATCTGGACATTTGCCAACCTCAACGGTGATGGCCGGATGGAGATTGTCGTCAGCTCTCGTGACCTCGCCGGTTCGGGCACAGCCGTGTGGGAAATAGCGAGCGACGTTCGCCGACCCATCAAGGTGCTTGAAGGACGTTGCGGTTCTTAGAACTGGTCACACGGCTCAGCCAGCAAGGCACGCGGTGACATCACCAAAGAGTGCGACTTCGCGAACGGTGAGAATTGGGCAGGACCCATCCCCTTCATATGCACCGATCACCTGCCCGTCGGCAGGCGAGCCGCACGGAACCTCAAGAAGCTGAGGGCCATCGATCACGCGAACACAAGCATTGGCCGAAACGCCAATAGCAGGTCCCGGGACCGTGTCCTTTACCGGAGTGCTATCGGGTCGTCTGGCATAGGCGGTGAAGATTACGATTCCGATCAAAAGCCCAACGAAACCAACGAAGGGAATCGCCCGAAGAAAGCGCCCATGGACGGTGTCGATTTCGTCTAGCTGAGCCTGCCGGCGAGCATCCAAGAAATCCGGATCCAGTAGACGTGGATCGATCCTAGTAACACCATCGTCGACTCGGATACCCTCACTGGGCCCTCCCGGGCTTTGGGCCGACGAAGCCGCTCCAACGCCTGAACCACCGCCCCGCAAGCTGCGGTCATAGATACGACGTCGACTCTCGTCTCCAAGGATGCGCCACGCTTCGTTGGCTCGACGCATGGCGATTTCCGCCTCGCTGGCAGAACCCGGGGTGGCATCAAGAAACCGGTCTGGGTGCCACTTCCGGGCCGCGTCATGATAGGCGGCCCGGATCTTCTCATACGAAGCCGACGAACTCACGTTGAGAGTTTCGTAATGCGAACCCAACCAGGTGCCTTTCTTCGAGCCAGTTCCTTAGTGGTCGAAGTCTAGGAGGCTCTCCGACTCTTGCCAGGCCAGGAGTACCTGTTGCTCAGTTACGACACTACTTTTTCCAATGGGCGAACTAGCCGAAGACTCCACAATGTAGACCAGTCGTGCGTCTTGTCTTCGTCCAACGAGGACAATGAGTTGGGCCCCAGACACCGCGGCAACCGCCATCGAAAGCCCCTGCAAACCACGAACGAGCCAGCGACCCTCAGCCAACAGACCAACTATGTCAGAACTCGATGAAGATCCAATCACCAGTTCATCCAAGACAATCAGCGTCACCGCCAGGCCAAGAGCGAGATTGAAAAAGACAGCTAAGGGCGGCATATCGGCCGATCCCGAATCTGGGCTTGCTGATCGCTGCCAGATCATTCGATAGATATCGACCAGCAGGAGCGGGACAAGGGAGACAACCCAGACCAGCCCGATGCCAATCATCGGAGTGACAATTCCCCATTGATCGCCGATAAGGGGACGGAGAAGAACACCAATGAGTACAGGGATCATTCCGGGAATATGCCGACGAACTCGCGACCACATCCCAAGGCTTGGACGAGGCCCCGTACGATTCTGATTGGACCATGATCGCATGGTCCAGATCGCTATCAGGGCACACGTGGCGACCAGAAGCAGAAAAGAGGCATATTGGGCGCCGAATCGAAGCCGATCGGCCTGAACCGGTTCCGCCTCCACGGGAGCCCTCTCGGCATAGGCCAGATACATCATTGCCGTGGCCGGGAGCAGCCAGGTGAACAGCACGTTCCGGGTGATGCTGGACAATGTGACGGTTGACTCATATCCATCGATGAGCTCAGCGATTCGCTTCTGACGGACGTTGTCGACCCGCGACGGCCCCACCTGACGGCTGCGCACCGTCGCGGGGGCAGAAGCAGTTTTCCCCGCACGTGTGCTCACACCATCACTATCGGCCGCCGCATTCCAAAACTTAGAGCACCAAGCCGAGGGCCAGCCCAAGGCCAGTGAGCAATTGGGTTTTTCCTGTCTGCCCCAAGACCGGGATGAGGTCACGACCCCGAGCTCCCATCCGCACACGATGGACCGGCCACAGGCAACTCAAGAGTCCGATCAAGCCAAGTAAGGCCAAGATCCGCCAACGTGCCGCTAGCACAATGAAACCCGCCGTTAGGACGTACAGGGCAACATACAGTCGACGAGTGTTCACATCACCAATTGTTACAGCCAGCGTGCGCTTACCTGATTGGGTGTCTCCGGGAATGTCCCGCAGGTTGTTGATGACCAAGAGACCTACGGCCAACAGTCCAACCGGAATTGAGACCGTCACCGCCAACCTCGAGACCTCAACGGTCTGTACATAGGCGGAACCAACCGTGGCCACCAAGCCAAAGAAGACAAAAACAAAAACTTCTCCAAGACCCAGGTAGCCATAGGGCTTTGGCCCCCCGGTATAGGCCCAGCCGGCCAGAATTGATAGAGCACCGACCACGAAGAGTTCTGGGCCAACGGCAACCGCGAGCGCGCCACCAACAACACCAGCAACGACAAAGGCCAACAGCGCGGCCACTTTGACCTCGCGCGCCGTGGCCATCCCCGACCCAACTAGGCGAACTGGACCGACCCGACCATCGTCGGTCCCCCTCTCCCCATCGGCGTAGTCATTCACATAGTTGGTCGCTACCTGAAGAGCCAACGAAACGATAAGCGCCGCTATTGCCCGCCACCAGATAACTCCGGAGTCGGGTCCGGCTGCTGCGGCTGTTCCAACGGCCACGGGCACAACAGCGGCTGGCAGGGTGCGCAGTCGCGCCCCAAGAATCCAACGATTTGCCTTGAGGGACCTCACGAACATGGTTTCCCGGCTCCTACTCTGGCTCTGGCTCTGGCTCGTCCAGGAGCCATTGGCTGAGACGTTCCAACTCCGCCACCCGGCTTCCCTTCACAAGCAGGCCGACGTCCGGGCCCAAAAAACCCTCGACCAGAGACCGCGCCTCGGCGACGTCACCAACATGGATAGCCAAAGCTCCATAGGCCGGAGCACCAACAGCGATGAGGTGAATCCCTGAGTCGCTCGCTCGGCTTGCCAGGTCACGATGCTCCCGGTCTCCGCCAGGGCCAAGTTCGGCCATGACTCCAACAACTGCCACTCGCGCTGTCACCGATAGGGCCTCCAGCGCATCAAAAGCAGCGGCCATGGACGTCGGATTGGCGTTGTAGCAGTCGTTGATAACAACAAGACCATCACTCCGCCGAATCACCTCCATCCGGAGTCCGCAAATTGTTGCTTGCTCGATTCCTCTGATTGCCTCATCGATACCCACACCGGCGGCGCTAGCGGTAGCCAAGGCAGCAACCGCATTAGTGGCCATGTGCCGACCGGAAACCTGTAGAGATACGGGTCGCGATCCTGACGGAAACTGCAAAACGAACCGTACCCGCAACTGTTCGTCCAGTCGGATATCGGTGGCTCCAAAGTCGCCGCTCTTGGCGCCAAAGGTGACGACCGGGCACGGAGCCCGTTTGGAAATGGACAAGACCAATGGGTCATCGGCATTCAGTACCGCGACACCGTGATCGGGTAAGGCTTCGATCAGTTCACCTTTGGCCAAAGCCACACTTTGAAGCGAGCCAAACAACTCGGTGTGCGCGGCGCCAACCCTGGTTACTACTCCGATGGTGGGGCGTCCAATGGCGCTCAGCCCGGTGATGTGTCCTTGCCCTCGTGCCCCCATCTCCAGCACCGTGATCTTCGTTCCCTCCGGAGCATTGGCCAGGGTAAGCGGGAGGCCAAGCTCGTTGTTGAATGAAGCCCGATTGGCGTGGGTGGCTACGCTGGCACCACAAGCCGCCGCCACGAGGTCCTTCACCGACGTCTTCCCAACACTTCCGGTAATGCCAATAACCGGATCTGGGAGCCTCGTGCGAGCCTCCCTTCCCACCCGAGTGAGCGCCGCCATTGTGTCGTCCACCAAAATGACGCTGGCGTCTCCGTATTGTGCTGGCTCATCCTGACTGCTGAGGTAACAGATGGCCCCATTACTCACAGCGTCCGGGATAAAGCTGTGACCATCACGTTCGGCCACGATCGGCACAAACAGCCCGCCTCGACCCATCGACCGACTGTCAATTGAAACAGATTCGATCACCACATCCTGGCCTCGAAGCTGTCCTCCGATGATCTTTGCCAACTCAACTGCATTGAAACGCACGCCACAGGTGTAGCCGACTTCGGAGCGCTTGAGGTCTAATGTGTCGCCGTGGCTTCGAACGAACGCATCCGACTCGTTGTGGTATTTGGCGGTCAGTCAGCAGAGCACGATGTTTCGTGCACAACGGCAACCCACGTCCTCGCGGCCGCCGATCAGTCAAAATATGACCTCAGTCCTATTGGCATTACCCGTGCCGGTGACTGGGTCCGAGCGGAGGAGGCCGCAGCCATTCTGGCCGACGGAACCCGAACGCTGCCCTCGCGGCTCGACCCCTCTGGGCCTCATACCGATCTTCTCCCTGCTGTGACCGCTCCGGGCAGCACCCAACAAGTTGTGGTTCTTCCCTTGCTACACGGTCCAATGGGTGAGGACGGCACCATCCAAGGGATGCTCGAACTGGCCGGGGTCCCCTATGTTGGAGCTGGCGTACTTGGTTCTGCCCTCACCATGGACAAGGCGAAAGCGAAGGAGGTTTTGGCCGGAGCCGGAATTCCCCAAGCTCGCTGGATCACGGTCCATGAGCCTGAGTGGAATGGCGATCTCGATCAGATTGTCCAAGAACTTGGCTTCCCGTGTTTTGTGAAACCAGCGAACATGGGCTCATCCATTGGAGTCAGCCGAGCAGTTTCGGCAGACGAGCTTTCTTTGGCCATCGGGCTGGCCTTTCGCTATGACGAATGGCTGGTTATTGAGGAGGGCATCGACGGCCGTGAGATCGAACTGGCGATTCTCGGAAACCAAGAGCTTCGGGTCTCGGTACCGGGCGAGATTGTTCCCGGCGCCGACTTCTATGACTACGCCGACAAGTACGAAGATGGAGCAGAACAGACAATTCCAGCCCGTCTAGCCCCCGAAGTTGTTAGTGAGCTACAGGAGTGGGCCATCCGTTCCTACCGCGCGCTCCGAGTAGAGGGCATGGCCCGAGCTGACTTTCTTTATGAGGAGGGCACCAAGGATCGTCCCGGTCGAGGTGTGCTTCTTAATGAGCTAAATACCATTCCCGGATTCACCCCAATCTCGATGTATCCAAAGCTCTGGGAGGCATCAGGGTTGAGCTACTCCGAACTCATTGACGAGCTAGTCGATCTAGCCTTGGACCGTCACCAGCGGCGCCAGGCTAAGCGAATCACCAGTCGCTAGGCGGGCTGATCAGAAACCGACAGCAGCAGAGCATCAGAGTGTCTCAAGCAGGGCTGCTCGCAGGAAGTCCAACAAGGAATGCCTCAACTTGACGGCGACCCGCAGGTCAAGGGACAACCCCACTCCCTTGAGAGCGACAGAATCGGTAACAACACCGGTCACAGCGCAATAGCTCGACAACAGGACCAGTCGCGCATCCGAACTCCGGAAATCACCGCGGGCCATCCCTTGCTCAAGTGCTCCAATCGCACGATCGATCGATGGCTTCAGCACCTCAAGTACGAGATCAGATTGGGGAGATCCGAGCCTGCTCACCTCCCGGAGCAAACCGAGAAGCTCGGGACGCCGCACGGCTAAGGCGAAGGCGGACCGCACCACCGCTTCAACCTGATCCCAACCAGGCGAAGCGCTTGCAACTGCGGCATCCAATTCATAGCGGAGTGTTTGAGCCGCTTCTGACAAAACGGCTTCCAGGAGACCGTTCTTCGATTGGAAGTGATACAAGATCGTTTGCTTGGTCACCCCCGTTGCTCGAGCGACGCCGTCCAAGGAGGTCCCAGCAAATCCCCGGTCAACGAAAGCTGCCGAGGCGGCTTCAATCACCCTATGCTTAGTTGCCACTTACCAAATGGTAGACGATTTGGAAGCGACACACCGCCCGAACACTTGGAATCCCATGAGCACCATTGCCTCACAACTTGCAGGAAAGCGAATCGCCATCACCGGCGGAACCGGATTCCTCGGCACAGCGCTCATTGAACGGCTGATGCGCCTAGTACCGGACTGCCACATCATTTTGCTGGTCCGGCCAGGCAAGAGATCAACCCCAACCGAGCGAGCACGACGGGAAATCTTTCGCAACGACGTTTTCCACCGAATGATCCAGGAGCGAGATGAAACCCCGCGGCAGGCCCCATCCTTTTGGGCCGAGGTCGACCATAGAGTCACCGTGGTTGCGGGAGATGTTAGCACCGACGGCCTTGGCCTGGACGACAACGACAGGGCCATCTTTGCCTCAGCCGACATCGTCATTCATTCCGCCGCCACCGTCAGCTTCGATGCACCACTTGACGGTGCCATCGAAGTCAATCTGCTCGGCCCAACCCGGGTGGCACAAGCCCTCCAGGAACTTGAGGCCAGTCCTCATATGGTGGCCATTAGCACCTGCTATGTAGCGGGCAACCGACGCGGCAACGCCAGCGAACAACTCCTGTCCGATTCGCCCTTCGACATTGACGTCTCCTGGAGATCCGAGGTTGACTTCGCCCGCCGTTGCCGAACCGACTTTGACGCCCAAAGTCGTTCGACCGACCGGCTCGGAGAGTTTCGGAAACGGGCCGGTAGCGAACTCGGCGCAGCGGGTACACCTCTGCTGTCAGCCAAGACCGAGCAGTATCGCAAACGGTGGGTTAGCGAACAACTTGTCGAAGCCGGACGAGCTCGGGCAGCATCGTTGGGCTGGCCCGATTCGTATGCGTACACCAAGGCGTTAGGCGAGCGAGCCCTCAACGAATGCAAAGGCGACATTCCGGTTTCAATTGTCCGCCCGGCCATTATCGAATCGGCCTGGTCCGAACCGAAGCCTGGCTGGATCAAGGGCTTTCGAATGGCTGAGCCGATTCTCATTTCCTACGCTCAAGGCCTCCTCAGGGAGTTCCCCGGCGTCCCCGAAGGTGTCGTCGACGTGATCCCGGTGGACATTGTTGTCGCGGCCATCATTGGTGTCGCGGCTGAAGGGCCCTCCCAAGATGGCACTATCAATGTCACCCAGGTTGCCTCCGGCACCAGAAACCCACTCAAGTACCGCAACCTGGTCGAACTCGTAAACGGCTGGTTCACCGAGAATCCTCTGTACGACAAACGCGGACAGCCCATCGCCGTTGCCGAGTTCTCCTTCCCAGGCCGAGGCGCAGTCGAACGACAACTTAACTGGGCCTACAAGACCCTCGACCGCGCCGACCGCGGGTTGAAATTACTCCCACTGCGTGGGAAACACGCCATGTTCAATACCCAAATCGAAGACAAGATGGAGCAGGTCGAACGAGCCCGCGCCTATGTCAAGATCTATGGTGCCTATGCGGAATGCGAAGCTCTCTATGGGGTTGAGAATCTTGTGGCTATGCACAATCGGCTCGATCCAGCCGATCAAGAGCACCTTGCCTGTGATCCCGCCATCGTCAATTGGGATCACTATGTCACTGGCATCCACTTGCCATCGGTGGTGGAGCACGCCCGAGTCAAAACCAAACCCCACGCTTCGGACCCCGATGCGCGGTCTAAGAGGCTTCGCAAACGAGTGCTGGCCCCCGAACGACACCTCGCGGCCTTCGACTTGGAAAACACCATCATCGCCAGCAATGTGGTCTTCAGCTACGCCTGGCTGGCCACCCGCAACCTCGGACCAGCAGACCGGTTGAAGTTCACGCTCAAGACGCTCCAGGAGGGGCCGGGGCTGCTCGCACTAGATGCCCGCGATCGCACCGACTTCCTGCGCCACTTCTACCGCCGTTATGACGGGGCGCCAGTAGCCGAGATGGACAGACTAGGTCAGGAACTGTTGGCCGATCACATTCTGACCAAGGCCTTTCCCGCTGCCATTCGCCGAGTTCGCAAGCACCGCGAACTCGGCCATCGAACGGTCCTGATAACCGGCGCCCTCAACATCGTTGTCGACCCGCTCAAACCCCTGTTCGATGACGTGATCTGTGCCGAAATGTCGATTCGCGATGGACGCTATACCGGTGAGCTTCTCTCGGTTCCCCCCACGGGAGAAGTACGAGCCCAGGCGCTGCGAGATTACGCTGATGCCAACAACTTTGACCTAACCGAGTCGGTAGCTTACGCCGATTCATCCTCGGACCTCCCACTACTCGATGCCGTCGGATTCCCCGTCGCCGTAAACCCAGAAACCCGTCTCGCATCTCTAGCTGTAAAGCGTGGCTGGCTGATCGAATACTGGTCCAAGGCGAAGGGCAACACCGATCGTGTGCTACCCCTTGGCCCCCTGCCATCCCTGCGAAAGAGTCGCCGCTGATGTCTAAACCCCAGCCCAATCCGCGTCCAGGATTCGTCCTTGACGTCGATCGCCAGACTCCACCAATACTTTTTCACCACGGTGAGGGGTTTCGTATGGAGAAACTCCCGGTTGGACGTAGCCGAGTCATCTACCCCAGCGAACCGCTGGCAGGCTTGAAGGACCCTGACGAGGCCATTCTCAATGCAGTACTTAACCCGATTGATGACGATCCGCTTCCTTCCCTGTTAAAGCCCGGAATGAAACTAACGATTGCCTTCGACGACGTCTCTCTTCCCCTACCAATGATGGTGAAGCCCGATGTACGCCAACGCATCATCGCAGCAGTTCTCGACCTAGCCGCTGAGGCCGGGATCGACGATGTCCATCTCATCGCTGCTCTTGCCCTCCATCGCCGTATGACCGAACGTGAGCTTCGTCACGCCGTAGGCGACCGTGTGTATGAGGCGTTTGCACCTCACGGGCAGCTCTACAACCACGACGCCGAAGACCCAGACGGTATGGTGATCCTAGGAGAGACTCGCCATGGCGAAACCGTGCAGATGAGCAAACGGGCGGCCGAAAGTGACCTAGTCATCTACGTCAACATCAATCTGGTCAGCATGGACGGCGGTTGGAAAAGCACGGCCACAGGGCTCTCGGGCTACGCCGGAGTTCGGGTTCATCACAATCCGGAGACAATGAGGAAATCCAAGTCGTTCATGGATCAGGAGAAGTCCGAACTCCACAAATCGAACTGGCGACAGGGCGACGTCATCAAGAATCATGGCCCACGAATCTTCGAGATCGAGACAACCCTTAACACCAATACCTTCGGCTACGACGGCCCCCTGGCCATGCTGCAAAAGCGTGAATGGGAGTGGGACTTTCGAGATCGGGCCAAGTTCACTGCCATGCAGGCAGGTCTCAAACGAATGTCTGGCGCCCAACGCCGAAAGGCCTTTCACTCCTGGCGTGCCCCCTACGAAATCACTTCGGTCCAGGCCGGCGAAGTTGAGGCCGTTCACCAGAAGACCACCGAGATGGTCTACCGCCAACACATCGTGCCCGTTGCGGGACAAACCGACATCTTGACTATGGGACTGCCCTACATCTGCCCCTACAACGTCAACTCAATCATGAATCCGATCCTGGTCGCGGTTCAAGGACTCGGCTACTTCTTCAATCTCTACAAGGGGAAGCCGCTTGTTCGAGCGGGTGGCGTACTGATCATGAGCCACCCGACGCCTTGGGAGTTCAACCCGGTTCATCATCCCAGCTATGTCGACTTCTTCGAGCAGGTTCTAGCCGAAACGAAGGACCCGGTCGTTATGGCTAAGAAGTACGAAAAGCAGTACGCCGAGGACGAGTGGTACCGCCACCTCTACCGGACCAGCAACGCCTATCACGGAGTCCACCCGTTCTACATGTGGTACTGGTGCACCCACGCGTTGGAGCACCTCGGTGCTGTCATTATTGTTGGAGGCGACCCAAAGGCGACTCGCCGTTTGGGATTCAAGCCAGCCTCAACTCTGCAGGATGCCTTAGAGATGGCCGAAGACGTCGTCGGTCCTGCACCATCGGTCACCCACCTTCACAACCCACCGATTTTGATGGCTGAAGTCTCGTGAACTGGCTCCGCTTCCTCATCGACCCACCTTCCAAACCAAAAGGGGTCGACAAACGAATCGAGCATCCGTCAACTGGTGTCTACTACGACACCAAATGGTCGCGCCGACCCGCAGCCAAGCTTGTTCGCCGGATGGGCGTATGGGGGCTCATGAAGCCCGCCATCAGCCTGTATGGTTCGCCGCGGGTCGTCGGCCGCGATCGACTGAAGACTGTGAAGGGGCCAGTGGTTTTTGTCGCGAACCACCACAGTCACGCCGACACCACCCTGGTGTTGGCCACCCTTCCTCCCCATCTGCGACGCGACCTTTCCGTGGCAGCCGGAGCCGACTACTTCTTCCCCAACAAGTACACCGCGGCAATTTCTGCCCTCTTCATCGGTGCTGTGCCAATCGAGCGCCAACGGCTATCGAAGTTGTCCATCACCAACACCGTCCAAACCATCGAGGACGGCAACAGTCTCCTTATCTATCCCGAGGGCGGTCGCTCCCCCGATGGCTGGAGCAAACAGCATCGCCCAGGAGCCGCATTCGTCTCCAAGCTCGCTGGTGTCCCCATCGTGCCGATCTATCTGGAAGGTACCGGCAACATTTTGCCCAAGGGCAAGAACTGGCCCAGACGCTCTCGCTGCGCGGTCGTCTACGGAGCGCCGATGCGACTCAAAGATGGTGAGGACGTCAGAGAATTCGCCCAACGCATTCAACGACGAGTAAATGAACTAGCCGATGAGTTCTCTTCTGGCTGGTGGCAGGCCAAGAGAAAAGCTCATGCCGGGACCACGCCCGACCTCAATGGCCCACAGGTAGGGGGCTGGCGTCGGCGCTGGGCTCTAGGTCCAAAGCCCGGCCAAAAGCGCAACTCGCCCGCAAAAAAGACCTGGCCAAACGTGTAGGCGACTACGCTCCAACCCTCGTCTTGTGGACCGGACCTGCGCTAGGCAAATCCCGCGCTGGCCCACCGGAGACAACGATCGTGCTTGACCAGCCTCGCTTCAGTCGCGAAGGCTCAATGCCCAGCGTCCATGACCGTGTCTCGCCCCGTACGCCAACCCCCCGACTGTTGTTCTGAATGACGTCAACCAACTCATCGGTCGTGGCTGATCGGACCGATCGATCTCGGCCGGTTCGAAGCAATTCCATGACCAGACGCCTTTGTCGAGACCCCACAAGATGAGCACCTTCGAGCTGGTGCAGAGCCGACTCAATGCTTCTCGGCTCTGGTTCATCCTCGCTCAGTGCGATCAAGGCCACTGGCCTCTCCCATCTGCGCCTAGCGAAGAGGTTCATGTGTGCCCTAGACGAATTGGCCCATCGCCCGAAGCCCCGCGCAATGGTGCGGGTGACCAGTTGTCGCCCAAGGTCGTCGGCGTTATAGATTCTCAGTTCCGTCTCGACACGAGTACACCAGGCAAAACTCCGGATTCGCTGGTTGCCATACCCAACCCAAGTCTCAGCGAGGCCGGGCACCTCCGCATCACCAGCTTCAAGAATTACTTCACGACGAAAATGGGCCACGAGATTCCGGAGCGATTCGATTTCCTCATACTCTGCATAGTCGCCCAACCCAAGAAGAAGAGCAGCTTCGGCGTCCAGTATCTCAAGATCGAGCGTGACTGGCTGGGCCGCATGTATCTGGAGTACCGACTGGGCTTCAAACAAGGAAAGAGTGAAAGCAGAAAACCACCTTCTTGCCGGAGTAAACCTCCGGTGACCGAGTTGGATCTGATCAGCCCTCATGAAAGCTTGAACCTGGATCCATGGATCTCGTTCCCAGAAGATGCTGGCGGAGAATACCAACAACACCGCTACCAGGATCGGCAACGAGAGTACAAAGAACTGTCGGATGCTGCTGGCATGTTCTAACCAACCAGGCATCCACAAATTAGCCATTACGTACATAACAATCCCATCCGTGGGTCCAACAAGTCCGATCTGACCATCGACTTTTTGAGCGCAGCCTCTTCGACCGCACCGCTCAGGGCGTGCTAACCCCGATCAGATCAACCTGTCGTCAATGACGCTGCAGTCCCTCCCAGAGCCCTTTGCCTCGTACAGCATCTGATCAGCTCTTTCGTAGAGCACCTCGACCACTCTTTCCCCTTCGACCTGCGAGATGGCTGCGCCCCCGGCACTAATTGTGAGAGAAACCGGTTCTTTCCCAGCGTAGAGGGTGATCTCGGCCACCTCCTTTCGAAGGCGTTCAGCCGCCCTCTTCATCTCAGCGAGATTGGTGTGGGGAAGGATAAGGGCAAACTCCTCACCACCCTGGCGAGCTACGTGCTCACTCTTGCGGCTCACCCGCCGAAACGCCTTGCCGACCTCACGAAGGACTTCGTCCCCGGTGTGGTGTCCATAGTTGTCGTTCACCAATTTGAAGTAGTCGATATCGAAAACCAGCAGGCCAAGACAATCATCATTGGGCTGCTGCAGTCGCTTCTCAATCTCAGTCGACAGGATCGAATCGAATCCTCGTCGATTTAGGAGCCCTGTAAGTTCATCATGACGATTCTCTGTTTCAAGGAGCCGGTTTCGCTCAGAGAGTTGCTCAACCGCCTGAGATTCACGATTAAGAGCAGAAACCGCATCAAGCGACATGGCCTGCATTTTGCCCATCGCTTCGGCCAAGAGTTCGGCGTGACTGCTCCCAGGAGGAAGGTCAAAACTCAACAGTCCTGCGGTCTCTTCCATGACGGGCTCAATGTCCAGCAGAATCTGGCCAACATCATCGAAGGAGATCCCCAGGTATCTTTCGGCTAACTCGATCAGGACAAGAAGGGCCTGTCCAGAGTCCTCACCACAAAGCACCTCTTCCGCCGCACATCCAATCCGCATTCCCTTCACCATGAGCTTGGTCTCATCGTCCAACGGCTCACTGGGACCTTCGGGGTTCTGGCGGTGCTCTATTGCCAATGCGATCGAGCGAGGAAGACCCCATTCCAAGACCAGCCGTGCTGTCAGTTGATCTGCGGTGAAACCAAGTACTTCCTGCTGACGGTCCGCGCTCGGCCAACTTCCCTCATCAGTGACTAGTTCCGAGTAGACCTCGGGGGCCTCAGCGGCGATCACCAGCATTCCAATGTGTCCAAGGAGACCAGCCAGGAAAGCCTGATCTGCCAGATCTCGATTGAATTTGTCGAGGAAAAGCTTGGATCCGATGGCATTGACCAGGCTACGGCGACGAGCCTGCTCAGCCTCAAGTCCACCCACCGATGTTGGTAGAAGGCTCTTCATCGAAGTTGACAGTGCAAGAATCCGGACTGACCGAAGCCCAACGACAACCAGAGCACGTTGAACCGAGATTATTTCACGCGAGGGGCTGAAGAGACTGGAATTCGCCATGCGAACGAACTTCGCCGCCAGCGGAGCATCCTGTTCGACCAACTTTGAAAGCTTGGGAATCGACACATTTGGATCGTCGGCCAGACGGATGATTTGCATCACCAGCATCGGAGGGGAGGGAATCGAATCGGGATCAACGAGGAGATCATCGATGGTGATCCCCAGGGAAGAATGGGGGAAAGATGACACGGCTATGCTCCTGGTTTGACGGCTTGGCTTTCCTTGGAGCGAGATCGCTTCATGGCCTCAACATTGGCCTTTGTCTCGCCCGTAACGGTTTCATCAGAATGTGACCTTCTGGGTTGTGCGGTACCTGAGTGCGCTGGACCGGGCTGCGTTGAATCCTCCTCAACGACGATGCCCGCCTTGGACAAGATAACTGCGCCAAGCAGCGAGGCCGCCACTGAGGCCAACAGGATGGCGATCTTGGAATTACCAACGACCTCTTCTGAGTCATAGGCCAACCCGCTGATGAAGATGGAGACCGTGAATCCAATACCACCGAGGAAGCCGATGCCGAGCATGTGCTTCCAATTCACACCGCGCGGCAATACAGCGAGACCGCTCTTGACGGCCAAGAAGCAGGCCCCAACTATACCGACCGGCTTTCCAATGACCAGGCCAACCACTACAGCACGGAAGACAACCGAGCCAGCTCCTTCGGCAATGGCTGAGGGAGCCACCGAAACCCCAGCATTGCCAAGAGCAAAGAGTGGGATGATTATCAGAGCAGACCACGGATGGAGTTGATTGATCAATCGGTCGGCCACCGAGCGAGTTTCCCTGGTGTCAAAGATGATGCTCTTAAGTTCCTCCACCGTGGAATCTGGATGAGCATTCCCCGAAGTACGGCCTGGACGACGAGGAACGGCGGGGGCGAGAAGACCACAAGCCACCCCAGCCAGAGTTGCGTGGACCCCAGACTCAAAGGTGGCCAGCCACACCCCAATGCCGATGATCACATAGATCGGTGTCCACCAAATTCCCAACTGCTTGAGAAGAGCCATCGAGGCCAGACCTAGGGCAGCGAAGCCGAGATAGGTCAGGTTGAGCGAAGAGCTGTAGAAGATGGCAATGACCAGGATCGCACCCAAGTCATCAACGATGGCCAAGGTCAACAGGAACATCTTGAGTTTGGTGGGAACGCGGTCGCCCAACAAGGTAAGAATTCCGACAGCAAAGGCAATGTCGGTTGCCATTGGTATTCCCCAACCCCCAGAGAAGTCGGTACCTCGAGAGAGCGCAAAGAACAGAGCGGCCGGGATGACCATGCCACCGGCCGCAGCGGCAACGGGCAGGGCAGCCTGCCTAGGATTTCGAAGGTCCCCAGTCACCAGCTCACGCTTGATTTCCAGCCCAGCGACCAGAAAGAAGATGGTCATTAGAGCGTCATTCACCCAGTCCAGCAAGGACTCGTTGAGTTCAATCGAGCCGACCCGGATGGCCAAGTGAGTCTCCCAGAACCGCTCGGCCGCCCCCGCGAGAGGTGACGTTGCCAGTACGACGGCGACGACCGCACCAGCGATGAGAGCGATACCCGAGATGTTCTCCATATGGATCAGCCGCTTGATCGGCTCACGCAGCCTGTCCACTGGACTCGGCGGATCCACTTGTTCAATCATGGTACTCATGGCCTGTTACCTCGCGCTCTTGCCTCGATGAGATCCGGGTCAGGAAACGATCCCAAAGCAAGGCCTTGCCGCTGAAGTTGGTCGGTGTGATCATCAAACAGCGCGTCGACGGCGGCTCGTAGATCTGCGACCAACTCAGCGACACCGCCTCGTGTTCGCATGAAGGGAGTAGCTCCCCTCATCGTTCTGTCTTGTGTTGTCCTACGGTCGGGCTTGTCTGAGGTAAAGAGGTACCGCGCTCCAACCGGCTTGTTGAGAAGCTCCCGCTCGATCGCTAGTCCCGATTCACTGTCGACGTCGGAGTCCACGAGGATCAGATCGGCCCAGCCATCGCTGATGGCCGCAACAGCATCTTGTTGAGAGCCACTGGTACCCACCAGCAGAAAGTCGCTTACGTGGTACAGGGTGTGGTACCAACCGAGTTGAGCAAGTTCCGAGGGGTTCACCACAAACACCGACGTCAGTCTTCGTGGTTGCCAACTAAGGGAATCGTGACACTCGACGCTCGACGAAGAAGCTGGCTTGTCACCCAACAACTCATCAAAGACATCCGGGCCATCTGACTCCACTGACATGGTGAACCATCCTTGGTTACGTGCTTCGAACAATCTTCCCCATCCATGGGGCTGATCTATGCGGCAGACTCGGTTGGCTAGATCAGATCATGAGCGATAGTCCGAGATTCTGCCCTTCGGCCGGTCCTGAACTGCTCCGACGTCTTTGGCTTCGCCGCTCCCGAACGCGAAGAAGGGAACCCTTCAGGGGTCCCCTTCTTCACGGATTGGGTTACTTCATCTGCGAATCTACCAGCTGGTCTCCTTTACAATGAAGGTTCGATGAGCTCTCTGTTACCGCTTCAGGTTCACGATCTCCTGAAGGAGTTCGTCCGACGCGGTTACAACTCTGGAATTGGCTTGAAATCCTCGTTGCGCCCGGATGAGTTGAGTGAATTCCTCAGCCAAATCAACGTTGGACATCTCCAGCACCCCGGCGGCCATGAGGCCTCGACCGCCTGATCCCACCGTCCCAACCTGGGCAAGGCCAGAGTTCGTCGATGCCCGAAATGCCGATCCACTTACGCGTTCGAGGCCTTCGGTGTTGGCAAAGGTAGCCAGCGCAATCTGGGCGATCGGACGAACCTGACCATTGGAATAGGCCCCGACCAAAACTCCGTCCTGACCTACACTCACAGACTGCAGATTTCCCGTTGCTGATCCGTTCTGGTTGATGGCATTGATGGCGGTCGATCCACCGAACTGGGTAAATCGGCGAGCCCCATTTCCACCGATGAGCATCTCGACCGCACCCGCATTGGGAATCGCTCCAGCGGCGATGTTGACCGAGAAGTCCACTGGAGCGACCAGTTCTCCATCGGAGCCGAAGGTCAAGACATTGTCGGTTAAGGCCAGCGTGTCAGCCGCGTCCCCATAGGTGCCGGTAATGGTCCATTCGTCCACCGCAGTCTTGGTGAACGTCAGACTCACCGCAATCGGTGTGCCTTTCAAGTCAAAGACATCCAAGCCAGCGAAAGACGTCGCCCCCAAAGGTGCGTCCGAGGAGAGGTTTCCTCCAAGCGATACCTCCGAAGTTGGGGTTGGAGTAATCTGAGCGCCAACCGGGATTCTTAGTCCTTCGATGGTCGCTGTCGTATCAATCACACCGGCACCATCAGCCTGCCAACCCTGAACAAGACCACCGTTGCTGGTCGTAAGCCGACCCTCAGCGTCGAGGAAGAAGGCTCCCGAGCGTGTGAAGTGTTGCTCGCCCGCGAACTGAAGGACATAGAACCCATCACCCTCGATGGCCATATCAAGATCTCGCCCGGTTCGTTGGAGCGCGCCCTGGGTGAAGTTCTTGGCTATGGAGGCAATCTTCACACCCAGGCCAACCTGGGCCGGATTGGTGCCGCCAAGCTGCTCGGTCGGGGCACCAGCCCCATTGAGGGTCTGGCTCAACATGTCAGAAAACACAACCTGGCTTTTCTTAAAGCCGGCGGTGTTGACGTTAGCGATATTGTCGCCAACCACGTCCATCATTGTTTGATGAATGCGGAGGCCGGCGACGGCGGTATACATAGATCGAATCACTGGTTATGACTCCTTACATTGGGGGATGGAGTGACAGCGTCAACGGCGTCCGTGCCGGGAGTCTCCGTCTGTTTTTCCTGTATTACGGTTTCCTGTATTGCAGTTTCCTGTATTGGTGATGTTGTACGCGCTCCGGGTTGATCGCTTTCCGTGCTGGTCGAAATGGAGCCGGTTGTTGGTCCGGGTTGGATTGAAGATTGGTTCTTTTCTGTTTTGCCGGAAACGCCTTGGCCGGAAACGCCTTGGCCAGACACTGGATCGGAGATCCCGCTGATTCGTGCGAGGGAGATAGGCCCAAGGTCGGTGATCACGGTTACCTCGCCGCCAATGATCTGGGTACGTTCCACGACTGCTGTCTGGGGTCGGCCATCGGACCCCGTGATAGTAATCTCCTTGCCAATCAATGCGCTGGCTGTAGTCAGGGCATTGACGGTGGCGCTCTCCCGCCCTTGTTTGGCCAACTCATCGAGTTTCTCGACCATGGTGAATTGGGCCGTCGTAGCGATGAAGTCCTCCGAGCTGGAGGGATTCATCGGATCCTGATATTTAAGTTGGGCTACGAGCAGCTTGAGGAAGGCGTCCTTCCCCAACTGATTGGTGGGCGCACTCTCCTCGCTCTGGCCATAGATACGAGTCAAATCCGGGTTCGCCGACTGAGCTGGCAGTGCGTCTACAGACATGGCAGCACCGTTTCCTGATTGTTCTTGGCATTGGTCATAACGAAAGGTCCACTCGTCCGGGCCCGACACGGTCCACTCGACCCGACGATGAGGCAACCGAGGAAACCTCATCGGCAGGAACCGAAGTCGTCACAGCGTGTGTGTTGTGCTGAGGCGACTCCGATTCATTCTGGTGATCGAGCATGTTCTGGCCTTCGCCCTGATGGGAAATGTCGACCGAGGGCGATTCCAACCCGCCCTTGACCAGTTCATTCATCAGCTGATGGCGCTGTTGGTTGAGTCGATCAGACGCGGCAGATGTTTCCGCCACTAGACCAATGGCAACAGCGCCTTCTCTGGAACGGATATCTATAGTGACCGACCCAAGGTCCCTGGGGACCAACCGGATCTTAAACTCGTGATCACCATCCCCAGTGACCCGAACCGCGCCAATCGCCCTCTGAACTTGACGCCAGATCGCGGGCGCACCGTGCCCTTCTGCCTCCAGTGCTACCAACTCTGCTGCCCGCGCTTGGGAGGCTCCAACGCCAAGGACGTCCAAGGGCGAGGAAGAACCGGGGATGTCGGCTCCGTTGTTCTGGCCAACACCCAGTCCCGAGGCCGACGATCCACCGATTTGGGAGGCTCCCGGGCCAGACGGGTTGAGCTCGGCCCCGTCTTCGATAGCGGAGGAGGTTGAAGCCCGGTTCTCTTGCTCCAGCATTGACTCGGCGGTATCGATTTCTACCTCGTTCTGTCCAACCGTGTTCTCATCTTGAGCTGTCGTGACTGACTCAACGTTTGCCGCCTCCAGCGCCGCTGAGTCATTGGTCTCGCCAACCAGGTGCTGGGGACGCCCATTGCCAGCCAACTGACCAGCTAGACCAGACTCCGTCACTTGATCGACAGGATCCTGCTGGGGCGAGTCTTGCTGGGGTGGCTGCTGACCTTGTGGGGCTTTGAGGGGTGCCGCCACCAACCCAAGATCGCCATTCGCCGCCTCGCCCTCTACTGCCAAAGTGGGTAGCGACGCAGAGTTCTGCTGCGGCTCGTCTTCGTCGGCGGACTCCAACCCAAACCCCGGGGATGAAGGAACGAGGTCCAGGTCCGGAATCTGCTCGGAAGCCTCGTCCGGCCCCTCAACCGAGGAGCCGTTGAGGGAACCCTCTACGACGTTCTGATCATGATCTCTGGCAAGGCGAATCGGTCCAAGCACGGCTACTGCAAGGCTGGCTACTGCCCCATCACCAGAGGTCGCGGTTGATGAAACATGTTTTGCTGACACCGAATTCTCCGTGGTGTCGCTATGGCCATTGCCGTCATGAAAATCGTCTCGTGTCGATCGTTCTTCTATGGCCTCGTCTCTGGAATCGACCACCGGTTCCTCAATTGATGGAGTAGTGGACCCGGCGGATTTAGCTTCTTCGGCTACACCACCGCTAAGGGATCCCCTGGAACGGTCAGGATCGCTGGGCCTCGAAGATCTCTGAGGCGGTCGTTTCGCCCGACGCATGGCGCTATCGAAGGACTGCGCGCGCCCCATGTCATTCGGGAAGCCATTGTCGGTTCTATCAAAGCCGTTGTTTCCCAACTCAGACCGCGCGCTAGGCGTTACCGGGGGCAGCATCATTTGGTTACTCATCGTCGAGCCTCATAGGCAGAAAGGATCTTCCTTACGTAGTTCTGAGTTTCGGAAAATGGAGGGACTCCCCCATACCGTTTAACGGCATTGGCTCCCGCGTTGTAGGCCGCTGAGGCAAGCTCAACGGAGCCAAAGCGTTCAAGTTCTCTTCGCAAATACCGGGCTGCCCCATCAATGGCCGAGGCAGGGTCAAACGAGTCGACACCCATTTCTCTTGCCGTCGCGGGCATGAACTGCATCAAACCTTGAGCCCCCGCAGGGCTCTGAGCCAACGGATTGAACCCAGATTCAACCGAAGCGACGGCAGCCAGAAGAGCCGGATCAACTCCGTAGCGCTCACCGGCTTGTCGGAAGAGCTCTTGATACTGAAACTCTGCGGCGCTCCCAACGGGTATGTCTGGACGGGTTTGCAGACCAAGCTGACTGACAAAACTCAGGGTTGGCAGACCTAGTCTTGGACCAGCACGAAAAGGCTGCCCGCCGTCGAAGGATGGAGAGCCCAGCAGCTGAAGCTGGCCCACTTGACCCAAGACGGCGGCGAACGTCGCTGCCTCACTCCCGGACAAATCGCGAGAGTAATTGGGGTCAAACCGGGCTTGAATAGTCTGAACCCGAGCCTGGACAGATTCGATCGTCATGCGATACCCCCCGCGATAACCGGTCCTGACCGACGCGACCGCCGACGGGATACCCACCGGGCATTCCGCATGGCAATCCGGCCAGCGATCACGTCCTCGAGTTCCCCCTCGGCGGCCCGTTCGGCCTCAAGTCGCTCCTTAACATCGATTCGTTCGTACAACTTGCCGATGGAACCAGCATGTTGGCGGCGCTGAGTCCAGGCTCGATCGGCATCCCGCACCTGGCTGTCAAGTTCAACAATGGTCGCCTCATGGCGAGCCGCGGAGGCGACCGATGCAGCAATCAACGCTTGACCGAACCTGGCGGGAAGACCATGGTCGAGATGGGCAAAAGTATGCCGGAGCATCAAGGCCTTGGCCGACCGAGCCGAACGTAGTGAGGTCTCCGCGCGAGCCAATTCCATCCTGGCCACCCGTTCCTGCCGATCAGCGAGGTCACGCAAGCGCACAATGCGAGTCCGGCGAATACTCATGCCGCAACCTCAAGACTAAGCAGGGTCGCAAGCTGAGACCAGGCCTGTTTGGCATCGGCCGAATCATGCAAGTCTTGGCGAAGAAAGTCCTGTAGAGCGGGATCAAGCAAGACCGCTCGGTCGATCGTGGAGTCTGCTCCGGGAGAATACGCGCCAACCTCAACCAGATCCCTCGCACTGTCATAGACAGCCAAAAGCCTTCTCGCTTCGGCCGCCAGACTCTGCTGGTCCAGGGTGGTTACGGACTTGGCCACCCGAGACGCGGATTGAAGAATATCAATACTGGGAAAGTGTCCGGCATTCGCCAAAGATCTGGTTAACGAAATATGTCCATCAAGAATCGACCGAACCGAATCTCCAATCGGATCATTCAGATCGTCGCCCTCAACCAACACGGTGTAGAAGCCGGTAATAGAGCCCTGGGCTGAGGTGCCCGCTCGCTCGAGTAGCCCAGGTAGAAGGCCGAAAACCGAGGGAGGATAGCCACGGGCCGTCGGTACCTCACCAGCCGCCAGCCCAATTTCGCGTTGGGCCATTGCGAAGCGGGTGACGCTGTCCATTAGGAGGTTTACGTGAAGACCATCGTCTCGAAAAGCTTCGGCGATCCTCGTAGCCACATACGCAGAGTTTCGACGGACTAGGGCAGGCTGGTCGGAGGTGGCGACCACAAGAACTGCTGTCTTCAGTCCTTCCGAACCCAGGTCGTTCTCAATAAACTCGCGAACCTCTCGACCACGCTCGCCTACGAGGGCCAAAACGGTGACATCCGCATCACTCCCCCTGACCAACATTGACAACAAGCTCGATTTGCCCACTCCGGATCCCGCCAGAATGCCAACACGCTGACCACGACCACAGGTCAACATCGTGTCAATAGCGCGTACCCCCACATGCATCGGGTCGGAGACCATCGGTCGACTAAGCGGATCTGGGGGAGGGTGGTGAAGACTAACGGAGCCAACGTTGGTCAGGCTCTCTCCCCCATCGATAGGACGACCGAGTCCATCAAGGATGCGACCAAGTAGGGCCTGGCCTGTAGGAACAAGAAGCTGCTCGCCACTGGTCCGGACGTCCTCCCCAATACGACGACCATGAAGGTCGCCGTAGGGCAAAACGGTCGCTCTTCCCGGATCGGCCGCAACGACCTCGGCCAAGATCGGCGGGACGGTGGAACGAACCGAACCAGCGGCTACCCGTTCCGAACCAATGGTCACAAGATCACCAACGCCGACCGAAAGACCAGAAATCTCTGCATGAAGTCCAACGACGCGGACCAACTGTCCGAGGTGAGTTGGTCGGGCGGCCTGACGAATTCTGCTCACCACAACTGGGTCGAGCCAATGCTCTTTCTCGGCAACGGTGCCTGCATTGCGGCCTTGGGACAGCATGATCACCGCAGGGCCTCGCGCACTCGATCAATAGCCTCACAAAGTCTGCCATCAATTCGAGTTTCACCGACCTGAATGATCGTGTCTCCTCGTTGCAGGCTCGGGTCCGGGACAACAGTAACTGGTCGCCCTTGGAGCACAGACTCAAGGTGACCCAGCGACTCGATGTCCTTGGGGTGCAAATTGGCGATGACCTCACCACCGCGCGGGGCATCAGTCAGACACCGAGCAATCGCCTCCTTGCCAGGATCTGTTGCCGCTGCAATCTCGCGGGAAAGGATGGCCTCGGCCACAACAAGGGCCATCTCGGCCACATGCTCAGGAAAGTCGGCCTCAAGCGCTTCCTCGCGCTCCTCCATAGCCTTGATCAATCCATCCAATGCCGAAATGGCCTCGGCCGAGCGTGCCTTGGCCTCCTCTAGTGCCGCACCTTTGCCAGCCTCGCGCCCCTCTGCGAGCCCCTGGGCAAACCCAGATTTCTCCGCATCCCCTCTGGCCAACTCGATGTCAGCGGCCCAGGGTCCTGTTGCCTCAACAGTCAGATTCGAGCGCTTCACCATCTCGATGGCGACAGCCTGTCTAGCGGCCTCACCCTTGAGTAGGACAAGTCGACCAGACTCGGATTCTTCTTGGTTGTCGTGGTTAGCTAACGAAGTCATTTCCACCCCTATTGATAACAAGTTCACCGGACTCTTCAAGGTTCCGGACCGAAGCCAAAACCTCTGCCTGCGCCGCCTCGACATCGACCATTCGGACGGAGCCAAGAAGGTCCATCTCGTCACGCAAATTCTCTTGCGCTCGGGAAGACAAGTTGCCAAGAATCTTGTCTTTCAGTTCGTTCTTCACGCCCTTCAAGGCCAAGGGCAAGCGATTGCTGTCGACATAACGCAGAACCAACTGAACCTGCCGGTCGTCCAACAGCATGAGATCATCGAAGACGAACATCTTCGCTCGAATCTCTGCCACGAGCTCGGAGTCGAGGGCTCCGAGGCCATCGAAGATCATCTCTTCAACGTCCTTGTCCACGAGGCCCAGTACCTCCACGAGAGAGTCGACTCCACCAGTTGCATCGTGGAAGCGATCTTCCAAGGTCGAAGCAAACCGGTTTCGTAGACCCTCTTCGACCGCATTGAGGGTGCTGCTGGCCACCCGATCGAGGGTCGCCAGCCTCGCCCCAACATTCGGGATTAGTTCCTTTGGGAGGTTGGAGATGATGTCGGCGGACTGGTCGATTGTCAGATGCGACAGAACCAAGGCGATGGTCTGAGGATGCTCGACTGACAGATTGTCAGCCACATCGGCTGCCTCAAGACCATCGAGGAATTGGAAGGGTACCGAGGGGGCCGTGTCATCGACTTGACTCATGACCTCACGCGCGATCCTGTCGCCAAAGGCGGCCTCAAGAAACTCTCTGGCTAAGGCGACATCACCCGCAGGGAGAGCCTCCTTCTCTGTCTCCGCCAAGAACTGGTCCACAACATCGTTGGCTAGTTCGATGTCGACCTGGCCAAGATTGGCGACCTCAGCCACAATCTTGGCTAGCTCATCCTTTTGTAAGCCTTTGAGAAGGGGACCCGCTCGTTCTACCCCAAGGCGCAAGACTAAAATAGCGGCCCGGCGGCTACCGGAAATGCTCGACAGGTCGCTCACTGGGCTACGACCTCGTCGCTCAACCATGACCGCAGCAGACCAGCCACCTCGTCAGGCTGATTGGCGATAAGTTCGGAAAGGCTCTCCTCGGGCTTTGGCCTAATGACGACCTCGCCGTCCTCGTCGTACTCGACTGCCTGGCTCAATGCGGGAACCCCCGAGCCTGCGGTCACCTCACGCAGATCAACGGAATCAAGAACCTTTCGCCTTGCGCCAGCCTTCAGCGAACGCAGCCCAAGGAACAGAACGACCAGGGCGATGAGTGCCGTTCCCCCAATTCGGGCGATGCCAATGATATCCAACCCGGGAGCTTCGGGTTCGATCGTCGCTTGTTGGTCAATGGCCTGTGATACTGCTTCGTTGAACGGAACGATACTGACCTGAAGAAGATCGCCTCGTTCAATGTTGATTCCTGCGATACCACTGATCAAGGACTCCAGCTCAGCTAAAACCGCGGTGTCGGCTGAGGCTTCATCCAACAGAACCGCCACCGAAAGCGACTTGATGCGCCCCGGAGCCTGACGCAACTCCGTGATGGTCTTGTTTACTGCGTATTCGGTGTTGACCTCGTCCAGGACATAGTTGGTTCCCCCCGATGTCGCCGTTGTCTCATCAATTGCTGACGTCTCCTCCGCCAGGACTCCAACTTCATCAGCGGCGGGGTCGCCGCCATAGCGTTCGGAACGGGTCACTGCATTGATGGCCACCTGAGAGCCGTCATCGGAGACGTTCTCGGTGAACATCTCCGAGACCCGGTTAACCTGATCGAAGTCCAAATCAACGGTGACGTTGGCGACGGCACGACTTGGACCGACTGCCTTGGCCAGCATGTCCTCAATATCTTGTTCCAGGTCTTGCTCCCACTGGCGGGTCATTCGCAACTGGCTGTCACCCTCAAGCCCGACCAGGGGCTCCTCACCAGGGGTATGGAGGAGTCGACCCTGCGTGTCTGAAACCGAAACCTCTTTGGGAGTCAACCCCTCCACCCCCGAGGACACAAGATTGACGATGGACATCACCTGTTCTTGAGACAGCGAAGCCGATCCGGTGTTAACCACCACCGCGGCAGAGGCAACAATGTCATCGTTGCTGAAGAGATCGTCCTCGGGCATGACTAGGTGCACGCTCGCCGACTGCACACCGTCAATCGCCTCGATGGTCTTAGCCAACTCGCCTTGCATCGCTCGCTGATAGCCCACCCGTTGTTCAAAATTGGATGAGGTCAAACCCTGACTGTCAAGCAGCCCCCAGCCGTCCTGGCCATCGACAACGATGCCTTGAGAGGCGACGGCCAACCGCACAGCATCAACCTTGTCATCGGGAACCCGGATTGTTCGGCCATTGTCAACGAGTTCGAATTCAATGCCCTGGGCCTTGACCTGATCCACGATGTCCGAAGCCGTTGCCGGATCAAGGTTGGTGTAAGCCGATCTCATCGGGGTAGCCCCGGCAATCTGAGAGACGGCAAAAAGTGCGACAACGACCGCAACAAAGGTGGCCCCAAGCGTGAGTCTCTGAGCGCTGGTCATCCGAGTCACCGAAGAGGTGACGTTAGTTTTGACAGCCTCCAGACCGAATCCTGCCATCAGACTTGCATCCTCATAATGTCGGTGAAGGCTGAGACTGCCCGATCACGAACAGCTACGGTTATTTCGGTCGTGAGTTGAGCTCGAGTAGCTGCGATCATGTAGTCATTGATCGATTGAAGTTCGCCCGTTGCTGCTGCCTTCGCCGCCTCGGCAACCTCTGCATCGCCCGCGGCCACACTTGAAAGTGCATCCGATATGGATTGACCGAAGCCGGCCGCTTCCGCGGCCGGCTCGGTTTGGCGGGACCGCTGTGCCGTGGAGCGTTCAGCGGAATGTAGGGCATCAATACTGATGCCCGAGATCGGAGCAACCATTAGGACCGTCCAATCGTGAGAGCAGTTTCGTAGGCGGATCGGGCGGCCTTGAAGGATGAGACGTTGGCCTGGTATGCCCGTTGAGCAATGATCATGTTGGTCATCTGATCGGAGAGATTCATGTCAGGAACTCGAACAAACCCATCCTCATCGGCTAGCGGGTGATCGGGGTCATAGGAAATTCGGCCGAGCGGGTTCCCAAACTCAACTCGGGTGACCCGTGCTCCGCCCTCTCGGCGAGCATTGGCGACGATGAACCGCTCTTGAAAGGCCACCTCATCTGTAGCGCGGACGGTGTTGACGTTGGCAATGTTGTCCGCCACAGCATCAAGCCAGGTTTGGTAGACGTCCATCCCGGAATTGGCGATCGTCAGGCTATGGAAGGGTCCGCTCATCTCAACGTCCCAACGCAGCACGAGTTCGACCAAACTGATCGTTGACGGCCCGGGTTAGAAGCTGCTGTTTGAGCGCGTTCTCCTCCAGAGCAGTGAGCTCATCATCGAGGCGAACGTTGTTGCCATCCCAGCGGGTCGACAGATTGCTCAACGAAGTCGTGTACTTCACTCCACCGGGGTCGTCGTTGGCGATTGCACGCTTCAGCGAATCTTCAAAGGACACACGCCTAGCCCGAAAGCCAGGGGTCTCGATGTTCGCGATATTGTGCTCATTGGCCTGACGCTGAGCGTCAAGGCCGCGAAGTGCAGACGCGAGATAGTCCAGAGTGCTTCCGCCAACATTCATCGCCAGTTGCTCCATTTAGACGGGTAGCGAACTTCCGCCAATTCAAGCCGTTCGAGGCCTTCCTTAGTGGAGTTCGGACGCCCGTCCTTGGGCGTCTAACGAAGTGAGCATCCGGCTCAGATGCAGACTCGGAGTGAGCAAGGTCACTATGAGTGGGCCGTCTGTCTTATTCTGGCTGTCTTATTCTGGCTGTCTTATTCTGGCTGTCTTGTGCTGGCTGTCTTGCTCACGGTGCCAAACGCAAGGGAAGCGGACCTACCAACAGATCCAGGCATCACAGATCGGAGCTAAACCTCTGGCTCGTCGGGCGAGATCGGGGATATCGGGATCGTCGACGGTTTTGCGGGTCCCCCGGGATGCTGTCGCGTAATGCTCGCAGTTCGCTCTGGAGACTCTCCGACTCGGCCAACAGGCGCAGGCCACGCTCTTTGAGCTCGACCGGCAGTGGCTCATTGGTCAAGTTTTGCGGTGGCCACGAGGCCAGGGGTACTGGCTCAGCCTCACCCAAAATGCCGTCTTCTAACTGCTTTCTTGCCGTTCGAAGATTAGCGGCGAAGGAATCGAGCGCCTCCGCCCATGAGGTACTCATCGTTGAAATCCTCGACCCTGTGTCACACCGAGGTCCCAATGGCGACGGACTGCCCCATCTGCACTTCGTCATAGGCCACATTCCACGCCTCATTCAGGGGTTCGACGAGGCGGCGGGCTTCATCGAGTGCAGCCACTGTTTTGGTCTGGTTGGCCTCGATAAGTAGATCATAGACATAGTTGTAGATCGCGATGAGGTGCTCTGCCCCTTCCCAAACTTCAGGATCAAGGGCAAGGCGGAGCTCATGAACAATTTCCTGTGCATGCACCAGCGAGTTGTGCGACGCCTCGATATGACCGGCAGCGATGGCCACCGTCGCCTGGTCAAAGTCCTTGAGTAACCGTTCGAAAAGGAGCACCAGAAGCTTACGAGGAGACGCCGTCGCCATTCCATCATCTTGGTATCGACTGGCCAACTGTGATTTGCGGCGAGCGTTCACAGACTGCCCCCACCCAGCGAACCGAGCTGAGCTCCAAGCTGAGAGGACTGACGCTGCATATCACCGAGGAGGACCTCGAGATTGGCGTAGGTTCGCCGATACGTCTGCTCCTTCAGTTCTAGTCGTATCTCATAGGCGTCAATTTGGTCTGAGAAGTTCTCGATGCGGTTGCCAGCCGATTCTGCCGCTGTATAGAGATACCCATCGCCGAAGGAAGCTGCGGCCTCTGCCGCCACAACGAGGCGATCGAGCACTCCCTCCTCACCCTGTTGTCCGACGGGTTGAGCGAAAAGTCTTGTGAGTTCTTCCGGATCGTCCTTGAGGGCCTGGAGAAACTTCTCCTTGTCGAACTTCAGATTGCCCGACCTCTCGATTTCAACACCAACCGAACCCAGCGAGCCAAACGAGCTGCTCTCAACCGGACGGATCATGGCATCGGTCATCCGGGTTCCGGCGAAACGAGCGGACCGATTCCCCCGCAAAACGGATCGGGGTCCATCAGGGTCAGATTTCGTGGCCTTGTCTACCCGTGCGATCAGTTCATTAACTTTGTCGATCAGTGATGAAACTTTCTCCGCTACGAACTCAGTGTCACGAGAGATTGAGACTGTCACTGGATCCATGGTGACCTCGCTAACGGCCACGTCCAACCCCGGTAAGACACCATTGAAGTCATTGCTGGATGAGGTAATGGTGTAGGGGTTCAAGCCCTCGACGGTTAGTTCCGCATCAGTCCCCTCTGTGAGGGTGGTGAAACCCCCCGCTCCAGCGAGGGACGCGAGATCGGCGTCGATCACCGCATCGGCCCCACTATCGCGAGACATCAGCTGCAGTCGATAGCCGTTGCCCGTGTTGACCGCGGCGGCGGAATAGTTGAGACCGCTCGCACCATTGATCGTACTAACAATTTCGTTGAGAGAACCGTCGCCAAAGGCAACCTGACTGACATCGGCTGTCCCCACACGCAAACCCCCGCTAAGGGTGACCGTGATCGACGGGTCTGCGGGATCCGCTGAGGTAGGTACAACAACGGTTCCAATGCTGGTGTCGGTCACCGTGGTGATCTGGTTGTTTACCGAGATCAACCCATCGGTTCCAACCGCCGCTGGGCCAGGGGTGAAGCCAAGAGTATCTGCCCCCGTCCCGCCAGTGACCTGGAGAGAAACCGCGCTTCCTTCGGCCACGGTAGCCAGAACGATTTCGTTGCTGTCGTTGAGCTTGGCTTCTAACACCCCATTGAGGTCGACATTGCTGGCGATTGCTGTGGCCAAGGCATTCGATAGGGACCGCTCGGATTCGTAGTCGCCCGGGTCAAGCTGCACCTCATAGGAGATCCCATTAATCTCAAGACCAAGTCGATCATTGGTGGCATCGATGGTCACCGGGATCGTTGGAATTGGTCCGCTTGTGATTAGTGCCGCCTCGCTGGCCTGGCTGACCGAAAAGTCAACCGTTCCCACCGCGAGGCCGGTTGCCTCAAGCTTGGCGATTCCCAGGGGTGCGGTGTCTCGATAGGAGAATACCGAACCGGTAGAGTCACCGGAGACGCTCGGGTCGGCGTACAGGTCATTGGAGTACACGGTGTGAGGGGTCGCAAGTGCCGAAACGCTAAAGGAGAAAGAGCCCTCGAATTGTCCGGAGGTCGCCGTTGGCGTAACCGACTCTGAGGTACTCGTGGCACTGAGTTTTTGCCACTGCGTCGAGCGCCGCAGGTCCGAGGCAAGATCCTTGAGCGAACTAACATCGCTGCGGAGTCCCTTGAGTTCGGTTTGCGCCGCCTGCTCCTCCGAACGTTGGTTGACCAGGCGATTTTGAGGTATGCGTTCGATCTGCATGAGCTGGCGGATAATCGAAGTTGTGTCGAGCCCGCTCGACAAACCATCTAATGAAGTCATTGCCTTTTCCTTGTGGTATTCATCACATACGACGGTGGAGCTGTTGGTAGTAGAGACCGGAGAATCCGAATAGAGGAGTGATAGGGGCGGCCCGGTGGGTGGATCCCCATGTTGGCGAACCCACCCATTCTCCGGACCGTCGTGCTAAAGCACCACTTGAGCCGAACTACCCGAGGAGTCGGAGGACCGACTGGGGAATCAGATTGGCCTGACCAAGCATCGCCGTACCAGCCTGCTGAAGAATCTGATTCTTGGTGAAGTTGACCATCTCCGCTGCCATATCCGTGTCACGAATACGAGACTCAGACGCAGCCAAGTTCTCACTCGTAACCTGCAAGTTACGAACCGTGGACTCAAGACGATTCTGCGTAGCACCAAGATTTCCACG
>JAJRXF010000110.1 GCA_024276425.1 Actinomycetes bacterium | reverse complement strand
TGCCGTCTGATGCCGGTTCGTCCGGCTCGGCACTTCCCTCGCCAAGCTCACCCAGCAGCTCGATCAGCCCACTAAGAACCTCCTTGGCCTGATCCACGTCACCCAGCAGCTCCCCCAGCCGGAGCCGAGTCCGAGCCTTCACGAAGCCCTCGACCCCGTCGTGGACATCGGCGACCTGTCGCCCTAGGTCCTCCACCGACCCGTCGTCGTAGACCCGGCCAACCCCGGGCCCGACCGACCACAGTTTCAGGGCCTCCTCCCACTCGGGAAGGGTGTCAGGGCTGCCAAGAATGGCGTCAATCAACAGCAACGGTTCCCAACCGCCACCGTTGGCATCGGGAGTCGAAATGTCGATTCCTTCAAACACCGGCGGGGGAGTGAAGAACCAGCCAATCGGCAGCCGGAAGCCCCGCGCCCACGCCAGAATCTCGTCGGCTGTGAACTGGCGAATCCGGCCACCAGCAAACGACCGCTCAATGGCCGAGAAGCTAGCCGCCGACAACTTGGTCCCCAGATAGGGCTTCAACTCGTTCGCTGCTTCCTCCTGAGTCCAACTCTGCTGGTCGGCGAGCAATCCTGCGAGATGACGAGGCGTGGCCAATCTTTGTCGAGATCGTCAAGTCGGTAGAACCATTGGTGGCGGCGATGGCTGAGAAGGTACGCGCCGAACTAGATAGAGACATGGCTGATCGTATGGGTGACGAGATCCGAAAGATCTTTAGCCGGGTGCTCAAGGAACTGGACGACTTGGACAATCCGATGCGTACTCTCATGGGCGATGAGCGAGGTGAAGGTGGTCTGCTGAGTGGTCTGGACTCCTCGTCAGATTCGGGCCGCAGCGATGAGAACGACTCGGTGTATGGAGATGATCCGGAGTCGGCGGAGGGTTCGCCATCGATTGATGACCTGGTACCTGATCCGGGGCCCGACCAGCCCCCTCCCTTGCCTGAGGGGGCGAAACCATCGGGTAGACGAGCGAAACGCTTGCCAACGGTCGCGGCTGATCCGTCCCCGGGGCGAGATCGAAGCCGTTTCGATGCTGAAGCGAGCGTGGTGCTGTACAACCAAGATCATCCCGATTTCCTCATGCTCAAGGATGATGAGCCAGCCATGCTCGACTACTTGGCGACCTTAGTGGCCAAGGAGTATGTGGTCTACAACAATCCGATGGCCGCTGCTGATGAATTGGCTGAGGAAATGGTGCGCATGGTCGTTCGGGTACGCCGCCACATGCGCTAGCTCACATCGCTCATCCCTCGACACCGTCGAGCGGCCGCCAGTTGTGGATGACGATTTGATTGACAAGTTCCACGGCGAAGTAGTGGCCCTGGCTAGGTTGGTCGTGTTTGCGATTGATGGCCTGGCCGGTGAGGTAGCAGTACCAAAGCGTGCCGACGCCACCGTGTCCGACGACGGCGATGTCGGCAGTACTGCTTGAGTCGGTGATGCGTGGGTCTATGGCGGCTGGGTCCAGCAGATCGGCCAGTCCGGAAACGATGCGTGCCTGGGCATCGACGGCTCGTTCCCAGCCCTGCACCGATACCTCTGGCTGGGCGAAGAAGGCGTTGGCCAGCGCCTCAAACTCATCGGGAGGAACAAACCCGGTTGCGGAGCGGTCGTTCTCCCCAATACCTGGTCGAACCTCAACCGTGAGGTCAAGATGAGTCGCGAGAATCTCGGCGGTTTCGAGGGCCTTCGTTTCGTTGCTGGAGACAATGCGACCGATCGAGGGAACCCAGGGTTGTTGCAACATGGCTTCGGCGCGGCGGCGGCCTTCCTCACTCAACCCCCAACGGGGAACGGGGGTGGTGGCATCGACGTTGACGCTGGGGTGGGTGATGTAGCGGAGGGTGCTCATTGAACGGTGGCCTCGTGAGAGAAATCTGATCCATAGATCCTTGGATCAGTATCGCAGCCAGCGGTGCCCGGTAGGGAGGTGTTGTTTCAGCCATGCTCGTTGTTTGGGCGAGAGTTCGGGAACGACGGTGGCCGCGTCGAGGTCATCCTTGGGGCAATGGTTCTTCGCTTTGAACAGGAGCTGTGCTTCCGGAGCGAGGTAAGTCACACCAGCAGATGTGGCAAGGACCGCCCTACTCCACGGCAGTCGGATTGCTGGGTCTCGGCGATAGATCCACTGATGGCTGTCGCCTTCACCAATGGTTACGTCAAGTGCCCAGACAGCATCGGGGGAAGTTCGACACCACAGGTTGGTTGCCGCGTGGTCGGATCGATTGGTGTCGAGAGGTTTACCATCCCAGGGAGTGAGGATGCCGCCAGCAGCGACGTGGATATCCCAGCGCGGCAGGATGTGTGACATCTGGGGTGCGTCCTGTCTACAGATACCAATGTCGATGTCGGCGTGGGCTCGCCAACTTCGCCCCAGGTGGGCTTCAAGAGCGTGGCCGCCAGTCAGCCACCAGCGAAAGGAAGCAGGGCGGAACAGCCGAATCGCATCATCAATCCGCAGCGGCACCCAAGGTCCAAATTCTTCGGCTCCCACGGGCTTGACAGTAGCAGCTGACTTGGGTGCCCCTCATCCGGGTGTGAACTAGCGTCGCTCAGGTGAGCCTCTCAGATTCGATCCACCCGTGTTTGTAGAAACCACCCACTACTACGCGAAGGTCGGCCGGGTCGACGAGGTGTTGGAACTACGCCGTCGAGCCTGTGCGCTGCGCTCCGAACTTGGCCTGGACCCGGGCAGCATCCTGATCAAAGACGGGAGTCAAGCAGACGGACCAGACGTGGCCTGGCAATGCCACTACGCCTCTCGCCAAGCCCTTGAACACGACCTCGCAGCACGAGCCGACAGCGTCGACTTTGGGCTGGTTCGCCGGGCCATGACCGATGCCGTTGATCGTTTCGAGCGCTATGTCGCCCAGGTTGATCGCCAAACGTTGTCCGATGCTGAAGTAACCGAATCGGCCTCCGCTTCGGTGCCCACCTCCGAGATCGTCCCGCGCGTCGTCACCTTTGATTCAGGGTCCGAGGTGCTCACCGGCTACCTGTACCTGCCACCGGGCCCCGGCCCCTTCCCCTGTGTCATCACCAACCACGGGAGCGCCATCGAACAAGGAACAACCGACCTCTGCCGACCCGGCACTGCGTCCCTCCTCATGAGTTGGGGCTACGCCTCGTTCCTCCCTCACCGGCGAGGCTACGGCGAATCCACCGGCACCCCATGGAATGTAGAAGTCAGCGCCAAGTTTGGGACCGACTTGTATGACCAACAACTTGTTGCTCGTCTTGAGGCGGAGAGTGACGATGTGGTTAGCGCCGTTGAATATGTGGTCAGCCTGGATGAGATCGACCAGGACCGTATCGCGGTCCTTGGAAGCTCCTTTGGCGGCACCGTGACCCTGTGGGCCGCCACCAAATCTTCCCGGATTCGTTGCGCCGTTGACTTTGCTGGAGCAGCCATCAACTGGGATCACACGCCACAACTACGTAACTCCATGATTGCGGCCACCCGCCAAATTAAGTGTCCGATGTACTTCCTTCAGGCGGCAAACGACTACTCAGTAGGGCCAACCCGCAGCCTCGGTGCGCTCGATGGCCAAGCCCCGTACCCCATCTCCTCCAAGGTCTTCGACGCCTTCGGCATCTCCAAGGACGAAGGCCACTACTTCGAGAAGTACGGCTCAGTGATCTGGGGTCCCGACATCCGCGCTTTCCTCCGCCGCTGGCTCTAGGGCCAGTTGCATCAGAACACCAACCAAAGAAAAGATATGAGTCAGTTGACAAATATCTGACGTTTGGTAAAACATCGGTGGAGCGGTTGAATATCGACAATGAGGGTCAATAGCGGCTTGAGAGGCCGTGATGTGATGTCATCGTCTGAAAATGCCATCCGGTGAGGGACCACCGGATGCACCACAACCTTGTGAGCGGGGCCCGCCCTCGGTCATCAAAAGACGTCGGTACGAAAGACCAGTTTTGGTCTACCTGAGTAGGAGGACATGGCATGGCGCTACTAAAGAGAGAAGAGTGGTACGACCTGACGCGGACAACGAACTGGTCGCCGAAGTACGTATCCGAGGACGAGATGTTCCCGGAGGAGATGAGCGGATCCCGCGGAATCCCGGCTGAAGTCTGGGAAACCTATGACGAGCCGTACAAGGTCGTATATCCCGAATATGTGGCCATCCAGCGAGAGAAAGACTCGGGTGCCTACTCCGTCAAGGCCGCACTCGAGCGTGACTCATTTGTAGACCGAGCCGATCCAGGCTGGGTTAGCACCATGCAGGCCCATTACGGGGCCATTGCCCTGGCAGAGTACGCCGCCAGCACAGGCGAGGCACGAATGGCTCGCTTCGCCAAGGCTCCAGGCAACCGAAATATGGCCGTCTTTGGCATGATGGACGAGAACCGTCACGGCCAGATCCAACTGTATTTCCCCCATGCCAACGTGAAGAAGGGTCGTCAATGGGACTGGGCCCACAAGGCCCTGCATACCAACGAGTGGGGCGCAATCGCAGCCCGCAGCTTCTTTGACGACGCCATGATGACCCGCGACTCCGTTGCCGTCTCGATCATGCTGACTTTTGCCTT
>JAJRXF010000109.1 GCA_024276425.1 Actinomycetes bacterium | reverse complement strand
GTGAGCAGAACTGTCACTCGCAGCAGAACTGTCACTCGCAGCAGAACTGTCACTCGCAGCAGAACTGTCACTCGCAGCAGAACTGTCACTCGCAGCAGAGCTGTCACTCGAAGCAGAGCTGTGAACCAGGTCAGACCAGACTTCGTCACTGATGACTAACAGGTCGTGCTCCTCGGCTACATCGGCCACAGATTGAAGCTCGTCTCGGGTGAATACTCGACCGGTTGGATTGTGGGGGTTACACATCAAGACTGTTGACACGGGGTGCCCCTCAGCGGCCGCTTGGTTGATGGCCTTGTCAAGAGCCTCCCGGCCAAGAGCACGCGTTTGTGCCTCAAGCGGGCAGGACACCACGACGCATCCCGACCCCACTACCGCATCCAAGAACGGAGGATAAATCGGGGTCATTAACAAGACGCCATCACCAGGCTTGGCTGCAGTGAGGAGGAACAGTTCTATGGCATGCAACACCGTGCTGAAGTGCATGACCCGTTCGACATCAGGGGCCCAACCATGATAGGTGGACTGCCAGTCGGCGAAGGCCGCCCCCAGTTGCTCGCGAGCGGCAAAGTTGTACCCAAAGTCTCCCCTGTCGACCACCAACCGCGCCGCCTCGATTGCCACCGGCGGCGGAGCCAGATCCATATCGGCCACCCATGCCGGGATCACCCCATCGGGATAGCGACTCCACTTGATGCCGGAGAGCTTACGAAGGCGGGAAAGGTCTTGTTCAAGTGACACGGAGTGGGCCTCACAACCAGTAGCTGGGGGATGGGTAGATTTGAAACCAGGAGAAACGGGCACGTTCGAACCTAATCCGAACGGAGCTGGTCTTGCTCATCGGCCAACTCCATCCATACCTGCTCCCCGACTTCCAGTTGTTGGCTGACCTCGCTCAACTCTTCACCCAGCCTCACCAACTCGTCATGATCGTTCCTGGCATCAACCAACTGCGCCTCAAGCCGTCGCTTTGTCTTGTCCAACCGGGCAACGTCCTTCTCTGCCGCTCGCAGCAACCGAGCTACAGTGCTAGAAGAACGTTGCTTGGATACCGGAGCCTGGTCGTGCTTTCGAGTGTCACCTTTGGGAACCCGCTTGGTGGCCCCTCCCGAACCGGTCCTAGATGTGGCGCTCGATTCCGAACCCGAACTCGCTCCTCCCGCAGCCGAAGAGCCACGTTCACGTTGATCAAACCAGGCTCCTAGTCCGCCCGGCCAACGAAGGGCCGTCCCTGCTCCATCAATCACCAGTGCATCAGCAACTACTCGATTGAGGAAGGCTCGATCGTGACTGACAACAACAACCGCGCCTGGCCAATCCTCCAAGAAGTCCTCCAGCGCCCGCAACGTCTCTAGATCAAGGTCGTTGGTTGGCTCGTCAAGCAACAACACATTGGGCTTTGCGGCCAGGATGGTCATGAGCTGCAACCGACGACGTTCTCCCCCAGACAAGGTGTGGACTTGTGCCCACTGAGCGTCCTTGTCGAACCAGAACGACTCCAACAACCGAGCATCGGTCCAATCGGGCTTTCGGTGGGGCCCAGCCACCACCTCACGTACCCGAGCCTTGGGATCAAGGCCGGAGTCGAGTTGGCGGTAGTAACCAACTTTCACGGTCGTGCCCCATACTACCTCACCCGAGGTCGGCTTGAGCGACCTGGCCATGATGTTCAGCAGGGTTGTCTTGCCTGCCCCATTTGGTCCAACGATCCCAAGCCTTTCCCGTGGATCAAGAAGAAAGTCGATCTTCCTAAACAGTTCTCGCCCGTCCGGAGCAACAGCAGAAACCCCATGAAGTTCGACAATCACATCACCAAGACGAGGAGTCGGGAACTCCAGATGCAGATCGGCGGGCCGAGCCGGCCCCTCCCGTCGTTGCGCAACGAGGGCCTTGGCCGCCGCTACTCGATACTTGGGTTTTGAACTACGTGCCTTTGCCCCTCGTCGCAGCCACGCCAGCTCGGTTCGGGCCAGGTTGGATCGAATGCTCTCGGCTGCGGCCGCAGCCACGTCTCGGTCGGCCTTCGCTTTGAGGTAATGGGCGTAACCTCCCTCGTGAACATGGGCATGACCACGATCGAGTTCGATCATTCGAGTAGTCACACGATCCAGAACGTGACGATCATGAGTCACTAGTACAAGCCCGCCCCGGTAGGAAGCCAGGTGGTCCTCTAACCAGGTGATCCCGTCGAGGTCCAGATGATTAGTTGGCTCATCGAGAATCAACAAGTCGCTGGGAGCGAGCAAGGCTTTTGCCAACGCGACTCGCTTGGTTTCACCACCGGAAAGGGTGTCGGCTCGGCGTTCAAGGTGATCACCCATTCCTAGCCGAGTGAGGACCGCCTCAGCCTCCCAGATCTCGGTCGACAGGCCACTGGTCACCGCGTCCAGAACAGTCCCAGAGGGAAGATCATCCTCCTGGTCAAGCATCGAGACGCGAACCTCGCGCCCGGGAACAACCTGACCGTATTCCGGCTCAAGCTTGCCCGCCAGAACCCGCAGGAGGGTTGACTTTCCGGTGCCGTTAATACCCACCAGCCCGAGGCGATCCCCCGTCGAGACCGTCAGGGAAACCTCTCGGAACAAATCCCGATCGGGTCGGGTCATAGTTACATCCGCTACATCAACCAGAATCACCAAGCGAGGCTACTGTCAGCCACTAGGCTCCGGGCCATGTCGGGAATTCTCAGTGGCCCTATCGATATGGACGGCCCTCGTCACCAGAAGCCAGCCTGGCCCACTTTGCCTGCCACCAAGGGGCTTCTTATCCGTCATCGAGACACTGGCTATGTCGGAAAGATCACTCGGTTCGGTCCCGACTGGCTGACCATGAAAGACCAGGATGGCCGTCTGCAAACCCTTCGGGTAGAGCGTGGTGCCTTCTCCGTCCAGGGTCAAACCGTCTCTCTGGTTCGCCCCGCCCCCGCCTCACCTTCCGCCGCCAGCCTAACCGCGTCAGGGTCGCTTTTCATCGACGACGCTCAGGCCAGGGTTGCGCGGCCAAGCCGAATCCTGGTCGAGGGAATCCACGATGCGGAATTGGTCGAAAAGGTTTGGGGAGCCGACCTGCGAATTGAGGGCGTCGTCGTCCAGCCCCTCCACGGGGCCGATGACCTGACCGAAGTTATTCACAACTTTCAACCCCGACCAGGACGAAGGCTCGGTGTGTTGCTGGACCATCTCGTCGATGGCACCAAGGAAACCAGAATCGCCAACACAGTCGACCACCCCGACGTCTTGATTACTGGACATCCCTATGTCGACGTTTGGCAGGCCGTCCGACCAAGTGTGCTTGGCATTGCAGCCTGGCCAGAAATCCCAAAGGGCACCGACTGGAAACGGGGAATCTGTAAAGCATTCGGGTTCCCGGGAGAACCCGGGGCACTTTGGAAACAGATCTTAAAGCAGGTCACCTCCTACACCGACCTGGAGCCCGGACTGGTCGGAGCGGTTGAGCAATTGATCGACTTTGTGGCTCCGCCGCCACTGGACTAGACAGCCACTCAAGTCACCCCCCACCCCCAGCCCCCTTCATCAGCTAGCCGCGCCTAGGGGGACGGGGCAGAGCCGCCGCCTCACTGAATACCTGAGTCACCGTGACTGCAGAAAGGCCCTCCGACGAAGCGAACCGAGATTTGAACCATGAATCTGGGTCAATCTTGTCGGCACCAACGGGCATGTTGAACAGGTATCCCTGCATAATTTCCACCCCGAAATCCAACAATTGATTGACCTGCTTTTTGGTTTCAACCCCTTCGGCCACAACCCGGAGGTCGAGGGCTTTGGCCATGGCCACGATGGCCTCGATGATGGCCTGGTTTGCTGATCCACTTCCCATCTCATCAATAAAGGCCTTGTCAATCTTTAGGGCCGACACCATGTCAAACTGCTTGACATAGCTCAGCGAGGACTGGCCGGTGCCAAAGTCGTCAATAGCAAGGTCAACGCCCAAGGCTCGAAGTTCCCGCAAGACCGACAGGCCATCGAGATGATCGACTACGACGTTCTCCAAGATCTCCAGTTGAAGCTGCTCTGCCGGGAGACCAGACCAGTCAAGAATCTCGGCCACCAAGCTGGGGAAGTTTACGTCGAGCAACTGCTGCTCAGCGATATTGATGCTCATCTTGGCAAACTGAGCGTCCGGTGAAAGATGGTTCCAGACAGCCGCCTGGGCACAAGCTTCACGAAGGACCTTCTCACCAACAACCGCCATCAGTCCGGTTTCTTCGGCAACGGGAAGGAACTGACCAGGTCCCATCAGACCGCGGGTGGGGTGCTTCCAGCGAACGAGTGCCTCGAACCCATAGAGCCTCCGCTTCCGGACATTAACGAGGGGTTGGTAGTAGACAACGAACTCGTCATGATCAATGGCCTTGACGAGATCCTGCTCGATGTCGAGCCGATCAATGACCTGAAGGCGTTGGGCCTCGCTGAACACCGCGTAACCGCTCCTTGAGCGCTTCGCCTTGTACATGGCAGCATCGGCATCCCGCACCAGGTCCTCAGCCCGTCGTGGATCCCCAGGTTTGGCGATAGCGATGCCAATGCTGGTGGAGGCGGTAAAGGCTCGTCCGAACAACAAAACTGGTTCCTCAAACGCCCGCAAGATCTGCTGGGCCACGGAGATGACTGACCCTTCGGACAAAAGATCATGGCAGATTATGACGAATTCATCACCGCCGAAGCGAGCAAGAACGTCGGAGTTTCGAACCGACGCCTGTAGTCGATTGGCGACGATCCGTAGAAGCTGATCACCAGCATCGTGGCCCATGGAATCGTTTATTACCTTGAACCGATCGAGGTCCAAAAAAAGCACACCGAGCGTAGTCTCATTGACACGAGCCTGCTCCGTGGCCTTCTCCAACTGCTCGAACAAGGCAATACGGTTGCTCAAGCCGGTGAGCTGATCATGCCGGGCGTCATGTTCGACCCGAGCCAAATCCGCGGAGGTGAAGTTGGCGCGCCAACTGGCCCAAACGGCAGCCGATGAAGAACCGGCCGTGGCAAACGTGCCGGTAAGAACCGGCGCGTACAAATCTCCCAAAGCAACCCCGCCTACCAAATGGAGCACACCGACAAAGGTGATCGTCGCCAAGAGGCCAAAGATGAAAACGGCTGCCGGAGAGGCAGCCAAGCGGTTTTCCTTCACACGTTCACAACGGCCGATTCAACCAAAACTTAAGGGGTTGGGACCGTCCAGGGTGCCCCATGGCCAAATCCTCAATGGTCCGATCACCTTCCCCGGTCACCGGTGAGAGAATTGCCAGCTTTCTTCGCTCAGGTAACCGGAAATGCGGCCGACAGGAAAGGGGATGCCAGCTGAGCACCCCTCAACCCCCGATCTTGCCATAAGTCGCCATGGCCAACTGGCCGAGGCGTTCGAGACCTTTGCCGCGGGTATGGGCCCTTTTATTGACCAGCGAATGGCCGAGTACTTCCCGGGGGACTTTAATTGGGCTACCACCGCAGCCAACCGTATGGGCAGACCAGCCGAGCACGGGGCCACCGACCCTCTCTTCCAACTCCTTGTTCTCCGGAGATTCTGGGGACCCGTATTCGCCGACTTCTTTGGCAATGACCTTCGGGCAATGATCGGGCAGATAATCGAAGCCCGAAACCTTTGGGCCCACTTCAGTCTGCCCGATGACGCGGCATACATCGACAAAATTCTGTTGTCCATCGAACGGGTGATGGCCCCCGTTGCCCCCGATCGGGTCAGCCGCCTTCGCGAAATCCGAACTCGGCTAAAGAACCCCCAAGTGGGCGACTCTGAAGTGGTCGAGGCACAAGGTGTTGATGCCCATGCGCTGGCCGCTCAACTGAGCGAGACGGAGTCTGCCTTTGACGAACTTCAAGAAGAAGTTAGCCACCTCGCCACCCAGTTGGACCGGTCGAGAAAGGCTGCGGCGGCCAAACAACTAAGAATCGCCGCCATCGAGAAGCAACTCTACGACGTGCACGGTCGCTCTGACGTGCTGCAGACCTACCTTGAAGCCGAGCGGAGTTCACGGAGCCGGATGGAATGGCTCTTTGTGGCCTTCATCACCGTCATGTTGATTGCCATGGTCATCATCTCACTCTCCAGTTAGACGACAAGACATTGCTCCCGCCACCAAAAGAACCATTCATCGTTTACAACTGGCGCCGAATCGCCGCGGCCACTGCGTCGGCACCGGCAGACCCCATCACAATGGTGTAGTGGTTTACTTGGGGAATCGTTGTGATCCGTATTCCAGCATTCTTCGCGTTTACTTCTTGGACCGTCGTTGCTGAAATGAGTGGCTCTGGCTGATCGAATAGCCCACGTTCGGCCCGCAAAAGTTCGGTGGGGCACGCCATGTGCAAGGCGGCTTCGACTACTTCTGCGTTTGAGAAAATCTCCGAACCGTCCTGAAGCACGGCTTCAGCGTTGACTCGACTAACGAGCAGCGGTTCGCTGCCCCCCAGGTCGTGGTGGATGTAGTCGTCCAAAAAGGTAGTCCAGGGAGTTTTGTTGAATGCCGGATGCGTCTGCCAAAAGTGTCTATATTCCGCCCGATTGGCGTAGGTCTGCGAGAGTCGCTCAAGGGCAGGGCCGAGAGCAGAACGAAGAGCATCCTGCTCGGCCAGCGACCGATCTCGGGTCAACTCCACCCCGCCGTCTACCAGAACCGCACCACGGATCCAATCCGGATAGAGCAAAGCAAACGTCGATACAACAAACGCCCCCATCGAGTGGCCAACCAGTAAGACTGGTTGGCCAACGCCAAGATGAGCCAGCAGGCGAGCCAGATCGCCAGCATGTGCTGCCATTCCCCACGGTCCGGGCAGAACTGAACTCCCTGCCCTACCCCGAAGATCAACCGAACAGGTGGCGACGTCGTTGGGCAGTCGAGAACTAACCAGAGACCACGCCCGGCTGTTGGCGGTTATGCCATGCACAAAGAGGATCACATCGCTCGCTTGGTCGACCGGAGGACCGGTCTGCACAAACGCCACTAGGTTGGCTTCAGGGGAAGCCTCGTGAAATATGGGAGGATGGTTCGCAGATGTGCTCACGACTAGAACCGTAGTGCTCGCCTGATCTAGGTTCGCGCCCATGGAACTCAGATTGGACACCAAGGTTGCACTCATCACCGGCGGATCTCGAGGTATCGGGCTGGAGATCGCCAAAACCTTTGTCCGGGCTGGGGCGAAAGTCATGATCGTTTCGCGCAAGGCCAACGCCCTCAGAGCGGCAACAGCACAGGTACAGGCCGAAACCAGCTACGAAGAGGGGAATACCTCCTCATCCTCAACCCCCAGATGCGACTGGTTCGAGGCCAACACTGGTGATCCGGAGTCGGCGAACAAGGCAATCGCAGCCACCCTAAAGCAGTTCGGGACCCTGGACATCCTGGTCAACAATGCCGCGACCAACCCCTACGCGGGCCCAATGATCGATGCCGACCTCGGTCGTTGGAACAAGACCATCCAAGTAAACCTGACGGCCCCCCTAATGTGGAGCCAAGAAGCTTGGCGGGCCACGATGCGGGCCAATGGTGGCGTGATCATCAACATCTCCTCGGTCGGAGCCAAAATGACCAGCGGATCACTCGGTGTCTATGACATGACAAAGGCCAGTCTGCTCCACATGACCCAACAACTTGGGGCCGAACTTGGCCCTGGCGTCCGTGTCAATGCTATTTGCCCTGGCCTTATCAAAACCGACTTCGCTCGAGTTCTGTGGGAAGGCGATCGGGGTGAAGCGGTGGCGAGTTCCTATCCTCTCCGGCGGTTAGGAGAAACGACTGACATCGCCAATGCAGCGCTTTACCTGGCCTCCGACGCCAGTTCATGGATGACCGGACAAGATCTCACCCTCGATGGAGGAGGCCTGGTCTCATTCGCGGAGAAAAAACCGCTCCCGCCAGCGAAGAATACGTAATTCAGGACAAACTGTGGCGATGCGTGAGATTCCACTGGGACGAATTGCCGGAATTCCGATCTCGGCAAGTTGGAGCGTCATTGGCATTGCCGCGTTTGTGGTCTACTCACTCGCGTTTGACATCTTGCCCCGCCTGTTCGCTACTGCACCGCTGATCGACCGACTCTTTGCCGCCTCGATGTGCGCCGCACTCTTCGTCTTATCGATCCTGGGTCACGAACTTGGCCACGCGTTCCTAGCCAAACGACACGGAATCGCTGTTGATGGCATTAGCCTTTGGATTCTCGGTGGAGTAGCCAAGTTAAGCCGGCAGGCTCAAACACCAAAGGCCGAGTTCGAAATCGCAGCCGCAGGGCCCCTGGTCAGCTTGCTGATCGGACTCGTCTTCTCCACCACTGCCATTGGTGCTCGCCGTTTCGGCATTCTGGGCCCCGGTCCGGCTGTCCTCGCTTGGCTCGGTATTGTCAACGTTCTCATTGCCGGAAGTAACCTGTTACCTGCCTCTCCCCTGGATGGGGGCCGGGTACTGACGGCAGCACTATGGAAGAAGATCGGGGATGCCGAAACGGCCCGGCTCTATTCGGCTCGGTCCGGAATCCTCACTGGCCTAAGCCTTCTGCTTGGCGGTCTTGGGGCTCTGATCTTCCTCGACCTGCGGCGGGTGCCTCTCATCTCTGCGGTGGTTATGGGAATCTTCCTGATCGGGGCGGCCCGAAACGAGGCGATTGGTGCCGCGGTTCGGCGCAGACTCAATCACACCGACGTCCAATCAATCATGACGCCCTATCCAAGCACGGTGCCTGCTCAGACACCCTTGGACCGCTTCGCTGTATGGGCCGGACAAGACCAACACAACATCGTCTACCCGGTTGTGCGTTGGGGGCACGAACCCGTTGGCTATCTGACCCCGGCTTGGGGCTCTTCCTTGTCACCAGCTGAACGCAGTTGGACCAGGGTCAACGACGTCATGATTCCGGCCGAGTCGGTTCCTCGGGCCTGGAATAGCGAGTCGGCCGACACAGTTCTGCGCCGTATGGAACGCTCACACCCCATCGCTGTGGTTCACAACGTTCGCGACAACCAGATGATCGGCACTGTTTCTCAGGCCCAGCTACATCGCCTGATCGAACGCTCGGATTGGTGGGGCCGAATGCCACCGATCAAACCGAGTACGCTAAGCGAGAACCCCGGGCTGGCCAGCATCGGGGGCTAGTCTCTCGTTCATGGCCAGCAACGAGGCTCCGTCGGCCCCAGATTCCAAACCCAACTCCAGCAGCGACCTAGAGCCCGAAGAGCCCCAACAGTCCACCGCCAGCCAGATGTGGGACCACAACGACCTTCGGCTTCCCCAACTCATTCGCCGGGCAATCTTTACCTGGTGGGGAGTACTGGTTGGGCTCTGGGTGTCCTTGCTTGTTGTTCAACGCTTGCGAACGCTACTCCTCGAACTCCTTCTGGCGTTGTTTATCTCGTTCGCGTTGGAACCCCTAGTCGAGAGGATGGAACACCGCGGTATCCGCCGGGGGCTCGCTACTGGACTTTCTCTTTTTGTGCTAGTCCTCGGCACCATCGGCTTTCTTGGCGTTATTGGCAGTCTGGTTGCGACCCAACTAACCGACTTGGTCGATGATTTGCCCGGCTATGTCACATCGGGTGAGGCCTGGCTGGAGGGCCGGTTTGGGATAACGTTGGCCGCTGAGGAACTCGTAAGCCAGTTCCAAGATGGAGGAACTGCCAGCCGGCTGGCGAAGAACGTCGCCGATCAGTTGCTCAGCACCGGGACAACGGCCGCCGGCGTTTTGTTTAAGGCGCTCACAATGCTCCTTTTCGTCTTCTACCTCACTGCCGACGGGCCCCGTCTACGCCGAACAATCTGTTCGGTGCTGCCTCCCGCTCGTCAACATGAAGTTCTTCGGATATGGGAACTCGCCATTTTTAAGACCGGTGCCTACATATCCTCTCGCTTCATCCTGGGGACTGCATCGGCGGTGATCCACTGGATTGCGTTCAGCATCCTTGGGCTACCATCTCCGGTTGCGCTCGCCCTGTGGGTCGGCCTTGTCTCCCAATTCATCCCGACTTTGGGAACCTATCTCGCTGGCATTTTGCCGGTCCTGGTCGCCCTTGGAGTCCAGCCAAGCAAAGCGATCTGGGTTTTGGCGGTCATTGTCGTGTACCAGCAGATCGAGAACTACCTTCTCCAACCCCGAGTGACCGCTCAGACCCTCGAGATGCATCCGGCAGTTTCGATTGCCGCAGTCCTCGCCGGAACCAGTTTGCTTGGGCCGACGGGGGCCCTCCTGGCCCTGCCCTTTGTCGCCACAACACAAGGGTTCATTGGTGCCTACATCCATCGTCACGATGTGGTTGAAAGCAAACTTTTGCGGGAAGATCTTGGCCAATAGAGGGGTTACAGGCGGTGATGACTGACACCGTCCTTGCAAACAAGCTCCCTCCGATAACGGTCTACTGGAGACCCGGTTGCCCCTTTTGCATCAGCCTCGACCGTTCGATGAAAAAGAGCCACCTGCCGTACGAAAAACGGAACATCTGGGAAGAACCGGAGGCCGCCTCCTTTGTTCGAGGTGTCGCCAATGGCAACGAAATAGTGCCAACCGTCACCATTGGAGCACAGTCCTTGGTCAATCCATCGATGAGTCAAATTGTTGACGCCATCGGGCAAGAGACGGAAGGATCGCTCAATCAAGCTGATCTGTCGCAGTTGACTGAAGTTGGAGCAGGGCCACTCGGCAAGCTGCTTCGACGTATACTGACAAGGTAATGGCAGAACTCTTCACATCTTCGGCCCAGGAACCGATGGTATTAGGGAGTTCGACAAGCCGCCGTCAAACCAAAGGAAATCGACTATGTCCGAGGACAATGGGCGAAAGGCCCTCCATGCATATGTCAGCGATGATGCTCACGATCAGTGGCACGAGTTTGCCGCTGAACAGGGTGTCAGCGTTAGCGCAATCTTGGAAGCGCTCGCTCCCGCGCTCAACCTGGAAAACGAAGTCAGCACCGAACAGATGAAAGATCGTCTGGACACGGTGGTGAAGTCGGCTCGCAAAATCGACGCTCAGCGTCGTCGGCGACGCCGCTAAACGCCAGAGCGACACACGCTCGGGCGGAGACAGCCAACGAGAAGTAGCACTGCCACATCGACAACTCGGGCTCTTGCCCAAAAGGGGTTGTCGATGTGGCGCGTCTGGGAACGCACGTTCGCTACAATGACCATTTCGTGCTTCCCCGCCCCACCGGCAACACCCGCACTATCGAGAGGACTCCATGGCGTCAAAAGGCCGCCCACATCAGCGTGAGCTGTTGCCCTTCGCCCGCGAAGTAGTTGATGTTCCCGTCTCAGAAGAACTAGGCGACTCCTTCCTGGCCTATTCGCTTTCCGTTATTACCTCGCGAGCCATTCCCGATGTTCGCGATGGTCTCAAACCCGTTCAGCGTCGGATCTTGTACTCCATGCGAGAGATGCGCCTGTACCCCGACCGGGCGCACCGCAAGTGCGCCCATGTTGTCGGCAACGTGATGGCCAAGTTTCACCCTCATGGAGACAGCGCCATC
>JAJRXF010000108.1 GCA_024276425.1 Actinomycetes bacterium | reverse complement strand
CTCGATACAAGGCTTCGGCTTCTTCATCGTGCCCTTGCTCCAGAAGCAGGGCAGCCAATGCGTGGCGCGGGGGATGCATCCAGGCCCAGGGTTCGGTGTAGTACAGGTTGTCGTCGCGCTCGACGCTCTCTCGCAGAGCAACAAAAGCCTGAGCGTAGTCACCGCGATGGTAGGCCAATTCACCCTCCAGCATCTTGGCTCCTACGGCCAGGACGCTACGTGCGGTGTTGTTGAAGAACCGACGGTTCGAGGGAACTCGCTCGACTGAGTCATAAAACCAACGGCGCTCCTGATCGGCGACGTCGAGGCGCTTGAGCGCGGCATTCGCTATCGCTTTGGCATAGTGGTGCATAGCCGTTGATACACAGTAGAGATCGGGGTCAGACGGCATCGGAGTGTCGACAATCTCCTGCCACCGACCAAACCTGACCAAGACGTGCATCTTCATTGAGTAGTAACCCTCGACCGTCATAGCCAACTGAGGGCGGCCCTGCATGCCCAAGACTTCCTCGGTCAATGTTGTACAAATCTGGTCGGCGGCCGCGATCGCATCCTGGTAGCGGCCGAGGAACATACAGGCGTACATCATCATATGCAGGTCATGGCAGCGGGCCGTGGTATAGAAATTTAAGGGTCCTGCATACTCGACGTAGAGGTCATCAGCGGCGATGGCCTTCTCACTAGCCACTCTCGCTTTCTCATACTCCCCACAGAGGACATCGATATGGGCGGGCATGTGGTTCATATGCCCAGCATCGGGGCAGAGGTCTCGCAGACCATCGGCGGAGGCCATGGCTCGCTCCGGCTCATTGGACATTTCCAGGATGTGGATATGCAGATGAAGTATGGCCGGATGTTGAACAACGCCTTGCTTCACTGCGTCGGCGATTGTCCGTTCACACAGATCGAGTGCTTCGAGGGTGTCTGCCCCCTCACTCGGGAGGCCAGTCTTAACATTCCACAACTTCCAGGGAGTGCGGCTAATGAGCGCTTCGACCAAAAGGGCGACAATGTCAATGTCATCTCCGAACCGTCGATGAACAAGCCTCATGGCGTCGGCATAGGCATCGTCCCAGCGGTCGAACTCTTCTGGTTCGACGGGATGGGGCTTTTGAAACCGAGCGGCCAGGGCCTCAACCAGTGCGTTCTCTACCGCGGTGGCGTTTGCGGCGTTCTCACGAGCCTGGGCGATATGGCTAAAACAAAGCTGGGTACATTGCTCGGCCTCGGAGCTGCCGAAGTCGCGCCAAGGCAGGTTGTAGAAGGGCCCAGAAGCGTAGGCCACTCCCCAGTGCGCCATCACACAACCGGGATCAATTTCCAACGCCCTTGTGAAGCAGGCAACTCCTTCCTCCTGATTGAAGGCAAAGCACCAGTTCAGTCCGAGATCAAACCATTTCTGGGCCTTCGGATCTGCTGTGGAGATAGGTCGGTTGTGATCACCCAGATCAAATCGATCAATCATCCTCTAGCTGACCAGTCCGCCACTGGGGGGTCGATTCAAACCTCATGGGATCAGATTACTGCCAAAGAGTCGGACACTTGGCCCAAACCGACAGCGGCTATCCTCTGCGCCGTGGCGTCACCAATTCCAGCTGAGCAAACGGCGGAGGCTCTTGAGCGGCTGCAGTCCGCCCTCGACCAAGCCGAGTTCACCCTTGACCTCTTGCCAACCGCACCGGCCGAGAAGGTCAAGGTCGAGCTGCGGGATCAGATCAATGATTACCTCCTCCCAAGACTGGCTCGCTTGGACGCTCCCCTCCTCGCAGTACTCGGAGGCTCAACTGGATCCGGCAAGTCAACCATCACCAATTCGTTGGTCGGAGCCGTTGTTTCACCGTCCGGGGTCCTGCGTCCCACCACCCGGTCTCCCGTGCTGGTGTGCAACCCTGCCGATGAGGCATGGTTTGCCTCCCAAGACGTTCTCCCAACCCTGGCCCGACTTCGCGGAACCAGCTCTGAGGGCGCAGACCCAACCAACAAATCTTCCCAGAAGACCAAGCAAACCGGCGTGCTCCGAATCAACCCAACCGAAGCTATTGAGCCCGGCTTGGCCATCATCGACGCACCAGACATCGATTCAGTCGAGGAGCAAAACCGAGATCTTGCCACCCAGCTTCTGGCCGCAGCAGACCTTTGGCTCTTTGTGACTACCGCCGTTCGCTATGCCGACGCGGTGCCCTGGGAGTTTCTCAGCCGGGCACGAGATCGGGGTACCACCCTCTCGGTCATTGTCAATCGGGTTCCCCCTGGTGCCGGTTCAGAGATTATCCCCCATCTTCAGACCATGCTGGCTGAGCACGGACTCACAGAGATAGAGGTCTTCGAGATCGAACAAACCAATCTTGATCAGAACCAGATGTTGCCAGCCCAATCCCTGGCTCCACTTCGTTCAATGCTTTCCACCCTCGCCAGCGACGCCGAGCAACGGGCTGCCATCGTGGCCGCGACGCTCCAAGGGGCTCTGGCCAGTGTGACTCCCAGAGCAACCGAGGTTGCCACCGCCCTCACGAAGCAGGACCAAGCAGTCGAAGCCATTCGCCTGGCTATGGAATCGGTTTATTCCACCGCCAAACAAGATATGGCCAACGAGATCTCCGACGGCTCACTCCTTCATGGCGAGGTCCTCGACCGCTGGCAAGAACTCATTGGTACCGCCGAGCTGATGCGGGCCATACAAAGCAGAATCACGCGGGTTCGAAACCGGATCGGAAGTTTTCTACGAGGCCAACAAGAAACCACCCTTGAGGTCCAGGGCGAGATCACCTCCACCCTGGAACAAATTGTCCTCGATCATGCCGACGGTGCCGCCCTGGCCGTGACCCAGTCGTGGAGAGACCTTCCCGGGGGACTGCAAGCCCTAGGTGGTGACCCTTCTCTGGAGCGGGCCTCCGGAGCGCTTCGCGAAGCCGTCGGTTCCGAAATTCGTGCCTGGCAGGAGGACATTCTTGATCTGGTCCGCGAACGTGGCGAAGGAAAGCGACTCGTGGCCCGAGCCTTGGCCTATGGCATCAATGGCATTGGGGTCGCTTTGATGATTGTCTTGTTTGCTCAAACCGGGGGCCTGACCGGGGGCGAAGTCGCCGTTGCATCGGGTACGGCTGCTCTGTCCCAAACCTTGCTCAACGCGTTGTTTGGTGAACAGGCAGTTCGCGATCTCACCGATGCGGCACGACGGTTGCTTCAAGACCGACTCGAAGCATTGTTCGATCTTGACGCCAACCGATTTCGCACCCACCTCTGGAACCAGGTACCTCCGCCAACGACGACAGAATTGCTCAACGATGCCATCGCCAACCTGGATGGCTTGGGATGAGTTTGCGTAAACGACGTGCTCGACCAGGCATAGCAACAACGGCCACCGACCTGAACGAACGAGTCGAGGCCCTCCTAGCGGCCGCAAAACTTGCAGATGGACGTCTCGACGACGAACCGGTTGCTTTCGCTCAGGCCATTGTCTCAAAGGCGGGCGAACGCCTGCGCCACGGGACAACCCATCTTCTGGTCGGCTTCCTGGGGGCGACAGGGTCCGGAAAGTCCTCGCTCACCAACGCCATCGTTGGTAGTGAAGTCGCAACCACGGGAATACGGCGACCCACGACCTCAAGCACTCTGGCCTGTGTCTGGGGCGAGGACGACGCCGGGCCACTGTTGAATTGGTTGGGGGTGTCGGATCGATATCAAATCACAGGTGGTGCCGCCGACTCTGCCGAACTCGATGGGTTGGTTCTGCTTGATGTCCCCGACCATGATTCGGTCAAGACCGAGCACCGGCTCGAAATGGAGCAGATCGCGGAGCATGCCGACCTGCTTGTTTGGGTAACCGACCCCGAGAAGTATGCGGATTTGGCCCTCCATTCCTACCTTCGTCGACTGTCTCATCACGGCTCGGCGATGGTTCTAGTTCTGAACAAAGTCGATCAACTAACAACAGAGGAAGCACAGGCATGCACCGATGATCTCCGTCGACTCTTGGAAGCAGCCGGAGTTGATGGGGCCCCGATCCTGACCACCTCCGCCATTGGAGGTGCAGACGGTGTGGTGTCTCTTCGACAGCTGCTCATGACTCGGACCCAGGATCAAGCGACGGTGATGAAGCGGCTCGAAGCTGATGTGGCGGTTGCTGCCAGCGACCTGCTGAACGCCGCCGCCGTTGGCTCAGGAAGTGGCGGACAAAAGTCCAAAGTTGTTGGTGTCACCAAATCTGTTACCTCCAGGTTGGCTCACGACCTTGGGCAGGCCGCCGGGGTCGACACGGTGACTGAGGCGGTCGCTGCCGGATATCGGCGCGACGCAAAATCTCAAACAGGCTGGCCTTTTACTCGCTGGACACGCCAACTACGGCCGCATCCCCTTCGCCGTCTACATCTCGAAAAAGGCTCCGCCGGGCGCACATCCGTTCCGAAGGCCTCCGCTGCCCAGCGCACCAGAGCGCTGGCCGCAATCCGAGACGCTGCGGATTCGGCCAGCAACGGCCTTCCGGAACCGTGGCCAAACCTGATCCGTCAAGCCGCCACTCCAGCCGATGAGTCGCTTTTTGACCGCTTGGATCTGGCTGTAGCCGACGCAGTCCGGCTCGTGCGCCCTCGCAAACCCCGTTGGTGGCAAGCCATTGGAGTTCTCCAGATTGTCTTGGCCATCGCGGTGGTGATCGGCGCCCTTTGGCTCCTTGGGCTCGCGGTGGCGACATGGTTTCAGCTTCCCCAACTACCAACTCCCTCAATCCGAAGAATTCCGGTTCCCACGGGGCTTGTCTTTGGTGGCGCCTCCCTCGGTTGGGCCCTTTCGCTCCTGTCTGGCTCGGTAGCCAGAGTCGGTGGCCAGCGGTCGGGAACCAAGGCAGCCAAACAGATCGAGCGGGCCGTTGCCCAGGTTGCCGATGAGCTGGTGCTTGGTCCGATTCAACAAGAGTTGGATCAGCGAGCCATGCTTGTCGACTTACTGGGAAAGGCGAGGGCCTAGGTGGCGCATTTTCACTATCTGCACCAAGCATGGATCGAGGCCGCAGCAGAGGCTGTCTCTGGCATGAGCCCGATTCCGCAAGGGCTCACCGTTGGATACCGCACAATGTCATCACCGGCTAGTTCGTATTCCATCCAGTTTGGGCCAGATCTGGTCATGGTGCGCCAAGGCTCGGAGAACTGCGATGTCACCTTTGTGACCAGCGGGCCATTGGCGGCCGAGATCGCCCGCGGTGAACGAAGCGCCCAGCGCGCCTTTCTCGATGGACTGATTCGGGTCGAAGGTGACGTCAACGTCCTTCTTGGCCACGGTCCCAAACTCGAGGCCGTTCAGGATTTGTTGTCCGAGCTGCGCGCCGACACCATCTTTGACTATCTGGACTAGCGTTGGCTCATGCCGGAAATGCCCGAGATCCAGGCCCACGCCGAGCGCATGGCGCGAAGCCTGGTAGGGCTGGCACTCAGTCAGTTTCAGCTCTTGAACTTTGCTGGCCTCAAGACTTTTTCTCCTCCACCAGATGGAGCCGTTGGATCCAGCGTTACCGCGGTGCGAAGCCAGGCCAAATACCTGCTTCTCAGCTTCGACAATGACCATACCCATGTGGTTCACCTCATGCAGGGTGGACGACTCCGCTTCGATGCGAAGATGGCCGCCAAGCCGCGAAACGGCATCGCCCGTTGGACCTTTGCACCTGAGCTGCACCGAACCGAGCTGAACAAAACCGAGCTGCACCGAACCGAACAAGCCTGGTTGTTAACCGAAGCTGGTTCGGAACGAAAAGCTGGAATCTGGGTTGTTGATGGCAGCCTTGGACCGCTGAATCAACAAGAACCGCTGGACCGTCTGGCCCCACAAGCATCAGAACTCGACCGCAATCAGCTAGCGGACGTTCTCAGGGCGAACTCGATGCGACTGCACGGTTTGCTCCGCTCCCAGAAAGTCATTTCTGGACTCGGACGAATGCTGGCTAACGAGACCTGCTATTTGGCTGGCCTTTCTCCCTTCGCCAACTCAGCCAAGTTGACCGAGGTGGAAATTGACCGACTGCATGCTGCGATCAAGCGCTGCCTGGCGGAAGGTTTGGAGCACGAGCGCACCCTGGACGACATCGGCAAAAGCTCTGACCGACCATCCAGAGTGCACAATCGTGGCGGCGAACCCTGCGTCGGGTTGGACAATGAGGCGTGCGAGGACACCATTGCTTCGGTTACCTATCGCAGCTACACCGTGTTCTATTGCCCGTCTAGACAAACCAAAGGAAAGCTGCTGGCCAATAACACAACCAGCAAGTTTCTCAAGTAGGCGTCCTAGATCAACCCGAGCCCAGAAACGGTGTCACGCTCACTGGCCAGTTCGGCCCAGGTGGCTTCCATCCTGGCGCGGCTGAACTCATCGATGTCAAGGCCCTGAACGACAGTGAAGTCACCATCGGCGCAGGTTGTTGGGGCCGAGGTCACAATGCCCTGGGGTGCGCCATAGGAGCCATCAGAAATGGTGGCCATGGAAACCCAGTCCTCTTCACCCGTACCGAGGGCCCAATCATGCATGTGATCAATGGCTGCGTTGGCCGCCGATGCCGCCGAGGAGTTTCCTCTGGCGGCGATAATGGCCGCCCCGCGACCGGCCACAGTAGGAATGAAGTCTTCCTCCAGCCAGGCTTGGTCATTAACCAATTCGGCCGCGTTCTGGCCCCTAACCTCACAGTGGAAGATGTCGGGGTATTGGGTTGAGGAGTGGTTGCCCCAGATCGTCATCTTCTTCACGTCATTGACAGTGGTTCCGGTCTTGGCTGCTAGTTGGCTCATGGCTCGGTTGTGATCCAACCGAGTCATGGCGTGGATCTGACGGGGGTCGATGTCGGGGGCATTGGACAGGGTGATGAGAGCATTGGTGTTGGCCGGGTTACCAACAACTAACACCTTGATATTTTTGCTGGCACTGGAATTGATGGCCTTGCCCTGGGGACCAAATATCCCTCCGTTGGCTTCCAACAGGTCCGCTCGCTCCATTCCCTTCTTGCGAGGCATTGCCCCAACCAACAGAGCGTAGTCGGCATCGCCGAAGGCCACCTCCGCATCGTCGGTCTTCACCATGCCCGCCAGCAGCGGGAATGCACAATCGTCAAGTTCCATGGCAACACCATCCAAGGCACCCAACGCAGGAGTAATTTCCAGCATCTGCAGAATGATGGGCTGATCTGGTCCGAGGAGTTCGCCAGCAGCTATTCGAAACAGCAGGCTATAGCCAATCTGGCCTGCGGGGCCGGTTACGGTGACTCGAACTGGGGACTTGCTCACGGCGAACGCGCTCCTTGAGGGTTGGGACCTGGCCCTG
>JAJRXF010000107.1 GCA_024276425.1 Actinomycetes bacterium | reverse complement strand
CTGACCCGAAGTTTTTTGCGGCGTAGCCCTTTGGTTGGGGTTCGGGTGATGTAGTCGTTTTCGTCCAGCCAGGCGAAGAAGGACCCGATGGTGGCCAGGTTGCGGTTGTAGGTCGCCGGCGCGAGTGTCCCGTAGCGGTCATCAAGATGACGGCGTAGCTGGCTGCGGGTGACACTCGTGACGCAGGCGTCACCGTCGAGGTCTTCAACCAGTTTCTCTAAGGTGGTTTCATATACCGCCCGGGTGGTGGCAGCCAGGTCCACTGCATCCAAATAGGTGCGGGTGAGAGCGAAAAGCTCGAGGCGGGACGACGCCCGGGACGGACCGTCGGGGGAGTGGGTGTGTAGGTGGGTGATGGTGGCCACAGTCAAAGACTCCTCGGTACCAACGTGCGGGCTACTTATCGCACTAAACGCGTACCTTCACCGTACTCGGGGGGTCTGACACTGGCCGCTGATTCAGCCGTTCCTAGGTTTCCGGACGGGCCGTTTACCGCACAGAAACGGTAGTTTACTGCGGAACTATCAGGGCCGGACCCTCGCACCTGGAGGGAACGTCTGCCTCTCATGACATTTGCTGGTCATTCGGTTATTCGATTGAGGACGCGATCAGTGAGTAACACCCTGTAGGGCAGGCCCCGCAGTTCCACAGCACTCGTAGTGAGATCTTGCTTTTGGGCGAGTGTCGCGAGCCATTCCCATGGATGGTCATCTTCGGGTTCGTCGTAGTCGGGAAGAACGACATTCAGTACGTCCTTGATCAAAGATGCTGGCGTAAATGTCAAGGAGATGGCCGCACCTCTTGCTTCCACCGTCCACCCAAGGCCAGAGCGGAGTAGCCGGAGGTCCCCGGAAGCGAGAAGTGCGTATTCAGCGACTGTGAAGCTTTGGGACCTGGAATTCGGGGCTCGTCCGAGGTACAAGTCACAAACGGCCCACAATGCGATGATCTCGCTTTGAGCTAGCTCGGAGTGCAATTGAAGTTCCTCGCTGGTGAATAGGTATACCCAGACGGGTCACTCACACCAATTAGATCGACATCAACAAAGCTACGCCAGCCTGATGAGTTCGTCGTTCCACAAGTCCGGCGAGCAGTAACGCGATTGCCTCTTCCGCCCCCCGCAGATACATCGCCGCTGTTCGATGCAACCGTTATCCAGTAGCAACCATACCCACCGCACCAGTAACCCTGCAGATAGGTATCCACGTTCGCCTTCGATGGACAGGTACCTCCAACACTCAGCCACGAACCATGAGTCGATGCGACGCCGCCGGACAGGTGAGCATTGTCAATAGCTTGCTGATAGCCGCAGTCCCCCGCCCAAATGGTGGATGAATTTGCACGAGCTGATGCCTCCGCCAGTTCCTCTCTCGGAGCTGGAACGAATGCTCCATCTTTGGGTAGGAGATTGGGATCGATGACATCGAGAGGATCAGATGACAACAGGTCCTCCCTAGTTAGCTCACCCCTATTTGCACCGAGTCTCGGCGGAGCCAATCCCGCGTCCTGTTCACTGGCGACAAGGTCTCGTTCACCGACCTGGGCCTTGGCAGCTGCCGTGGTACTGAGCAGCAACGTGAAGGCGATCGCTACTCCTACTATCGATGGGACAACGCGAGGGAATCTGTACATGATTTCTCCAATCAATCTACGGATCATTTGACCCTGTTGCCAGTGTGACTTAAACAGTTGGCGGTCGTCTGCCAACTGTTTGCTGCCTTGGGTTTTCATAGCCATCCTCGACGTCCCCCAAACACAAGAACCTCCCGAAGACCATCAACACCCAACTCTGCCCACAACTGTTTGAGATGACGTTGAAGCGACCTCTCCGAATACCCGAAACAACCGGCAACCTCAATCAACTTCACACCAGCGGCGATCATGCGGATGATCTCAATGTCTTCCTCTGATGGCCGGACACCTAGCATCCGGTCACAGCCTTGTTGGACTGCTTGTGCCGCCCTCAGCAGCCGGGCCACTCCCTGGACCGAT
>JAJRXF010000106.1 GCA_024276425.1 Actinomycetes bacterium | reverse complement strand
TGGGTCAGGGCGGTCAAGGGATCGAGGTGGAGAATGTCAAAGCCGAACTTCTCGACGCGGCCCAAGCAGAGGGAGCAGAAACCACAGATCTGTTCGGAACAGTTGGCGGATTCACCGTTCTGGCTGGAATCTTGTTGGTCATCAACCTCTTCGTCATGCTGGCTAACGCACGAAAGGCCGAACTAGGGACGAGGCGAGCAGTGGGGATGAGTCGCGGTGTCATCGTGCGAAGCTTCGCTCTTGAGGGATGGGTCTATGGCATCTTGGCCGCCGTCATGGGCGGCCATTGCCGGAATTGGTATCGGCAATGGTGTCGTAGTGAAAGACGTCCCGGAGCCAGCGGGCCAGCCTCACCACAGCCGCAATCTGATGTTTGGGGTTCTTGGAGTAGTGGGAGCTGGGGCTCTCTGGTTCACCACCGGAGCTACTCAACTCGGAGCCGTGGTGGCCCCCGTCCTTGGTGCGTTGGCCGCCATCCCCCTACTTAACCGGGTGCTCCCGGCACGTTTGGCCACACCAGAATGAGCAGTTGACGTTCGAAGTTTCGTTGAGGTGGCCCAGACCGAACTCGACGGTCAAGAAGTCTTCCTCAACATGTTGCAGGGCTATCTGGGTCTCGGACTGCTGATCGGCATTGCTGGTCTAAGTGTGGTGTTGATCAGGGCCGTCCGCGAACGACGACGCCAGATTGGCATGATGCGAGCAATCGGCATTTCGGCCGCCCAGGTCCGCGCGATGTTTGTGGTCGAGGCCTTGTTCATCGGGGCCCAAGGAGTGGTGCTTGCCATTGGTCTTGGCACTCTGAACTCGTGGCAGATCTTGACCAAGTCAAGCGCTTTCGTGCGGGGGCTCGGTTTCACGGTCCCGGGTTTTTGGCTCGGCGGATTTGGGTCTGGCCACGCTGGGTTTCTCGATTCTTACCTCCGTGGGACCTGCCTTTCGGGCAGGCAAGGAGTCACCAGCAGAGGCTCTGCGCTTCGTCGGCTGATGGTTACCAGCCTGAGGTACCGCCGAATGAGGGGGTTGGGGTAGCGTCGCGAGATGTTCACTCCTCGCATCAGTCTTCCCGAGCACATGCCTGCAGGGGAGGGGCGCTGGATCGTTGTAGCGGAAGATCAGAAGGTGCTTCTGGTAGATGGCCGCTACCCCTGCGGTGATAGCTCACCGGTCTCGGGGTGTCGCACCCACCTGCTTGGCCTCGAAGACGGGATCCCAATCTGGGCGGTAACGGCCAGCGAAGACGGTGCTGGCGACCCAGTCGATGGCGTACTGACCAGCAAGGTTATGGAGGGTTCCGGGATTGCGGAGTGGGTGAACCTGCGGTCGCTTTTCGGGAAGGTTTGCGACACGGATTGGATTCTGGCTGGCCGCGCAAGCCAAGTGTTGGCGTGGGAAAGGGACCATCGTTATTGCGGGCGCTGTGGGGTCCAGACCGAGCATCACCCAATCGACCGGGCAAAACAATGCCCTTCCTGCAAGCTCATGGCCTTTCCCCGAATCAGTCCCGCGGTCATCATGTTGATCGAGAGGCAGGGTCCCGATGGGCCCCAGATTCTTCTCGCCTGGGGCCGTCAGTTTCACGCCCGCTTTTACAGCGCGCTTGCTGGTTTCGTGGAACCGGGGGAGAGCCTCGAAGAGTGTGTTCGTCGAGAAGTGATGGAGGAAACCGCCATAGAGGTAGCGAATGTGCGGTACTTCGGCAGCCTACCGTGGCCGTTCCCTCATTCGTTGATGATTGGATTTCTGGCCAGCTATGTTGCTGGTGAGATTTCCATCCAGGAGGAAGAAATCATCGAAGCTGGCTGGTATGGGCCGAAGAACCTTCCTCCCGTTCCCATCGGGGGCATGTCCATCGCTGGCTGGATGATCGAGGACTGGCTCCAAAGAGTCAGCGAAGATCGATGACTTCCTGATCGGTCTTGGTGGCTCCGAGTTCGAGCACCACGCCACGGATTTCGGCAATCTCACGTCTGGCATTAACCAACCCGACCTCGGAGGCCTGCATTTGCTCTTTTGCCTGGCGCCACGCCTCGGTAATTTCTGCATCGTGAGCTTCGACCCGCTCAAGTTCGAGTGTCAAGGTTTTGACTTGGCGGCGGAGCCGTGCAGCGTCATCTAGGGCAACGTCACGCGCCCGCTCGAGCGCAGCGAGTTGTCGACCGATGGATGGCGACGCCTCGTCCTCCTCGACGACAGAGCCAGAGGTGGGTGCGGGGTTTGGGATCGGTACTCGGATTAGATTTGCCTCGGCCGCGTCCTTTAGTTGCTTTTCTAGTTGCTTTTTCATGCGACGAGAGGCACGACGTGACGCGACGATGGCCAGGGTGGACGTCAATGCAGCGCCAAGAAAGACTCCAGCTATCAGTATTGCGATTTCGTCACTATTCATCGCCCGATGACCCTTCCGCGTCGGATCTCCCTCCGCCTAGTGGGGAGCGTGTCAAAGGTGAGTTTAGTCTCGGATTGCCAAACCGGTTGACGGGTCGAAAAAGTGCATCCGTCCGGTGTCGAATCGAAGGGAGATACTCTCGCCGAGGCGGGCCTGAGATCGCGGGCTCACCCGGGCCACATAAATCGTTCGACCGATACTGTCGGTGGCAACTTCCAGGGCATCTTCGCCCTCGAACTCGGCGTCCATGATGGAGAAGGACTCCACCGGCAACGGGAAGTGAACAATGATCTCAGACCCCAGGGACTCCATTAGATGAACCGTTGTGGTAATGGTCTCACCCGGGCTGCGCTCGTCTTCGTCTGCTAGCCCTGCATCGCTAATGTCCTCGGGACGGACACCAGCCACAATGTCTTTGCCAATGAAGTCTGTGAGTTCGCTTCGGCCCTCAAGGGCGCTGGGGTCGACCTGCAGCGTCTGATCCCCGAGTTCGATGGTTGGGGCCTCGATGGTTCCCCCAAGCTTGACCAGAAAGAGATTCATGGACGGGGAACCAATAAATCCAGCGACAAACACGTTGGCTGGCTTGTCGTAAAGGTTTTGCGGCGTATCAGCCTGCTGGAGAAAGCCCCGCTTCATTACCGCCACCCGGTCTCCCATGGTCATTGCCTCGACCTGGTCATGGGTGACATAAACCGTGGTAACTCCAAGATCTTTTTGAAGCGATGCGATCTCGGCCCGCATCTGTACCCGTAGTTTTGCATCCAGGTTCGAAAGCGGCTCGTCCATGAGGAAGGCCTTTGGCTGACGGACGATGGCTCGTCCCATCGCAACCCGCTGGCGTTGACCGCCCGAGAGGTTGCCGGGTTTCTTGTCCAACTGATCGGTGAGGTCCAGGATGCTGGCCGCCTTGGCTACCCGCGCCCTGATTTGGGACTTGGGAACCTTGGCCAGCTTGAGGGGAAACCCGATATTGTCCGCCACCGACATGTGGGGGTAGAGGGCGTAATTCTGAAACACCATGGCGATGTCGCGATCCTTGGGATGGACATCGTTGACAATCCGATCCCCGATAGATAGTTCCCCTCCCGTGATCTCCTCAAGGCCCGCAACCATACGCAGCGCGGTGGATTTGCCACAGCCGGAGGGGCCAACCAAAACTAAGAACTCACCATCGGCGATCTCAAGATTGAGGTCGGTGATGGCCTGGTAGCCATTGGGATAAACCTTGTTGACGTCTTTGAGCACCACACCGGCCATATTGCTACACCCCTCGTTTGTCGCGTACGAAGCGCCAAGTTACCACCTTGTTGCCACACATAACAGGGTAAGACACCTACCGAGGTCAAATAGTGCGCTAAAACGGGGAAATGCAGAGCCACGAAGTTGACTATCAGATCTACGGAGACGACCTCCAGTTTGTCGAGATCGAATTGGACCCTTCCGAAACCGTCATCGCCGAAGCGGGAACGATGATGTATCTGGAGCAGGGGATTTCCTATGAATCCAAGATGGGCGATGGCAGCACGCCCGATGAAGGGTTTTGGGGAAAGGCGAAACAGGCGGGAAAGCGGGCCTTGACTGGCGAGTCGCTCTTCCTTACCCACTTCACCAACACGGGCACCGGTAAGCAGAAGGCCGCCTTTGCCGCCCCGTATCCAGGAAAGATCGTTCCCGTTGACTTGGCCCAAGCAGGGGGCAGGCTTATCTGCCAGAAAGATTCGTTCCTCGCTGCGGCTCTTGGAACCAAGGTTGGCATCGCGTTCAACAAGAAGCTAGGCGTTGGTTTGTTCGGGGGTGAAGGCTTCATCCTGCAGGACCTGCAGGGAGATGGCATGGTTTTCATGCATGCCGGCGGCACGGTTGTTCCCAAGTACTTGAACAACGAGATGCTGCGAGTCGACACCGGTTGCCTGGTGGCCTTTCAGCCCTCGGTCAGCTATGACATCCAGCGAGCCGGAAATATGAAGTCCATGGTTTTTGGAGGTGAAGGCATGTTTCTGGCCACTCTTGAGGGGACAGGCTGGGTTTGGTTGCAATCCTTGCCCTTCAATCGCCTCGCCGATCGGGTTGTTGCCAATCTTCGACCCGGGGGCTCCCAGGGTGAGGGCTCTGTCATTGGTGGACTTTCCACTATGTTCGAGCGTTAGGTCGGCTGTGGTTGATGTTTCCGGGCTACGGGCAGACCTTGAGTTCACCTGTCCGCGGTGTAAACAAAAAGTAGAACTGCGTCTTTATGGGCCTTGTGATTCGTGTCGGAAAGACCTCAGAGCTTCACAGGCCGGAGATAAATCGATCCTGGTGGCAGCAGAATACGAACCGAAAATGAACGTCGCCCCCAACGCTGTCGCCACTAAAGACTAGGACGGGGAGCTTTGGGGCCGGTCGCCTTCGAGGCCATTGAGGTCGGGAACGAACGTGATCACGCGATGCAGGCGGCCAGCGTCCTGCGGGCAGCCGATATTCGTGCTGACCTCCTGGAACCAGATGACGTTGGTCGGCCATATCGACTGATGGTTCGGACCCAGGATGTCCCCTCCGCGGTCGAAGCTATCGCCGGACTATCAGCCAAGGATTGAGCCCGTTCGGGTCAAAGAACATGGGTTGTCGCTCCGGAGTGGGCCATACTCTGTGGGTGGTATCGCTGACCCTCCCGATTCGTCCTCTGGTTACCAGACCGAACGTCATGATCGAGGTTCCAGGCTCCAAGAGTCATACCAATCGGGCTTTGGTTTGTGCCGCCCTTGGCCACGGTAGGTCTCGACTCGAGGGAGTGCTGCTGGCCGAAGACACCTGGGCCATGCTGGACGCATTGGCTGCAATGGGGTTCGAAATTGACATCGAAGAGGGGCAGGCCGTAGTAGAAGTTGAGGGCTGCGGCGGGCGACTGCCGGGCGAGGCTGGAGAATCGCTGCGGCTTGATGTTCGTCAGTCCGGTACCACCGGTCGATTCATCCTACCCCTGTTAACCCTGGGGTCCCGAACCTATGAACTTGACGGAGGCCCCCAGCTACGGGAGCGACCCTTTGGCGATTTGTTGGATGGTCTTGACCAACTCGGCGCTCGGATCGAGGGTCAAAAACTCCCCCTTCGGGTACAGGGATCGGGGCTGGTCGGGGGAAAAGTCCGAATTCGTGGAGATGTGTCAAGCCAGTACCTGTCTGGCTTGTTGTTGAGCGCTCCCTGCGCCCAGTCCGATGTGGTGATCGAGTTAACTTCGCCGCTGGTGTCTCGCCCCTACATCGAACTCACCCTTTCCACCATGACCAAGTTCGGGGCCACAGTCCTCAACGAAGGTTTTCAACGCTTTGTTGTGGCCAACACGGGGTATCAGGCCACCACAATTAGTATCGAACCAGATGCCTCGGCCGCCTCCTACTTTTTTGCTGCTGCCGCGGTAACCGGGGGAAGCGTCACCATTGAAGGACTTGGAACCGAGACGGTACAAGGCGACCTCGCTTTCGTTGATGTTTTGGCCTCGATGGGGGCAGCGGTTACTCGCCACGAGCATGCCACCACTGTTGTCGGCCCCGATCAACTCAGCGGGGTTGAGGTTGACATGGCCGACATTTCCGACACCGCCCAGACACTGGCGGCCATCGCGCCCTTTGCCACCAGCCCCACAAAGATCAGTGGTATCGGATTCATTCGTCGCAAGGAGACCGACCGAATTGGCGCGGTCGTTCAAGAGCTCGGTCGCTTGGGGGTTCGAGCATTCGAGGAGGAGGACGGGTTCCGTGTCGAACCTGGCCGCCCCGGCCCCGGGCTGGTCCACACCTACAACGACCATCGAATGGCCATGAGTTTTGCTCTGGTCGGTCTGGTCAGTTCCGGAATCGTGATCGACAACCCGGGCTGCGTGTCCAAGACGTTCCCTTCCTTTTTTGAGGTTCTGGATCGGCTCAGGTCTCGGGCTGAGCGCGCCGAGAGGGGAGCCGATCAATGAGGGCTGTCCTATTGCGAGGACCCGAGCAGATCGAACTGGCTGACATTGAGGAGCCGGAGCTGGTTGAGGGCAGTGTGATCGTCGCTATCGATCGCTGCGGAATTGGTGGCTCAGATGTTGAAGCCTTTCTTGATGGGAAGCTTCCTGCTGGTGCCTGGTTTGGACATGAGTGGGTTGGCCAAGTGGTTGAGGTTGGTGCTGGGCTTCCGGACCGCTTTGTGGGCGAGGTCGTGGTTGGTGCGGTCCCCCCTCCGTGTGGCCAGTGTCGGCCATGTCGGGCAGGCTATGGCAGCCACTGCCGACTAGTTCTGGAGATGATTGTTGGCGCCGACCCGCTGGCCAGCAAACACGGAGCGTTTGCCGAGGCGATTCGCGTTGATGCTCGTCGGGTGCAACGACTCCCGGAGGGAATTGATGTGAACGACGCTGCCCTGTCTGAACCAGCAGCCGTCGCCGTTCACGCAGTGGAGCGAAGCGGTGTTGGTCTTGGGGATGTGGTGGTGGTAATCGGCGCCGGAACCATTGGGCTACTGGTCGCGGAGCTCTCACGCCTTGCTGGGGCCGCCCAGGTTGGTGCCGTCGACCCCGAACCGGCTCGAAGGGAACTGGTTTGTGATCTTGGATCTGACGCCGCCTTCGCCCCCGGTGAGGGAATCGGCCGCTGGCTGTCTCAAACCGGGCACGGCCTGGGGGCCGACGTGGTGTTTGACTGCTCGGGGAGCGATGAGGCGCTGGGATCGGCTGTTCGTGAGGTTAGGCGAGGCGGGACAGTGGTGGCAGTTGGCGTGTCGAGCCGGAAGTCACCCTCCCCCAGTGCCAAGCTCATCGAGCGAGAGGTCACGCTTCGTGCCTCGTTGGGTTACACCATTGCGGACGTGCAGCGGGCCTTGGCCCTGATGGCCGACGACCGCCTACGAGTCAGCCGGATCTATCAGTCTGAAACGGTTGGTCTTGGTGAAGTTGGTTCGGTGATCGAGCGCCTAGCGGCCAGTGGACGGGCGGAGCTCAAATCGCTCGTTCAGCCCTAGAACACTGCGGTACTACTCGCGAAATAGTCAAGGCATCAATCACCGGCTAGATGCGACAAGAAACTGCGAGCCCACGAACCGGCATTGTTGTGTTCTACCTTGCGACGTAGGGCCTTCATCCGAGTGCGACTCTCCTCAGAATCCATCTCGACGGCGCGGACAATGGTGTTCTTGAGACCCTCGATGTCGTAGGGATTTACCAGGAGAGCATCGGTGAGTTGATGGGCGGCCCCGGCAAACTCGGACAAAACCAGACAGCCCGACTCATCAAAGCGGGAGGCAATGTATTCCTTGGCCACCAGGTTCATACCGTCGCGAAAGGGTGTGACCAGCATGACATCGGCTGCCCGATACATGGCCATGATTTCTTCGAAGGTCTGAGATTGGTGCATGTAGTGCACAACCGGAAAGCCAACACGGCTGTAGCTTCCGTTAATCTCTCCTACCAGTTGCTCGACTCGTTCGCGCAGGGTGATGTAGGCATCGACCTGGTCTCGGCTGGGTTCGGCCACCTGAATCATGGTCACCTGGGAGGCTTGGACGCGCCCCTCGGCTAATAGCTCCTTGAACGCTCGAAGTCGAACGTCGATTCCCTTGGTGTAGTCCAGTCGGTCAACTCCCAACATGACAATCTGAGGTTGGCCGAGCCTGGCCCGCAGATCTCGTGCCTGATCAAGGACTTCGCTGGATTGGGCGGCGTCGGCGTAGCGATCGTTGTCAATACCGATCGGGAATGCTTTGACTTGAACCGAACGGGTGAGTGGCTGGTCGGACTCATCAGATTGATCCTCAACCGACAAGGTTCCTGGCCCCTGGTTGTCTGCCTCATGCACCTTGACCGCCAGTCGCTCAAAGTTGGTGGCGTCATCGGGGGTTTGGAAGCCGATCAGGTCGGCACCGAGAAGGCCGCGGGTGATTTCGCGTCTCCAGGGGAGCTGGAAGAACAACTCTGGCGCCGGAAAGGGAATGTGTAGGAAGAAGCCGATCTTGAGGTCGGGCCGGACACTGCGAAGCATTCCTGGCACAAGCTGGAGCTGATAGTCCTGCACCCACACTGCGGCCCCTTCGGCTGCTACCGACGCTGCCTGATCGGCGAATCGTTGATTGATACGCCGATATCCTTCGAACCAGGTTCGGTGGTACTCAGAGGGCTCAACCTTGTCGTGATACAAAGGCCAGATTGTCCCGTTGGACATTCCCTCATAGTGAAGCTCTCGTTCTTCATCGCTCAGGCCGACCGGCACCAAGAGCAGACCATCGTGAACGAATGGTGCCGGGGCTTTCGTTGTCTGTTCACCGGTCCACCCCAACCATGCCGCTCCGTCGTACTCGGCCATCGCTGGCCCCAATGCCGCAACGAGGCCCCCGGGGCTGGTAGCCCACTGTTCGGTTTGACCACCTTCGGCGTTGAAGCGCTCCGTCTCATCGAATGAGACCCGCTTGACTGGCAGCCTGTTCGCCACCACGAGAATGTTCACCTTGTGTCCAGTCCCAGCGGGGTCACCTGTCTTCTGATCGGTCATGGCACAAGTATGCCGGGTACTGCTCTGTTGCCGGGTACTGCTTGCGCAACTCGACCTGGCTAGGGAGCCCCAACCGAGCCGCTGGCCAGGTTGGATCGCCAGCTGGTGTTGCCTGCGGCGTCGGTGGCTTTGACGGCGTAGGTGTAGGTGGTTCCGGGAGTGGTGTTGGTATCGGTGTAGGTGGGGGTGGTTGTGGTGGCGATGCTGGGGCCGAGGGTGCCGTCGGTGGAGCGGAAGATTTCATAGCCGGTGACGGCCACATTGTCGGTCGAATCCAG
>JAJRXF010000105.1 GCA_024276425.1 Actinomycetes bacterium | reverse complement strand
TATTGGGCCAGTTCATTGGCAAAGGCAATATTGATGTCGCGATAAGTGGTCTCAGCAAGCTTGGCTAGTTCGGCAGCCTCGACCGAACCGAGGTCCCACACTCCGTTTGGTTGGGCCAGGTCGTCTCGATCGTCGAATTGAAGGGCTGCCTCATAGAACTCTCGTGCTCGGGCAGCCGACTGTTCGTCGATTCCTCCAACAAGTTTGGGGTAGGCACTCAGATCGGCAAAGATACGACCGGAATAGACCCGCTCTGGGCTGTGGCAGACCAGGAGATCCTGGCCAGCCGAAAGCCCACTGCCCTCCTCCAACATAGGAGTAAATCGATTCCGAGTTGAACCCACTGGCAGAGTGGTTTCATAGGAAACCAGTGTCCCTGGCTGGAGACCGGCGGAAACCGAGACGGTTGCCGCGTCCATGATGGAGAAATCGGGACGACCCTCGCCGTCAACAATCAAAGGAACCACGATGATGACAACGTCGCTGCTGCGGACAGCATCAGTGGTGTCGGTTGTAGCTGTCAGGCTCCCATCGGAGATCACTTCACCGAGGTATTCCTCAAGAAGAGCCTCCCCAGGAAACGGTTCCTTCCCAGAGTTGACAAGATCGACCACGTGTTGGGACACATCCGCCCCGTAGACCCGAAGGCCTGACCGGGCAAACTGCACGCTAAGCGGCAGCCCAATCTTTCCCAATCCCACAACGCAGACCGATTGGGGAGTGCTCATTTGGCGACTCCTGCGAATACCAAATCGCTGACGATTCGCTGTGCGAGAGCAAGCGCTCGCATTCCATCATCACCGCTGACCCGTGGTCGAGTTCCATCTCGGACACAATCGCAGAAGTGTTTGAGTTCCAAAGCGAGGGGCTCGCCTCTGGTTTCCAAGAACGGGATCTCGACTACACCAGACTGGCGGTAGCGGACGCCGTCGTCGGCCAGGTACTCGTGCCGGGACATGCGATGGATAGTGACATCCTGGCGTAGAAGATCGGCGGTGACCACTGCGTCCGCTTCGGTAATTTCGATAGTTCTGCTTTTTTGCTGACCGAGCCTGCTTGTCGTAAAGGAGGCGCTCACCCCGTTGGAGAAGCCCACCAGAGCCGTGGCGATGTCTTCGCTTTCACTCCGGTGCTTAACCGCGCTCGCTGACGACGAGACAACTTCGGCATCAGGTCCAACCAGCGACAGGACGATGTCGAGGTCATGAATCATGAGATCCATGACGACGCCGTCGCTGATGCGCGGACTGTAGGGCGAGATTCGTTCTGCCCGAATGTGGATCGGCTCCTCGGTGAGTCGGGGCAGTTCGGCCACCGCAGCATTGAACCGCTCGATATGTCCAACGGCCAACACGACCTTGGCTTGTGTAGCCGCGTCCACCATGGCCCGGGCTTCATCAAGATCAAGGGCAATCGGCTTCTCAACCAGGACACTTTTCCCGGCCTTAATCAACTGGGAAGCCAGAGAAAAGTGTAGAGCGGTCGGGACGGCCACCACTGCGGCGTCGATCTGGTCCAGAATCGAGTCCATATCGTCCAATGCTTGGACGCCCTCACCGCCACACGCAGCAGCGCGGTCGATGTCCTGGTCGATCACGGCAATTAGTTCGATTCCCTCAAGCGACTTTGCCACTCGAACGTGGTTGGCCCCCATGACACCAGCCCCGAGGACCGCTAAACGAATTGGGGCTGTCATGACAGGACCTTCTTGACCGTCGAGCAGATGGTTTCGAGTTCTTGCTCAGTGAGGAATGGGTGCACGGGAAGGGAAACTACTTCTGAAGCGATCGTGGTGGCTTTGGGGACTTCGGCCGGCTTGACACGCTTGTCGTCGCGGTAGCAGTCGTAGTCAAAGACGACCTTGGGGTAGTAGACCCCGCAACCGACACCTTCCTCAATGAGTGTGTCGACAAACTCATCCCGGCTCAGCTTGCCGCCGGGCAACACCCGGATCGTGAACTGGTGATAGACATGGGTTTGGCCTTCCTTCGTCTCGGCTGGAAGGAGAATCCCATCGATGTCGGCTAGGCCCGCCCGCAAGGCGGCCGCATTGGTTTGTCGAGCCGCGTTGATTTCGCTGATTCGCCCAATCTGTGGGATCCCAACGGCTGCTGCCAGATTTGTCAATCGGTAGTTGTGGCCTGCGGCTTCGTACTGATAGCGGGCCCGCATCCCTTGATTTCGGAGCAGGCGCAACTGGTCATCGAGTTCGTCGGAGTTGGTCGTGACCATGCCGCCCTCGCCAGTGCTGATGTTCTTCGTGGCGTACATGCTGAAACAGCCCGTCCCGGTGCCACCAGCCTTCGTGCCGTGATAGTCGGCGCCGACAGCTTGCGCTGCGTCCTCGACGATGTGAAGACGATGTTCGGTTGCGATTTGTTGAAGGGCGCCCATGTCCGCCATATACCCATAGAGATGGACCGGCATGATGGCCTTCGTGCGTTCGTTAACGAGGGGAGCGACCATTCTCGGATCTATGTTGTAGTCGTCGCCGATATCGGCGAAAACTGCGGTCGCCCCGGCCTCAAGAATGGCATTGAGGGTGGCGACGAACGTGAATGGTGTGGTGATCACCTCGTCACCGGCTCGAATGCCGAGTGCTTGCATCGCTAGGACGAGAGCCGTTGTCCCGTTGTTGACGGCGACCGCATGGTTGACCTCGTGGACCTTAGCGAACAGGGTCTCGAGTTCGGCTACGACTGCGCCTTGAGCCAGTTGGCCGGAGCGCAATACATTAAGTACCAACGCTTCCGTCTCTGGAGCAATTTCTACCTTGGTGATGGGGATCACTATGACTCACCTTTACATTGGTCGCACGTGAGGTTGGTTGGGCGCTCTTTCGAGCGAGAGACGAGCTGGCCGCAGCGGCAAACCCAGCCAATATGCCGAGCGGGGTTACCGACAACGAGCGAGTGGGACTCGACGTCTTTCGTGACGGTCGAACCAGCTCCCACCATGCAGAATTCACCGAGGTCGTTTCCGCACACGATTGTCGCGTTGGCGCCAATTGAGGCTCCGCGATGAACGTGGGTAGTGGTCACCGCCCAATCGACCGTAAACGCTCTCGGCACAAGATCATTGGTGAAGGTGGCGGAAGGACCAACGAACACGTCGTCCTCGATGGTTACGCCGTTGAACACGCTCACGTTGTTCTGGATTTTGCAACGGTCCCCAATGCGGACTTCCAGATCGACAAAGACGTTCTTGCCGAGAACACAGTCTGCGCCTATGGATGCATCTGTTCGTATCTGTGAGTGATGCCAGACTCGGGTTCGTTTGCCCAGTGTCACGCCCTCCTCGATGAACGCGCTTTCGTGTGCCTCAGCCTGCATGGATCATCTCTCTTGCGTGGTAATCGAGTTACGCGTTGAAGACGCTGGGTCTGGTTGGCATCTGGCCCAGCTTCTCTGCCAGCCCATCTGGAATCATCGCATCAATGTTCAACTCCGTCGATCCAGCCGTATGCGTGATCCTTGGATGCTGGCGGGTCACACCATCTTCGGCGTTGGAAACCAGAACCTCATGGAGTTTCTCACCCTCACGCAGGCCGGTGTAGACCACCTGAATATGTTTGCCGCTTTGGCGGATCAACTGCTCGGCCAGGTGGGCAATTTTCACCGGTTGGCCCATATCCAGGATCATGATTTCGCCCGCCTCGCCGATAGCTCCGGCCTGCAAGACTAGTCGCACCGCCTCGGGAATGGTCATGAAATAGCGGGTCACATCCGGGTCGGTGATGGTGATTGGCCCACCAAGCGCAATCTGCTCGCGGAAGGTCGGCAAGACCGAGCCACGAGAGCCCAAAACATTGCCAAAGCGAACAGAAACAAACACCCCGCTGGCTTCCTGGGCCGCCCTAGCCGTGAACCGTTCGGCCATCAGCTTGGTGGCCCCCAAAACACTTGTTGGGTCTGCGGCCTTATCAGTCGAGATGTTGACGAAGTGGTCAACCCCAACGGCCAACGCCGCATCCAACAGATTTCGGGTGCCATTCACATTGGTCTTAATGCCCTCACTGGGATGGTGCTCCAGCAAGGTCAGGTGCTTCAGTGCCGCAGTGTGAAAAACCACCTCGGGCCGGCACTTCTCAAAGACCTCAGTGACCCGCTTGATGTCGCGAATGTCGGCCACGATCAAATTTGGGGTATCCAGCAGAGCCCTGCCCTCAATCGACAGTTGCACGCCATGCAGTGCTGTCTCATCCCGGTCAAGCATAAACAATGCGGAGGGCGCAAGCTGGAATAGCTGACGGCAAAGCTCCGAACCGATGGATCCACCGGCACCAGTTACCAGAACCCGCTTGCCGGTCACATATTGGATGATCGATTCGAGATCTACCGTCACTTCCTCTCGACCTAAGAGATCGGCCGGGGTGAGTTCTCGGATGTCGCCAATTTGTAGCAGGCCCAACAACTCGGTGGTGCTTGGCAGCACCCTGGTCTTGAGCCCCAACTCGTCCGCCGTCTCATCGAGCTTGCGAACCAACTCGGACGAAGCAGACGGGATGGCGATAAGAAGCTCGGAAGCCTGGGTGTCCTTGGCAATCCGTGCCAGGTCGTGCCGGGTTCCGCGTACCCGCACTCCGTCAATCGAGCGGTTGGCTAGGCTGGTGTCGTCATCAAGAACAGCGACAGGAACATAGGACGAATCGGGGTCTCGCAGCATGGCCCGAATGATCTGCTCGGCTCCCTCACCGGCACCAAACACAATCACCCTGGTGCGGAAACGGTCGAAGGCCGGGCGGCGCAGGTAGTCATACACCACCCGCCAAGCCATGCGGGCCCCCATCATCAGCATTAAGGCCAGTGGCAGCCCCAACAAGAAGGCTGAGGTCGGGACCGGTCGTCCAAACAGGTAGTAGTTGGCGATGGCGAGGATGGGAGCGACGATAATCCAGGTCAGGAACACGTCTTGAGCATCGGCCACCGAACCCCGCCGAGTGCGGGAATGATGAAAGCGCGGAGTGAGCGATAAGAGGAACACGGTGGCTGCGGCCAGGGCGGCCAGGGCGGCTATGCCCCGGTAGTCAATTTCACCTCCGCCGATGGAGTGGCGGGTGGCGGTGGCCGCCAGCAGGGTCACCAACCAAGCAGCGGTGTCAACCGCGGCCAAAACGAAATGCCGATACCGGCCGGTGAGTGACCGAGAGAACGATCGCGTTCGTTTCGGCTCGCCTTGCGGGTGCGCTTTTTGCGAGTAGGCCAGCGCTCCCGCGCCCCGAGTTTCCGCCATAATCTCAGCGTCCGCCATGATTTCCTTTGAATCGCTGCCAGGCCCCACGCGTGGCGTCGAACGCTCGATGGTATCACGACGGCTGGATACTTCTCGGTGATTGTTGGTAGGTAGATTTCCGGGCACTGATTGCCACATTCTGCTTCTTGGTCCTATCGCTCCCGAAGCCGTCGCACACGTGCCAACTCCGTAGGTTGCCTGGCCCACTCCCAGTCGGCGAGGCCTGTCGGAGTATTAGGAAGCGTGAATAAAAATCTGCCGCGAAAGATTGATGGAACAAGCCAAGTTCTCGCTGACCAGGGGCGTAATGTCCAGATCGGTTGAACCGACGGCGTGAGTGATCTTGGGATGCTGGCGAGTCACGCCGATCTCGTTGTTGGCAATCAAGACCTCGTGCAGCTTCTCACCCGCCCGGAGTCCAGTGACCTGGATCTCAATTTTCTTGCCCGATTGGCGGATGAGGCGCTTGGCCAAGTCCAAGATTTTCACCGGTTCGCCCATGTCTAGAACCATGATCTCGCCCGCTTTGCCAATGGCCCCGGCCTGCAAGACCAGACTGACTGCCTCGGGAATGGTCATGAAATAGCGGGTGACGCCCTCATCGGTGATGGTGAGCGGCCCCCCGATGTCGATTTGTCGAACAAAGGTGGGAAGCACCGACCCTCGTGACCCCAACACATTGCCAAACCGGACCGACACAAACGATCCAGTGGCTCGGGTGGCGGCCAATGCGGTCAAACGTTCGGCTAAGAGTTTGGTGGCTCCCAGCACACTGGTCGGGTCGGCGGCCTTATCAGTCGAGATATTGACGAAGTGGGAGACCCCGGCGGTCACCGCGGCATTCAACAGGTTGGAGGTGCCACCCACGTTGGTCTTTACCCCTTCTTCGGGGTTCTGCTCCAGCAAGGTCAGATGCTTGAGCGCCGCCGTGTGGAAGATGACCTCAGGCTTGTACCGGGCAAAGACCTCGTTCACTCGTTCGGTGTCGCGAATGTCGGCTACGATCAGGTTTGGGGTGTCGAGCAGGGCCCTGCCCTCGATGGAAAGCTGCACCGCGTGCAGGGCGGACTCATCACGGTCCAGCATAAACAACTGGGCGGGGAAGAGCTTGGCCAGTTGGCGACACAGTTCCGATCCAATGGAGCCACCCGCCCCGGTGACCAGCACCCGCTTACCTTCGACGTAAGCCAGGATGGACTCCAGGTCTACATCGACCTCGTCCCGCCCGAGCAGATCGGCGGGGGTTAGTTCACGAATATCGTCCAAGCGGAGCATGCCTAACAGTTCACTCGTGCTTGGCAACACCCGGATTCCCAGGCCAGCGGCGCTGGCGGCCGCGTCCATTTCTCGCACTAGTTCCGACCCAGCCGATGGAATGGCGATCAGCAATTCGGTGGCCCCATGAGTGATGGCCACCTC
>JAJRXF010000104.1 GCA_024276425.1 Actinomycetes bacterium | reverse complement strand
GGTGACAGCGTGGTTGGGGCCCAGCAGTTGGCTAATGTTCGCTGGTCGGCAGTTTTTGGAGACGTCGAGTTGACGGCAGAGGAGATCCACCGCCTCGCCAGTCAAGCGCGACCCCTGGTTCAATCGCATGGTAGGTGGGTAGAACTGGACCAGGTTGACTTGGCGGCTGCGGCTGCTGCTCTGGAGGAGCGTCAGGACGCCAACCGGCTGACCGGAGCGGAGATGCTACGCCATGCCCTTGGCCTAGAAGGGTCTCAGCTCGCCGGTGGTATCGCAATTACTGGTGGAGGCTGGGCCGATAGTCTCCTGCAGAGCGCAGCGGCGATCCCCTCTGACCTGCCAACGGCACCCGCTGGGTTCGTCGGTGAACTTCGCAGTTATCAGGCCGACGCCCTGGCGTGGCTTGGGTTCCTCGACTCGGCTGGGTTGGGCGGTTGCCTCGCCCTCGATATGGGGCTGGGCAAAACCCCAACCATGCTTGCCCATATCGCCCTCACCCCCAAGCAGGGTCCGACATTGGTCATCGCTCCACCAGCCGTTGTCGGCAATTGGGCCGTTGAAGCGAAACGGTTTGTGCCTGGGGTACGAGTTCGTGTGCATCACGGGCCCAACCGGGCCAGCGACGTCGGTATCGACGACATGGTGAAGCACTCCGACTTGGTCATAACAACCTATGGCACCGCGGTGCGAGACATTGAAGCACTCGAGAAAGTCCAATGGGGAAAGGTTGTGTTGGACGAGGCTCAGGCCATCAAGAATCCAACCAGTGATACCGCACGTCAACTTCGCCGATTCTCGGCTCACTCTCGTGTGGCCCTCACAGGAACACCGATCGAGAACGGCCTCGGCGACCTGTGGGCCATTCTTGATTGGGCCAACCCTGGGCTCGTTGGGAACCGAGCAGCGTTCATCTCCCAGCTGTCGGCAACCTCCACCAATAAGACCGAGGCGGCAGAGGGAGCTTTACAGGCGCTCAACGGCATCTTAGTGTTCCGGCGGACCAAGGCTTAGCCAGCAATTGCGGCTGAGCTACCAGATCGAATCGACGAACTGGACCATTGTGCCATGACCCCAGAACAGATCGGGATGTACCAGGCGGTGCTCGACAGTTTGGTCGCCCAAACGACCGAAGGCGACGAGAGCCCCCGACAAAAGGGTGCGGTCCTGGCCGCGATCACCGCACTCAAGCAGATCTGCAATCATCCAGTGAACTATCAGGAAGACGACAAGGGACTGGAGGGTCGCTCCGGCAAGCTGGCTCGGGTAAATGAGATTGTGGACACGGTCTTTGCTGCGGGTGAGAAGGTTCTGATCTTTACCCACTTCGCCTCCTGGGGTGAGAAACTAGCCGCCTACCTCTCGGAGCGAACCGGCACAGCCATCTCCTGCTATCACGGGGGGCTGTCGCGAGGAGCCCGAGACCGTCTCGTTGGCTCCTTCCAAGACAGCGAGGGCGCCGGTTGCATGGTTCTGTCGCTGAAGGCTGGTGGTACTGGCCTGAACCTAACGGCCGCTAACCATGTTGTGCTCTATGACCGTTGGTGGAATCCCGCAGTTGAGGATCAGGCACGAGACCGGGTTTGGCGGATCGGACAAGAAAAAACGGTGGTATGCCACCGACTCGTCTGTCCAGGGACCGTCGACGAACGAGTGGAAGAGGTGGTTGCTGGCAAGAGGCAAATCGCCGACCTGGTGTTGCCGAAATCGAGCTCAGTTGAAGACCTCAACACGGAGCAAATCCAGGCAGCACTGGGAATCGATCCTGATCTGATGATCACCGAGGACGAATCCGATCTGATTCGGTCCTCTCAGGACGAGCAGAACGAAAGTACCGACTCGTCGACCACCGAGGTTGTGTTGCTGGCAGAAGGAGTTGGTCAATGAGTAACGGCAGGAATGATGGGGGTGGGCGAGGCCAGAAACGATCGGGGAAAAGGCGTCGAAAGAGTAGCGCCAAAGCAATGCGGGACTTCTGGGGAGATCCAGCACGCCTTCCGGAGGAATCCGAGCGGGTGAGAATCACGACTCAGCCTGCTGCGGTGGTGCAATCACTCGGACCCCCGCCCCTGACAGGCCAAGAACAGGCGGCTGGACATTATTTTGAGGCTGTCTATGAGCGGGCTGTGGTCATGGCCGGAGCTTTAGCCGCCGCTAGTGGTCTTATTGAGGAAGACGACTAGTTCTCCGTGCGAGGACGACGGCGTCGCTTGCGGCCCGTCGCGACGAACCGTGTTGTGGCTGTTTCCACTTCCACGTGGGGCACCGCAATGTTGCCGTCAAGAACGCCACGCATCATCGCGATGTGGGCGGGCGAACTCCCACAGCAGGCACCAATCAGGGAAACCCCAGCGTTGCGCACCCGATCAGCTTGGGCCGCCATCACTTCGGGGGATCCGCTGTAAGAGAGCTCAGCACCCCTCCACTCGGGCATTCCCGCGTTGCCCTTTGATATTAGAAGCAGGTCTGGATCAACAGCACGCATCTCGGCGATAGCGGCTTCGGTATCGGCCAAATTATTGCCACAATTGGCCCCGATTGCTTCGACACCGAGTTCGGCGGCCAGGCGAGCAAAGTCAGCCCCGGTGACTCCCATCATCGTTCGACCGGCAGTATCGAAGCTCATTGTCATACAAATCGGAAGATTGGTGGTCTCCCTGATTCCGGCTACCGCTGCCCGTAACTCATCAAGAGAGCTCATTGTCTCGATCCAGGCAAGATCGGCTCCACCTGCGTGGAGACCGCGGGCCTGTTCCGCGAAGGCCGCCTGGGCAGTCTCCATGGTCATGGACCCCATTGGTTCCAATAGTTCGCCGGTCGGACCAAGCGACCCGGCTACGAGCACCCGGCGGTCGGCGGCGTCGGCAACCCGGCGAGCAATCTCTGCTGCTGCCTTGTTGATCTCAAACACCTGGTCATCGAGCTTATGAAGAGCCAACCGAAAGCTGGTTCCACCAAAGGAGTTGGTTAGGAAAATGTCGGAGCCAGCATCGACGTAGGCCCGGTGGACCGAAGCGACCCGGTCCTGCTCATCCAGGTTCCATCGCTCGGGCGCCTCGCCGGAGGACAAACCGCGCTCAAACAGTTCCGTTCCCATTGCTCCATCGATCAGGAGGAAAGAACGCTCGGCCAGAATCTCACGAAGGATGGACATCCCCTAAGTCTAGGCCCAGGGCGCCAAGGTGAGGGGTGGAGCTCACTGCTACTGATCGTGGCGAATGGCTCGGGACAGTCGACGAACCTCACGCAAACCGGGAATGGCGAAAAGGGCAAGCAGAAGGGGATAGATTTCGAGCCGGCCCAGGAGCATGACCACAAAAGCAACCCAGCGTGCCTGACGGGGAAGGTTTAGGAAATCTTCGGTAGGCCCGACCCTCCCGAGCCCTGGCCCGACGTTCCCAAAGGCTGTGGCCGCGGTTGAAAGTGACGTGATGAGGTCGACTCCGGCCAGGGAAATCAGCAGGGCCGAGAGCCCAAAGACAGCCAGAGCCAGAACCAGAAAGCCGAGCACGCGGCTTGTGACGCTTTCCTCAAGGATGACCTTTCCGATCCGTACCGGGCGAATCAAACGGGGGTGCAACTGACGTAGGGTCTCACGGTGGGCGTAGCTGGCAGCAGCGAGTACTCGTACAAGTTTCACCCCTCCAGCGGTGGATCCAGCCATGGCTCCGATCGGCATGAGGAGCAGGAGAATGCCCTGGGCCTCTTCGTTCCATGAGGCAAAGTCTGCCGTTCCGAATCCGGTAGTTGAGACCACCGATGTTACGGCGAAAACAGAGTCTCGAAGTCGCTCAGAGGAAGGACCTTCCATCCCCGATGTCAAGTAGACAAGAGTTGAGCAGCCTCCGACAACGATCAGATAGAGCCGCAACTCAATTGACGCCCAGAGAGGGGCGACATTGCCTCGTAAGACTTTGAGCCAGAGGGTGAAACTGCCACCAGCAATGAACATGGCAACGATAGCGATCCACTCGATCAGCCCGGAGTCATAGTGTCCAAGTGAGCGGTTGTATGGTGAAAACCCCCCGGTCGAAACGGTAGTGAAGCTATGGGCCATTCCGTCATACAGGTCCATGCCTGCGGCCATGTAGGCCCCGGCCAGAACAACGGTAAACCCGACATAAACTCCCCAAAGGCGACGTGCAGTGTGACGAACGCGTGGTGTTAGGCGTTCTCCGGTTGGGCCGGGGGCCTCTGCCGCAAGCAAGTCCATACCGCCCGAACCAACCGTTGGGAGCACCGCTACGACTAGCACAATCACACCCATACCACCGATGAACTGGGTAATAGCACGCCACATCAAGATGCCGGGTGATGTCCCTTCGATTGGTCGAAGAACAGTTGCCCCAGTAGTGGTGAAGCCCGAAATTGATTCGAACAGGGCATTGTCGAAGGAGTCGAGTGTCCCGGTGGCCACGTAGGGGATGGCACCCGCAATCGCCAGGGCAAACCAGGACAACGTAACGGTGACGAAAACGTCGATCAGATCGATGCTTTTGGGTATGTAGGTGAAAAGAAAACCAAGGGTCCCAATCAGTAGAGTCGCAATTCCACATAGGACAAGGACGCCAACATCGGGACCCCCTTTCCAACGGTCGACTCCGGCGGAAAAAACTATTCCGGCACCGGAGACAATCAGAGTGATCCCGACGACGTGAAGCGTCAAACTTTGGCGACGGCGAAAGGGAAAGGTGGACTTCACTTGACGAAAAAGCGAACGGCATCACCCAGAGCGTCAGGCGTGGCGAAGACAACAACGTGATCGTCCGCGTGGAGCACGGTGTCACCTCGAACGATCTCGGCGGCCTGGCCCCGTCGTGTCACTGCTCCGAGAAGGGTGTTGCGGGGTAGATGCAGATCCTTGACAGCTGAACCATCGGCTCTGCTGCCTGGCTGGATTATGAACTCGTCGATTTCGGCATCACTTTCTAGGAACGTCGTGACTGCGGATGTACCGCCCCGAAGATGTCGGAGCACCGAATTGGCCGATGCAGTTCGTGGACTCAAGGCGGCGTTGATACCAAACTGACGAACCAGCGGGAGCAGTGCTAGGCGATGCAGAACTGCCACGGTGAAGCCGGCACCGACTGAGGCGGCATAGGCGCATGCTAAGACGTTGGAGGCATCCTCCCCGGTGGTCGCAATGACGGCGTCCATGTGTCTGGCCCCCTCTTCAGCGAGCAGGTCGGTATCGTTAACGTCACCAACTACCACCATGGCCCGGTGGAGTTCCTGGGAAAGCACTTGGGCCCGGGCGGGATCCCTCTCGATCAGGACAACATCAACTCCTTCGGCCTCTAGGCGCCGGGCTACCCGAGTCCCGATGGCGCCACCGCCCAGAACCATCACCCGTTTAGCGATCTTGCCTGGTAGCCCAAGCAGGATGAGAATCTCCTGCCTCGCCGCCTTGGTCACGAGAACTCGTACGTGGTCACCAGCCAAAAGCTCTTGGTCACCTCGGGGGATTGTGGTGATGCCATCCCGAGTCACGGCACCAAACAGGAACTCCCAACGAGGCTCATACCGCGCCGCCATCTCACTGAGATGCATTCCGGCTGCGGGAGCACCAGAAGCGATCTCGGCTCCAATCACCAAGAGTTCGCCGTTGGCCATGGGATAGACCTCATCGGCACCGGTGAGGTGGACGAGTTCAAGAATTTCATCCGCTGTATCGGCGTCGGGGTCGATCACCACATCAGCACCAAGAGAGGACAACAGTTCGACAGAAATCGGGGCTCTGAGTTCCTCAGATTGCAGCCGAACAATGGTCTTGTTGACCCCGTACTGTTTGGCTAAGAGAGAAGCGATCATGTTGATCTCGTCTCGATCGGTAACGGCGGCGAGCAGATCTGCCTGGTCGATCCCAGCAGAAAGAAGTGCTCCGGGACTCGACCCGCTTCCAGTTACGACCTGCACGTCCAACTGCTCAGCAATCGCGGCCGCCCGTGCCTCGTCCGTTTCGACCACGACTATGTCGTGCTGCTCGGCCCCCAATCGCTGGGCTAGATCCCAGCCAATTTCCCCGGCACCAACGATGACAATGTGCACAACCGCCTAATACCCTAGATTAGTGAGGCAAGGTCGGCGATGAGGAGATAGACGAGGAAAATGAACATCGTCCCTCCCAAGATGGTGTAGGTCCAGCGATGTGGGTGACGTGAACTCCAGAATCGCCGCATACTCAAGCCGATGGACAACATGGCGATCAGGCTCACGACACTTCCAACCAGGGGGCCGACGCCAGAGAAAATGCCGATTGTCGGAGCGATAAAGGGGAAAAACACATAGGTCAGAAGACATCGCACCGATGAGATCATGATGGATTTCTGAAATGCTGATTGAGCATCGGCGGAGGTGCCCCGTTGCTCAATCGGTAAACGAAGGAGTCGGAGCATGAACGTATCGGCCCGAGAGATCTGCGGAGTTGGTTTCGTGGTAACAACCATCGCCGAATACGCTAGCGCCAATGAGGGTCGCCATGGGGCCCCCGAAGAACAATTCTGCTGTACTGTTGGCTGCGCTGTACTGTTGGCTGCGCTGTACTGTTGGCTGCGCTGTACTGTTGAGTACATGGAAAGGACTGGCTCTTTGGCAGTCCTGGGATCTTTGGCAAATACTGTGAGCTATGGGGAAGTCAGGTGATCATGAGTCCAAAGCGGAGTAGCAGTCGTCGGTCATCGTCGTCGAAGCCCATCTTGAGCCCGGGCATGCAGTGGCTGGCACTCGCAGGCGTGGCCATCCTCCTCATTTTCGCCGTGTTCATCTACGGGATCGGACGTGGAACCACCACTGGTCGAACCATTCCTTTGGGATTGTCGGAGATGACGGAGATCCAGGAACTAAGCGGTCCGACTAGCTAGGCGCTGCCGGATCGGCCTGATGTTTTCTGGCCTCATCTGTAGCTGGCACCCCTATGACCCAAATGGGTACACCAAATGGGTACAAAGGCCCATTCTGGAGCTTCGTCACCGGCCGAGCCTGGGGTACCGGCCCTCAAGCCGGCCGCCAAGAACTCCCAAAGATAAACAGGGACTAGCAAGGACGAGCGAGGCGACAATGGCAAACACAGTGAGATCTGAAATGCCAGGCGATCATGGCACGAGTTTGGCCCTGGTGTTTCGTCTCTTGGCCGCCCTTGTTGCACTGGGCGTTGTAAGTGTGCTCGTGATCAGAAGTTCGACGGCAGCCTTCACCGCGTCCACCCAAAACACCGGAAGTGCCTTCGTTGCTGGCTCGGTCGACCTGGTCGATGATGATGTCGCCTCCGCGTTGTTCAATGTCTCGAATATGGAACCAGGACAAGTCGTCGTGGACTGCATCGTCGTGACCTATCAGGGCACCGGCGCCGATCCATCTGTCGTGAGGCTTTACTCGGGTGGTTACACCGACAGTGGAACCCTGGGTAGTTTCTTGAACCTGACGGTTGAGGAGGGCACCGGCGGATCCTTTGGGAACTGCACCGGTTTCGTGACGGAAAACACCATCCTTGCCAGTGTCGCCTTGAACACCTTTGATACGACCTCAACCGACTATGTCACCGGGATCGGAGTTTGGGATCCAGCCTCAACCCCGGCATCGAAAACCTACCGAGTGACGATCGAGCTCGACCCGGCTACCCCAAATGCCCAGCAAGGTCAGTCGGTCACAGGGCTTACTCTGAACTGGGAGACGCAGAACTAGGGTCGGCGGACCGGTAGACTGTCATGGCTGACACCCGATGTCTCCGCTAGGGATCAGGCTCCGCTTCGCGGTAGGACTCGTAGGTCTTAGTGCAATGTGCGGGGTGGCCTACCTGCTGTTGTGGATCAGCGTGCTGCCCCTGGTGTTGGGTTGGACCCCGGTCGTCATCTTGTCCGACTCCATGTCGCCCTCGGTCGCTACTGGGGACATCGTCCTCAGTGAAAGCCCCGATTTTGGGGCCCTACGACCGGGGATGGTTATTGTCTTTGATGACCCGACTGGACGGGGAAGCATCACCCATCGCATTGTTGAGGTCACTCCAGAGGGTGAGTTCGTGACCAAGGGAGATGCTAGTCGTCGGGCCGACTCCACCCCGGTCCCCCCAGCCCTTATTCGCGGGGTGGGGCGTATCCTCATTCCATCGGTTGGACGCCCCTTGTTATGGGCGAACCAGGGCCAATGGCTGAATCTGGCAATGTTCTCTTTACTGGCCGGATTGATGGTGTGGCTCTCTCGTTGGGCTCTGTTAGATCAATTCGATCCATGGCTGAATAGGGGAAGTGGGCCAGGCCCCACCCGTGGTCAATGGAGGGAGCGGCTTGGTCGCCAAGCCGCCACCGTCGCTGGTTCGATCACCCTGTTCGTGGTGGTGGTCGGCGCCCTGGTCGGATCATCGGTGGCCGCGTTCGCCGGTTGGACTACCAACAGCGGGAACGCGTTTGGTGCCGATGTCTTGGCACCACCGACTGGTCTTTTAGCCAGTGAGGGCAAGTTGGTGACCTTAGATTGGACCGCGTCCACTGATTCCTACGCCGAGGGGCACCGGGTATTGCGGTCTACTACCCAGGGTGGGCCGTACTCGCTCGTGGCCGAACTGAGTCCCCGAACCACGGTGAGCTATGTTGACAACCCGGCGGTCGGGCAGTTCTTCTATGTTGTCCGGTCCTACAGCCCACTTTGGGAGAGCCTCGACAGTATTGAGGTAAGCGCTTGGGCTGAGGACTTCGATGCGTTTGTATCCGCCATCGACAACTGTCCTGGTTCGTTCAACCTGAACCAGTACGACAGCGACGGCGATGGCACCGGCGATGACTGTGACCCCACACCGACCACTTCTAGTCCCGGCTTGTTCAGCGATTCCGGCCAGATGCTTGGCACCAATCTTGGCCGATCGGCCAACCTTGGTGATCTCGATGGGGATGGCGATCTGGATGCCTTTGTTGTCAACCAGGGTGAAGGTAACCGGGTTTGGATCAACAATGGAGCGGCTGTATTGAGCGACACGGGCCAATCGCTCGGGACTTCATCGGGGCTGGGTGCCAGATTGGGGGATGTTGATGGTGATGGTGACCTGGATGCCTTTGTGGCCAACTACAACCAGGCGAATCGGATCTGGCTTAATAACGGGGCGGGAGTTTTCACCGACTCCGGCCAGGCTCTGGGGCTGAACTCGAGTACACACGTGGCCTTAGGGGATGTTGATGGTGATGGCGATCTGGATGCCTTTGTGGCCAACTTCAACCAGGCGAATCGGATCTGGCTTAATAACGGGGCGGGAGTTTTCACCGACTCCGGCCAAGCGCTTGGTACCGCCAGTTCCCGCGGGGTTGAATTCGGCGACGTTGACGTCGACGGAGATCTGGATGTGGTGGTGGCCAATCAAGGCCAGGCCAACGTTGTCTTGGTCAACAATGGCTCGGGTTTGTTTAGCTCCGCACAGGCCCTGGGGGCTTCAGTCAGTCGGGGGGTCGCCATCGGGGACCTCGATGGCGATGGTGATCGAGACCTGATGTTCACAAACTACAACCAGCCCAGCACTGTCTGGTTCAACAACGGCTCGGGAGTTTTCACCGATTCTGGTCAAGGGCTCGGCAGTGCCGCCCGAACTGGTTTGAGCTTTGGTGATCTTGACGGCGACGGTGACCTGGACGCGGTGACCGCAGTCGATCCTGGTCCCAACGAGGCGTGGTTTAACAATGGTGCCGGCTACTTTACGGCCTCTGTTGGCCCTCTGGGCAGTGCATCCTATCGGGTCGCATTAGGCGACCTGGACGGAGATGGGGATCTTGACGTTATGACGGTGAGCTATGCCGCAGCCGACAAGGTTTGGCTCAACGGTCCCTAGAACCCTGACGCGTTGGTGAAGGGTCGTGGGCGAAGACCACAGGGATGAGGACCAAGGCAAGGGTGGTACCGAGCAGTTGGGCAACGATGAAGCCTGGGGCAGACGATGGTTTGATGCCAGCGAAGGTGTCAGACAAGGTCCGAGCCACTGTTACCGCCGGGTTGGCGAAGCTGGTCGAACTGGTGAAGTAGTAGGCCCCACCGATATAGGCGGCGACTGCATAAGGAGCGGCGTCTGCCCGTCCGGCACGGACAACACCCCAAATGATCAGGAGTAAGCCGAGGGTGGCGACGACCTCACCGAGGAGCAGATTGAGTGAGCCCCGTTCAGTGGTGGACAAGTTGACAGCAGGAAGGTCGAACATGATGTTGGCCACGAGAGCCCCGGAAATGGCTCCGCCGAGTTGGGCCCCGAGGTAGGCAACGGCGGTGGTGGAATCGAGTTCGTCGAGCGCCCTGGCCAAGAGGGTAACCGCGGGGTTGAAATGAGCCCCGGAGATCCACCCGAAGGCTAGGATGATTGCCGCCAAGATGCCAGAGGTGGCAAAGGCATTCTGAAGGAGTTGCAGGCCAACGTCATCGCTTAGGCGCTGGGCCATAATCCCCGAACCGATTACACCAACGAGCAAGAAGTGTGTGCCTAGGAACTCGGCCAGTGCCCGTTGGCGAAGCGCTGGCTGAACGTTTGTGCCTTCTCTGACCACTGGATCCTGCCTGGCTTGGTTCGTGTTGGCTTTGGGTGGTCATTGCATTCCCGCCTCAGTCACCCTTCGTTGTGATACTTCATGGAGTTGGCCCCTTTTGACCACATAGGAAGTCACTCGATCAACTGAATGCTGTCCGCCACGCGCCTTGCCGTTGACAACATCGAGTGCCATGCCGTTCAAGACTGGCAAAAGGGCCACCGCCCGGAAGCCGCTTTCGGCGCCGGGAAGGGAACGTTTATCTTCGCGGATCAGTTCACCAGAATCCCAGATCCAGGTGTCGTTCACGCTAATGAAACGGCAGCGGTGAGTAGAACGTGATTTGGAGATGATGCCACCTGGGCAAACAATGACGTTGCCCTCTATCCACGGGTTGACACCAAGTCCATCACGCCCAAACCCGCTTTCGAAGGCATTGACGATGATGGCGTCTAGGTCACCTCTTGCCATGGCTCGCTCCGTTTGCAGTTGCTTGATGACCTCGGCAATGTTGGAGAGTTCGTCATCGTCGAGCCGGTTGAGCACCCGTAGGGCATCCTCGGGGTCGCCAACTAAGAGCTTTGCTCCGGCGTTGATTCTCCGGGTTGAAACCGGCACGTGAGGCGTCACCGCTACAGGATGCCGTGGTGGAGTGACAGAGCGGTCCTTCGAGGTGGTCTTGATTTGGGTGGTAGCAGCGGCTGTCGCGGGCTCTTTAGGAGTCACGTCCACTGGAAGCTAGGCGCAGACCGAGGCCAACCATGATCAAACCGCCACCTTGGCCCAGCCGGGCCATGCGTCGGGGGGATGATACAAACCAACCGCGAGCCGTACCAGCCGCTAGGGCCCAAAGGCTGTCCAGTTCACATCTGCCCAGGAAGCGAGGAAGGTCTGTGCACCGAGGTATACGAGGTAAATGGCTCCGATAAGGCGCATCACCGTGTAGGTGGTGATTGAGCGACTTAGGACGGCACCCAGACCAACGGTGATGGCTAGAGTCTGGCCAAGGAGCCCGAGGGAATTGCCAACCACAGTGAGAAGGGCAGTGGTGCGTCCATGAGGCCCGGAGAATGTGTCACCCTGGAGGGATGAGCGAAGCTACCGCCGGTGACGGCACGAAAATCTATTGGGACCAAGCGGGCCAGAGTGCTGCTGCAGACGGCGCCTCGGTCCTGTTAGTCCATGGAATTACCGAGTGCTGGGCCAATTGGCAGCCCATCATTGATCGACTTGAGAGTTCTCATCGGGTCCTTTGGATGGACTTGCGCGGTCACGGTCAATCCGCCAATGCGGATCGTTATGACTTGGAGGCAATGGCTGGAGACGTTGTGACGGTGGCGACGGCCGCCGGGTTGGAGCGGCCACATCTGGTCGGGCATTCGTTGGGCGGTGCGGTGGTGTCCGCGGTCGGTGCCGTCCTCCCGGTTCGATCAGTGACCAATGTGGACCAGTCGCTACAACTCGGAGAGTTCAAGGCGCAGTTGGTCGAGGTAGAAGACCATCTCAAGGACCCCGATGCCTTCCCCCTGGTACTGGAAGGGCTTTTTGCCCAGCTGGAAGGGGACAAGCTTTCTACGGGTGAACGTGATCGGCTGGCCGGTAATCGAAGGGCTAACCAAGACGTTGTTCTTGGGGTATGGGAGATGATGTTTACCATGTCCGCCCAGGAGATTGCCGCAGTCGTCGAGGGGGCCCTCTCGGGGTATGCCGGGCAGCAGACGCCCTACCTATCACTATTTGGCGTCGACCCTGGTGAGGCTTACGCGGATTGGTTAGCGGGGTTTATCCGGAACTCCAGCGTGGAGGTATGGGACGATCACGGTCACTACCCGCACCTGGTTGACCCCGACCGTTTTGTCGATCGGCTCAAGCTTTTTTGGGCGAGCTAAGATTCTCAAGCCGAGGTTGATCCGGGTCGATCATGTAGCAGTGGATGATCTTCACTGTGCCGAACCAACCGTTCCCGAACGGGCTAGGACTGTGCTTGCAGCGTCGCCAACGGCCGCGCTCGCAACCCTTGACGTGGATGGTCGACCCGTTGTGGGAGTCGTTCCTATCGTCGATGACGGAACCGGGGCCCCCATAACGGTGCTGTCGAATCTGTCCAGGCACACCATCCGAGCTCGTCAGGATGGACGGGCTGGCATGACCATTGGCGACCGGCTGTTGATTCAGGGTGATTTGGTAGCGGTGCCCGGGCTCCAACAATTGGAGTTGCAGGAACGCTTTTTGGAAAATCACCCTCAGCTGCGAAACCAGGTGGAGTCCCTTGATTACTCATGGCTTCGCTTGGTGCCGCTGCGGGTTTGTTTCACTGGAGATTGGGGTGAGGATCATTGGTTGCCAATCGAAGATCTGGCCGGAGCAAAGCCTGATCCTTTGGCCAAGCTGGCCGAAGGACTGGTGGAATCCGTGGCCGATCGCCTTGGTCAGGACCTTGTCCTGATGGCCCGGACGCTCGGAGGACGCTGGCTCGCTACCACAGCCAAACTGATGCAGATCGATCGATACGGCCTGCTGGTCGAGGCTACCGATCCCAGTGGAACTCGCATGACGCGTCTGCCCTTCTCCAGCCAGCTCGAGGCGCCATCGGAGGTTCATTTGGCCGTTGGTGGTCTCCTTCGCTCCGCCCGGGCTGCTCCTTCAGCCTCCAGCGGTTCGCCGAGCCTGTTGCACCCCATAAAAGGTGACAGCGGCCGCCGAGCCGACATTGATCGAATCGACAGCTCCAGACATGGGGATTCGAACTCGCTGTTCGACAGCCTTGAGCGTGCCAACGGTCAGTCCTGGGCCCTCGGCTCCGAGAAAGATGGCGACCCGCTCGTCTGGATTGAGAACCAGGTCGGCGAGATCGATGGCATCAACTCCTGGAGTGAGAGCCAAGGTCCGGAAACCGAACTCTTTGATGATGTCGATCCCGGATGGGAACGCTTCGAGCCTGGCGTATGGGAGGACGAAGGCTTCACCCATGCTGACGCGGGCGCAGCGACGGTAAAGCGGATCGCAACAGCTTGGGTCGAGGAGGAAGGCGTCGACGCCGAGGGCAGCGCCACAGCGCAGGATGACGCCCATGTTAGTGGGGTTGTTGATGGCCTCGGCCACAATGATGGTCCGAACTCTTTGGTTAACCAGAATTTCCCGGGGGTTGGGGACAGGCCGTCGGTGGAAGCAGGCTAGGGCACCTCGGTGAAGGTGATATCCGGTTATGCGCTCGAGGACCTGCGGGGCTGCCGCATACACGGGAACATCTACTGGAATGACTCCGGGCAGGGCCTTCTTGCGCTTGCCATCGATCAGGATGGACACCAGTTCGTAGTCTGCTCGCAGGGCTCGCTCGACCACACGATCGCCCTCAGCCACAAACACTCCCTTCATGTCTCCCCAGCGTTCTCGGCGCATGCGCAGGGAATGATCACGTAGTCCTTGGAAAACCTCGATCCGGGGGTCAAGTGGATCGACTACCGGGATGGTGTCGGCGAGTTGGGGAACGAAATCGTCACTCATCAACCAAGGAGCCGAGAGAATAAGGGGAGAGAAGACAGAAACACTGGACGGGGTAACATTGGTCGGGGCAACATTGGTCGGGCAACACCGTAGGGGAACGAGCCCTAGTCCTCGCTGCCATAGATGGATACGTTCGGCCCGACCAGATCTTGAAAGAGGGCTAGCACTTCCCCGGGCTCGGCGTGTCGACCAGTCTCAGATTTGGAATACAGGATCTCGCCGTCGACCCGCACGTCGAAGATGCCCTTGGAGCCGGTGATCAGAGTCAATGCGTCAATCACGTGCTGGTAGTTGCTGAGCAAATCTGTAGTCGCGCTCACGGCACGATGAGAATAGTCTCAGGGGACGCAGTAGGTGATGGAGATCTGATGACGACGATCCGACATGGAATCCACCTTAGCGGTGTAGATTCTCTGTTCATGAAGGGGATCGTGATCTATGAGAGTTTGACGGGTAACACCGCCAAGGCTGGTTTTGCTATTGCCGAGGAGATGAGCAAGGCTGGCATCCAAACCACTGCCTGTTCGACCAAGGCCGTCGACCTCCAGGCATTGTCCGACGCCGACATCGTGGTCATTGGTACCTGGACCGATGGACTGATCCTCCTTGGACAGCGGCCGGGTGGCGTTGGCCGGTTGGCCCAACTTCCTGCCATTGAAGGCAAGAAAACCGCCGTCTTTTGCACCTATGCCATTAACGCAGGCAAGACCTTGGAAAAGCTCAGCGGTGTAGTGGCCCGACGCGGGGGTGAGGTGATTGGTGGAGCCACTATTCGTCGCGACCGGATCAAGCCCAGCTCGGTAGAGTTTGTTGATCGCTTATTAGGAGCACTCGAAGTGGCCTAAAGCTTGGGTAGGACAAATTGCTGGCTAGTTTGGCCCCATGATCCGTGATGAGTTGCGACACTACGAACTGGCCGACCGATACCGAGCTGAGTCAGGCCATGTCTTTCTCTCCGGAATCGGAGCGTTGGCTCGCATCCCCGTCGAGCAACTGCGCCTTGATCATCAACGTGGTCACTCAAGCGCCGCATTAGTTTCCGGATATCCGGGTTCACCCCTTGGAGGTTTCGATCACGAACTTGCTCGGGCACTTCGTCTCGTACCAGATTTGCCCATTGTCCATCAGCCTGCGGTCAATGAGGAGTTGGCGGCCAGCGCGGTGATGGGTTCGCAGTTGGCCTCGACCCGCGGTGACCTTCGTTATGACGGGGTGGTTGGCATTTGGTACGGCAAGGCCCCCGGTCTGGATCGGGCCACCGATGCCTTGCGTCATGGGGTGTTTGCTGGCTCAAGTGCCGGTGGAGGAGCCCTGGCCCTGGTCGGAGATGATCCAGCAGCAAAGTCCTCGACGATGCCGTCATCTTCAGATGCCGCCTTGGTCGATCTTCATATGCCAATTCTCTATCCAGGGACCATTGCTGAGTGCCTGGAACTCGGACTTCACGGAATCGCGATGTCGCGAGCCACCGGCCTCTGGTCATCGATGAAAATCGTTACTCCGATTGCCGATGGTACGGGGACCGTGGAGTTGCCGGTATCGAGCGCCGACCCAGTGCTGCCCACCCACCGGATGGCGGACGGTACACTCTGGTCCCCTCATCCATCCGCCCAGTTCCTTGGTCCCCGCATGGTGGACGTCGAGCAAGAGTTCCAAGAAGTCCGCCTGGAGCTAGCCGGACTCTACGGAAAAGGCAACGGTCTCAATCGTCTTACCAGCAACCCGAGGGATGCATGGATTGGGATTGTGGCCACCGGCTACACCTACTTCCAGCTACTGGAGGCCCTTCGGCGCCTAGGTCTTAGCAACCTCGATCAGATCGCCGACGCTGGCATCCGGCTTCTCCACCTTCGAATGCCGGTGCCCTTTGATACAGATCAAGTCAAGGTCTTCGCCGGGGGACTCCAAGAGATCTTTGTGGTGGAGGAAAAAAACCCGACGCTAGAAAGGCTGATTCGCGATTGCCTCTATGACCAGAAAGAACGTCCTGTTGTGGTGGGTAAGCGGGCTCCGGACGGGGCAACTCTGTTGCCATCGCATGGGTTGTTGAATGCCGATGTGATCTTGTCTGGGTTACGAACCAGGCTTTCTCAGCGGCTTGAGGCTCGACTAGCCCCGCTGCCAGCAGCGCCACGGGAACGAATCCCCCTGTCGGTGAATCGGGCACCATTCTTTTGTTCCGGATGCCCTCACAATTGGGGGACGAAGGTTCCACCAGGGTCTGTTGTTGGCATGGGCACGGGTTGTCACGGCATGACTTTGCTGATGGACGAAGATCGGGTGGGGGAGAGTATTGGAATCACCGCCATGGGCAATGAGGGAGCCCAATGGATCGGGATGGCCCCCTTCGTCGAAACGAAGCACGTCTTCCAAAACTTTGGTGACGGAACCTATTTCCACTCCGGTCAACTGGCCGTTCAGGCCGCGATCGGGGCGGGTGTGAACGTCACCTTCAAGATTCTGTACAACGACACGGTGGCGATGACCGGAGGCCAAAAGACGGCTCATCGGGTTGGTGTTCCGGAGCTGGCCAGGCTCCTTCTTACCCACGGCGTCACGGAGGTTGTGATCACCGCGGAAGACCTGACTGACTACAAAGGAGTTCGCCTGCCCTCCGGTGTCAAGGTTCTGGATCGGACCAAGCTGATTGCGATTCAAGAGCGTTTGGCCACAGTCCCGGGAGTCACTGTCATTATTCACGACCAGGAGTGCGCCGCCGAAATCCGCCGAGGACGCAGGCGGGGAACCGTGGCCAAGGCGGTCGAACGGGTGGTGATCAATCATCGGATCTGCGAAGGTTGCGGTGACTGTGGCGATGTCAGTAGTTGTCTGTCCGTTCAACCAATGGCCACTCCCCTTGGACGTAAGACCCAGATTGATCAGGCGTCTTGCAATGTTGACCTGTCGTGTCTTGAGGGCGATTGCCCCGCCTTCATGACTATCGCGGTGGACGAAGACTCTCTCGGGCTCACGGCTGGGCTTCCACCCCAGCTACCGGAGAACGAGCTTGCGAGCCCTCGCTACACCGATCGAGAGGCAACCTCAATTCGACTGTCTGGCATTGGCGGAACGGGTGTGGTGACGGCCGCCCAGATGTTGGGAACCGCAGCCATGCTTGATGGCCTTCAAGTTGATGGGGTTGACCAGACCGGTCTGTCTCAGAAGGCTGGGCCAGTCATCAGCGATCTGGTGCTTAGCTCTCCTAGCGGACCAAGACGCTCCAATCAGATCGGACGAGGGCAAGCTGACGTTCTGGTGGCCTTTGATGAGTTGGTGGCGGCATCCGATGCGGCTATTGGGGTGGCGGATGAGGCTCGCACTAGGGTCTTCGCCTCGACTTCGGTTACTCCGACCGGAACTCAGATTACCAAGCCGTGGTTGACCACCCCCAGCGAAAGTGAGCTGGCAAGTCGGTTTGGGTTCGATCGTGATGACTCCAGGTTGGTGGCCCTTGACGGGTTGTATCTTGCTCATGCTCTGACCGGGACGGCGTCGACGGCCAACACCCTGCTCATTGGGGCCACGATCCAGTCAGGCGAGATCCCTGTCTCGGTCGAGGCATTCGAGCGAGCCATTGCGCTTAATGGAGTGGCTATCGACCAGAATCTGTCGGCTTTTGCCTGGGGGCGGCGCTGGTTTGTTAACCGGGAGGAAGTGGAGCAGTTGGCCAACCAGGTTGGGGCAAGACCGCCCAAGATGGTGGTCGAACCACTGTCGGTTTCTTTGGCTCACGCGGTAGACGGTCTGGATCTGGACCAATCCACTAGGGCACTCGTTGAAATACTGGTCTCGGACCTTGTGGCTTACCAGGATGAGGCCTACGCCCGGCGTCTAATCCAGTTGCTTGGCTCTGTGTCCGATAAGCAGTCGCCCGAGCTGGTCGAGGCAGTCGCAAGAAATGCTCACAAGCTGATGGCCTACAAGGATGAGTACGAGGTTGCCCGGCTGTTGCTGGCCGAAGATGGGTTGGCTGCCCTTGACACCGTCCCCGGTCAACTCGGTCGATCCCGTGTTTCCTGGCTCCTTCATCCTCCCGCCCTTCGAACTCTTGGTCTTCAAAGCAAGGTCAAATTCCCATACAGATCCCAGGGAATTTTCCAACTTCTCGCCAGGGGAAAGAAGGTGAGGGGAACGAAGTTGGACCCCTTTGGTCACGCAGCCCTAAGAAAGATTGAGCGGATCATGGTGGATGAATACTTTGATGCCATAGCGCTGGTGGCCCAGGCATGCGACGGTGGAAACTGTTCGCTTGAGCGGGCGATTGAGATTGCCAACTTGCCCGATTCGGTTCGTGGTTTCGAGAGTCTTAAACTTGAGCGGGCCACGCAATACCGCAACGATTTGGCGGACGCCCTGGTCACTATGTGACTAGTCGTCGAAGTCCATCATGCTCGATCGACCATCGACAGGTGAGATTTGGGTTGCTGAGCCAGTCCCAGCGGTAGCCGCTCGCCAAAACTTGCGGTAACTGGGGTAGGTCAGTGCATCATTGACCCATCCAGCGTCGACAAGCATTGCGTGAAATCGAGGTAAATTTCGCCAGGGCACACCCATATCGACGTGATGAGCAAGGTGCCAGCCCGTGTTGTACGGAACCATCCAAAAACGTGGCAGGGCGGACTGCTTAATGACATGGCTGGTCATGCGACGGTCCTGTGAACGGACCAGACCACCGTGTTCGGCGACGGATCGCAGGCGATTGGATACTCGCCACAGACTGGACCAGGAACCGATCCACACGAGATAGGCAATGGGGCGGCCTGCGGCGACGGTCAGGGCCAAGCCAACCGTGTGGAGACCAAGTATTTGCATCGCCTCGGTCCGTCGATGCCGGGCCGCCCGGACAAGGGTCCTGAAGTTCTTGTAGGCACTGATACCAAACAGATCTCGTCGGAGTTTCCGGCGCCAGGACTCCTTGGGTAGGGGGTAACCAGCGTAGTATCCGGCATCTGGCTCCTCTGGCCCCATCTCGTCTCGGTGGTGGGTAAAGTGAGCCCGACGGTAGGCCAGCATCGCCTGGAAGCTCGGATACCCAAGAAGCCAACGGCCGACAAGATCGTTGGCCTTTTGGTTGGTGAACAACAACCGGTGAGCCGCCTCGTGGGCCAAGATGTTAAGGCAAACGTGGCCTCTGGCCATCACGATGAAGGCGACTAGATAGGCCCACCAGGCATTGAGATAGGCTGCGCCGGCAACCACCCCCAGGGACTGCACGAGGGCGAGGAGAACCGTAAGGACGTTTCGGCCGTTCTGGATCCTACGCAGATCATCCCGTAACGGGCGACGTGCCATGCCGCGTTCGTTCAGTTGAGAATTAGGTAGTACATCGGGTAACGCTTCAGGGCCCGGGACAAGGGTGGCGGTTGCAGTGTCCATCAGGTCATAATACGATAGCGGTTCATGGCGAACAAATCTGGTAACAGATTCTTGATGCCTTCGGGACAAACCGACATGGGCTCTACGTTGAGTCCCCGATCGGTCATGCTTTCAGTTCTTCTTGGTTCAGACCCACCAGTGCTGCCACGCCGGGCCCTCGTCGACTTGTGCGGCCTGTTCGGGTTCCGGGCGGGCACTATTCGAACGGCATTGTCACGAATGGTTGCCAGCAAGGAGGTTGAACTTTCCAATGATGCCTTCCACTTGAGCCAACGTTTCGAGGCTCGTCGCCTGGCCCAGAACCAGGGTCGAATTGCACCTCGTGAGCCCTGGGATGGACAATGGCTGAGTGCGGTTGTCGTACTTGAACGGCGCTCGATGGCCGAGCGGCGGGCTTTCCGGGCTGCCATGGCGCGGGCGAGAATGGGCGAATTGCGACCAGATGTTTGGCTTCGGCCAGCAAACTTGGAACCGCTCAGCCCGCTGGCGGGGACGGTGATAACCAAGGGCACCGTCCATTGGTTCGAAGACGGAACATCGGAGCCTGATGGCCCCCGCTCCTTTGTTCGTCGGCTTTGGCCACTGAAGGACCTGGCATCTCGGGCCGAATCTCTTGGGCAGCGGTTGGAACTGACACGTCCTCTTCTTGAAGGCGGAAGCTATGACGCAATACCGGAGACGTTTTCTCTATCGGCTGAGGTCGTTCACTACTTGGCCTCTGAGCCGATGCTTCCCTTGGCCCTCGGCGGTCTGACGACCCAAACCAATCAGTTGCGAGACCTCTACGACCAATACGAGATGCTTTTCCTTCACCTACTCCGCTCTTACTTCGAGTCCCGTCGTTGACTCGTCGAACGGTGGACGAAGCGGTGCGTCTCGCAGTTCCTCTATCCACCCAGCCACCGCCAGAGCCGTATGGTCGTACAGGAATGGGGCCACAACCTGGAGCCCGATGGGCAAGCCGTTGGAATGGAGCCCGATCGGCACCGAAGTGGCTGGCAGGTACACCAAGCCGAAGACTCCCATCCAAGACATCAGGTCGGAGTATGGGCGGTCCTCGCCGGCAACCTGGATCCTTCGTTCACTAGCCGGTTGGTGATGATCGTGAGGAATAGCAACCGTCGGTGCGACCGGAGCGAGGAGAACATCCCAGTTCTCAAAGAACTCCAGCCAGTTTCGACGCATTTGGAGACGCCGTTCGTTTTCGCTGAGCCATCCTCGATGCCGTTGGCTGGCGCCAACAATGCCAAGGTCCCCGGCCACGACCTGGCCACTTCGCAACTTCTTGTCAATCTCTTCCAATTCGGCGAGCGTATAACCGCCGGACAAGGCGGCACCGAGCAGGTTCCAAAAGGTGCGTTCGGCCTTGGCAAAATCAAACCCCGACGGCCGAGCCTCGTGACTGATGACTGACCCCGCGTCGCCCAAGGCCTCGGCCACCTCCAGAATCCGATTTTCGATTTCCGGATCAACGGGGCATGCGGAATCGCTCGCCATGACGGCCACCCGGAGTCCCTTCGGCGATGGAGTTCGGGGAGCGGGCAGGGTCAATGACCAGGCAGGGGCATACCACGAGTCCGGACCGGCCAATATGTCGAGGGCAAAAGCGCAATCCTCGGCGGTTCGGGCCATCGGCCCGACAACGGCCAGGTCCGCTTGGGTGAGTGTGCCAGGAGGACCCGGTATTTGTCCCCGTGCTGAAACAATGCCATAGCTCGGCTTGTGGCCAACAATCCCACACATGGCAGCAGGGTTGCGTATCGAACCGGCAATGTCGCTCCCTATCTCCAGCGAGCTCAGCCCGGCGGCGACAGCACCGGCCGAACCGCCCGAACTCCCGCCGACGCTTCGGCCAAGGTCATAGGGGTTGTTGGAAGTGCCGAACACCGAGTTGTAAGACTGGACATCGTTGGCGTAACGAGGCAAGTTGGTCTTTCCATAGATGACCGCCCCTTGCTGGCGAAATCGCTTAACCACGTCGGCGTCAGTGTCTGGAACATAGTCGGCAAGCTCTTGGGCACCCGAGGTCGTTCGCATTCCCTTGGTCATGAGCGAATCCTTGATGGTCACCGGTAGTCCTCCAAGGGCGCCAACATCGTCGCCACTCGCCCGCCGCTGGTCAATAGCACCAGCCTCGGAGCGGGCCCGCTCTCTATCGGTAGTGACGACCACATTGAGGCGAGGGTTCCTCTCGTCCAGGGCTTGGAGGTGGCCGTCGAGGAGTTCGACTGAGGAGATGTCGCCTCGTTCAAGGGCGGCGATCTGAGCTTGAGCATCCAACCACGTCAGGGTCATATCAGGCATGCTCACAAACTAGTGGATGACCCCACCCCGACAAAAAGTAGAGATCCGGAAGAGACTGAGATTTGACTAGAGATTGAGATTTGATTGTCTCTACTAGGGTGAAGTCTGAATGAGGATGAATATGAAAGTTGGTGTCCAACTGCCGGAGGTGGAGTGGGAGGTTCCCTTTCCTGAACTCATCGCCATGGCTCGTAGTGTCTAGGAGGTTGGCTTTGATTCGGTTTGGTATGGAGACCACCTCATTTATGACCTTCCAGTTGGTGCCCGCGGCCCGTGGGAGGCCTGGACCACGCTTGCCGCAATTGCTCAAGCTACTTCGACCATTGAGCTGGGCCCGCTGGTGGCCTCAACCAGCTTTCATGCGCCAGCCATGCTGGCCAAACAGGCGGCCACCGTTGACGCCATCTCCCAGGGGCGACTGATCGTTGGCTTGGGTGCGGGGTGGAACCGGCGGGAATATGAGGCCTACGGTTTTGCCTTCGATCGACGAGTCAGCCGGTTCTCCGAGGCCTTCACCATTATCCGCACCTTGCTTCGAGAGGGAGAGATCAACTTTGAGGGTGAGTTCTACCAGGTCAGGGATTGTGTGCTGCACCCTCGCTCTCCCCGTCCAATTGGTCCACCCCTCATGGTTGGATCCTTGGGTCAGCGGATGCTGTCGATCACGCTTGGTCATGTTGACGCCTGGAACATGTGGTGGAGTCAATACGGCAATACCGCTGAGGGTTTCGCCACGGAGAAAGAACGAATCGACCAACTGCTTCTCGTAGCCGGTCGAAATCCCAGCACGATCGCGGCGACCGCCGCCGTGTTGGTTCAGTTGGAGGGTGGGGGAGGTCGCCAGATGGGCGACTATGGCAGTGGCCGAGCAGTTGAGCCCCTTCGGGGTGGTCCAGAGGAGCTCGCTGAGCAACTTCGAGCGTTCTCAGCGGCGGGAGCTGACCATATTCAACTCTGCGTCGACCCCATTACCCGAGACAGCATCGAGTGGCTGTCCCAGGTGCTGGTTGCATTGCGCGACGACACCTGAGCTATCCAAGGTTATGGCTACGGTGTAGGGCTATGACCACCCAACCCACCGAGCCAGCCCGTTTCCGGGTAGAGGAAGCCGTGGCCATGGCACTGAGCTCGAAGCGGCCAATTGTCGGCCTAGAATCCACCATCTTTTCGGAGTTTGGTTTGCCAGCGCCTGCCAACCGCGAAGCCCTTGACCGCTGCTTTAGGGCTGTGATTGAGGGTGGAGCCACACCGGCACTAACCGGGGTTCTAGACGGGGTCGCCACCGTCGGGATTCGCCATGATGCGGCCGAGCGGATTTGTGGCCCAGCAAGAAAGACCGCCGTGCGTGATCTGCCGGTCGCCATCAGTCAATCTTGGGCCTATGGGGCATCCACGGTTTCTGCTTCTGTCGCTCTTTGCGCCAAGGCCGGTATCGAGGTCTTCGCCACTGGTGGCATCGGTGGCGTTCATCGAGGGTGGCAATCGACCTTCGATGTAAGCGCCGACCTGGATGCGCTTTCCCGCTTTCCAGTGGTCACCGTTTCTGCCGGGGCAAAGGTGTTTCTAGACCTTGAGGCGACACTCGAAAAGCTAGAAACCGACAGTGTTCCCGTTCTTGGTTGGCGATGCGACGAATTCCCCGCCTTTCATGCACGATCGAGCGGACTGCCAGTGCCTCATCGGGTTGAGACCGCCGAGGAGGTGGCCCATATAGCTAGGGCTCACTGGGACCTTGGCGGTGGAGGAATCCTCGTTGTGGTCCCCGTGCCCAAGGCCGACGCTCTGGAGTTTGAACCACTGTCGAAGGCAGTCGAGGCCGCGCTTGGAGCAGCGGCGACCCAGGGGGTTTCGGGTTCCGCCGTTACACCGGCCGTCCTGGCCGCCCTGGTTGAAGCCACCGGGGGGGACGCCATCCCAACCAATCTGGCTCTAGCTGAGAATAACGCACGGGTGGCGGCCACAATTGCAGGAGCCCTGGTTCGGACGAAGCAGATCTGATGACTGGCACGTTGAGGTCAGTATTGCAGCGGGCCTCAAGGTCCTGGGGGAATCCTCGGCTATGGCGAGCCGATGCGCTGCTGGCAAGCTATGAGTGGCTCGGTAAGCGGGCCGCCATCATGCCAACAAGTCGGCGAGCCAACAGGTTTGCCCGCTGGGATGAGGGAACCGTTTGGTGCTTTCCACCCGCTGCCATGTATGGGGAGTCGGCCATCCAGCTCGGCAACGACACCTTGATTGGCCCGTTTGTTTCTATTAGCGCGGGTATGAGTCCAAACCAACGCCTGCTGAGTGATGCGATCGTGGTGATCGGGTCTCGCTGTCTTATTGGTCGCCAAAGTAGTATTGTTGGCCACTACTCCATTCGAATTGAAGACGACGTGTTTCTTGGGCCGAATGTGTATGTCACTGACCAGAACCACGGCTTCGAGGACCTTGAACTGCCGATTGGCAAACAGGTAATGGCTGAGCAACCCGTTGTGATCGGGTCAGGTTCGTGGTTGGGGGCAAACGTGGTCATCCTGCCTGGGGTCACAATCGGTAAACACGTGACCATTGGGGCTGGTTCTGTGGTGACGGCCGATTTGCCGGACAATAGCGTCGCTGTGGGGTCCCCGGCTCGAATTGTCCGCCAACTTTAGGCGGGTGAAGAGGCCATCTCAGACTTGCTCAGCACGAGCAGGGCTGACGAAGCGAGCAAGGCAATGCCGGTAGTCAATGCCGGAATGTTGATAGGGCCCGCCAGGAAGAAGGCCACCAGAACCAAGACCACCCCGGCAAAACCCAGCGCCCGGGGAAGCATTGCCGGTATGTGGCCCGTTTTGTGCCGCACGACGAGATAGGCCAGAGCGGCAACGCCAATGGCCGCGGTCAGTGAGACACCAATGGCAAAGGCGGCACCCAAGCTGAGGAATCCCAGAACGACAAGCATGGGGAAACCGCAACATGCGACACACAGACTGGCATACGCTGCCTTGCCCCGGTTGGAGAGTTGAAGATCTTTCATGATGTGCCTCCGGTAGTGAGGGTGGGGACTCACGGCCCCCTGCTAGGTTCATCGGCAGGGATTGACACGATCTTGAGGACTGCTGCTTAACCCGAACTGGTTTCGGTGGCGGCTACCGGTTGATCCGAGGTTCGTTGCCCGGAAGCAACCAAAGACCCGGAAGCAACCAAAGAATAGTGAACGGCCGGGAATATTCGGAGGAGTTCTTGCCTTGTACCCCATACCCCTATAGGGTATGATAAAACTACTGGAGGATGACCGATGGGAAGTACCGAACTATTCGTGGTGGTGGTCAGCCTAGGGCTGGCCGCATTTTTATGGTGGTTCTTCTTCGGACCCAAGAAGGTCAGTAACGCCTCGGTTCGAGGTGGGGTCCAACAGGTCGACATTACGGTTAAGGGCGGTTACTCACCAGATGTGATCCGGGTTCGCCAGGGCGTTCCCCTTCGCCTGAACTTCGATCGTCAAGAGACTGGGGATTGCACCTCGCGGGTTGTCTTTGCCGACTTCGGTGCATCGAAGAACCTTCCCGCGTTCAGTACCACGACATTAGAGTTCACCCCCGACAAGGTGGGTGAGTTCGACTTCGCCTGTGGAATGAACATGATCCACGGCACCCTTGTGGTTGAGCCGGCAGGAGCCGAGTCGGCACCTAGCCAGGGCACCAATCAACCCGCAAGTCAAGCACTGGCTCAGGCGGGCGGTGGAGCTAGCGGAACGGCTCAAACTGACCAGGTGGAGTTTCGAGTTAGTGGAATGTCTTGCGCATCGTGTGTCGTTAACATCGAGTCGGTTCTCGGAGATCTTGATGGAGTGACCAACGTTGTCGTGAGCTTCGGCACAGAACGGGCAACGGTCGATTTTGATCCAACGCAGATAACTCCTTCTCAGCTTCAAGCCGCAGTAGCCGATGCCGGATACCGCTTGGTTCCGCGCCCATCCGGTGGGTCTGTCAGCGCCGATGAGGAAGAGGCGGCTGAGCGCAAGGCCGAGATCCGAGACCTTTCGATCCGAGTACTGATCGGAGCAATTCTGTCTGCGCCCGTGGTCTTTGGCGTCATGGCAGTCGAGTTGTTCAACGTCTCTTGGGTTCCGGACTTCCTGCTGAACCACTGGCTCCAGTTGGCCCTGATCGCACCAGTCATGTTCTTTACCGGTTGGCCCATTCACCGCACCGGTTGGCTCACCCTGCGTCACCGTACTGCCGACATGAACAGCCTTATAACCATCGGAACCATCGCCGCCTTTTTCTATAGCCTCCTTGTTACTGTCGCTCCCGGTCTGGTGCCCGAGGGGGTTCGCCAGGTCTACTATGAGGCCGTTGGCGTCATCATTACGCTCATTCTTCTTGGTCGATTGCTCGAAGTTCGGGCCAAGGCGGGCACAGGAGAAGCCATTCGGAAACTCATTGGACTTCAACCGAGAACGGCAACACTCATTCGCGATGGTGCTGAGGTTGAAGTACCGGTTGACGAGGTCCTGCCTGGAGACATTGTTCTAGTGAGACCAGGCGAGAAGGTTCCAGTCGATGGGATTATCGTCGACGGTGGATCAACTCTTGATGAGTCCATGGTCACGGGGGAATCCATTCCTGTGACCAAGGGCACCGGTGACACGGTCATCGGAGCGACCATTAACCAAACGGGTGCCTTCCGCTTTGAGGCCACTAAGGTCGGGTCGGACACGATGCTGTCCCAGATCATCAAACTGGTGGAGCAAGCCCAGGGATCAAAAGCACCCATTCAACGCCTCGCCGATCTCGTCTCCTCCTATTTTGTGCCCGCGGTGATGTTTATCGCCATCGCAACCTTCGCCACGTGGTTCGTCTTTGGCCCCCAGCCAGCCTTCACCCTCGCTCTGGTGGCCTCGGTGTCCGTGCTGATCATTGCTTGCCCCTGCGCCCTTGGTTTGGCAACACCCCTTTCGATCATGGTGGCAACCGGAAAGGGAGCCGAGCATGGCATTCTCATTCGATCGGCCGAATCCTTGGAAACGGCCCACAAAATAGACACCATTGTTCTGGACAAGACTGGGACCATAACTCGTGGTGAGCCTGCACTAACCGATGTGGTGACGACGGGCGACTTTGATGAGGACGATCTTCTCCGACTTGTCGCCTCCGCTGAGCAGTCCTCGGAACACCCTCTGGCACGATCCATTGTTGATGGTGCACGAGACCGGGGTCACTCACTGAGCGATCCGGAAGAATTCGACTCGATCACCGGTAAGGGAATCCGGGCAATTGTGGAAGGACGAGAAGTCCTGATCGGAAATCGGCGACTCCTGGATGACGCAAGAATCGCTACCGACGCCTTGTCAGACGAGATGGATCGACTGGCCGAAGCTGGACGCACTCCGATGCTCGTAGCTATTGACGGGAAACCCGGGGGCGTCATTGCCGTCGCCGACACGGTCAAGGAAGACTCGGCTAAAGCTATTGCCCAGTTGCGGTCCCTTGGGATCGAGGTGGCCATGATTACGGGAGACAACGCTCGTACCGCGGCCGCAATCGCCAGACAGGTCGGGGTTGAGCGAGTCTTGGCCGAGGTCCTTCCAGAGCACAAGTCGCTGGAAGTTCAACGCCTCCAGGCCGAAGGCGGCGTCGTTGCCATGGTCGGTGACGGCATTAACGATGCCCCTGCTTTAGCCCAAGCCGACGTGGGCTTCGCCATTGGAACCGGCACCGACGTCGCCATCGAGTCCAGTGACATCACGCTGATCTCCGGAGCACTCGACGGCGTGGTCACCGCCATTACTCTCAGCCGGTCTACCATGCGAAATATTCGCCAGAACCTGGTACTGGCCTTCATCTACAACGGAATCGGAATTCCGATCGCCGCCGGGGTCCTGTACCCATTCATTGGGGTGCAGTTGAGTCCAATGATTGCGGCTGGCGCCATGGCACTTTCAAGCCTATCCGTGGTCTCCAATGCCAGTCGCTTGCGGCGCTGGCAGCCCCGGCCAATCAACACCAGCAAGGTGCCGGTTGCCAGCGAGCCCATCGTGGAAGTTGGAAAAGACGAAATGGCCGCCGACCTGACTTCAACCAAGGAAGGGTTAGCAAAAACAGTCTCAACCAATGGGGCGGCCACTACCGCGACCTCGGCCGAAGTAGACACGGTCACCGACCCTGTTTGTGGCATGAGCATTGATCCGGCAACGGCGGCGGTCACCGCCGATCACGAGGGCGCGACCTACCACTTTTGTTCTTCCAGTTGCCACGAGACCTTCGTTGCCGACCCGGGGTCCTATATCGCCACCTCTTCGGCTCCGGCACACCACTAGGTCGGACGCTGGCAGAACCCTTCCATCGGAGAAACCATCATGAATCCAATAACTACCCAAACATCGCTGAGCTTCACCGAGGCCGAGGACGCCGTTCGTCAGGCGTTGGCCGAACAGGGCTTTGGGGTGCTCACCGAGATCGACATTGCTGCAACCTTCAAAGCCAAGCTTGATCTCGATCGATCACCCCTAAAGATTCTCGGTGCGTGCAATCCTCACCTGGCCCATCAGGCCCTGGCCGCAGATCCGAACGCGGCCCTGGCCCTTCCCTGTAACGTCGTGCTCGAAGAGACAGACGGGGGGACAAAGGTTAGCGCCGTGGATCCCCATGACGTCATCACGAGTCCGTCGTTGAGCGAACTAGCCGACAATGCGGCCGACAAGCTGCAAGCGGCCATCGAAAGCCTGCCGACATAGCAAGAGGGTTTGCCTTGTGGTTGGGTGCGGGCAGGCGTTTGAGGCTTGTCCGTGCCCGACCCAGCTGCCAGCAAGTGCTCAGATACTGTTACTAGCCCCGTGTATCCCCTGCAATACCGCATCGTGACTGAAAGACAAAACCTATGACTCCCTCGCTACCAAGCGTTGTCCAACCAACACGTGTTGTCCGACCAAGCAGCCAACCAGAGTCAATAGCCAGGCGAGGGCCTGGTTCTGCTACAGGGTGGCGGCGACCTTTGGGGGGCGGTCGCCTTTTGGTTATCGCCGCTGGCGTGGCCCTGGTCGTTTCCGCCTGCTCTGGTGGTGCTGAGCAAACGATCGAGCCAATCGAACCAATCCTGGTTGGCGACGTGGAGATTCTGACCGACCCCTCAGGCACAGTGGCCTCCCTCTCGGTCGAAACGTCGGTACCGGTTGCCTGTGCTGTCATCTATGGGACAGACGATTCCTTTGGCCAACTGGCGGTTGACAGTGACATGGACGGTGGAGCCCACGAAAACCATGGGCCTCTCATGACTGGCCTGGAGCCAGACACCGAGTACAGCTACGTGCTCCAGGGTTCAGACAGTGACGGGACCATTTACCGAAGCGACATTCGAACCTTCCGCACCCCAGTAGCAGCCGAATCTGGGTTGGGAACCAACATTGCACCCAACGGAACGGTGACCGGTGCCAGTTCTGAGTTCTCCCAGCAGTTCGCGGCCAGTCAGGCCATCGACGGTGACCTTGGCACCGAATGGTCAACGGCGGGAGACGGTGATGATCTATGGATCGAGATCGATCTTGGCCAGGAGGCAGAAATCAGCGGCCTTGCCTTTCGTACCCGTCAGATGACGGACGGCACCGCCATCACCGACACCTTCTCCGTGATCATCGGCGGAACAACCTATGGGCCGTTCCCAACGGGAACCGAGCCGGTGGCCTTCGATTCTCCAGTCATCGGACGTACGCTTCGAATCGAGGCCGAGCAGACGACCGGCGGCAATACTGGAGCGACCGAGATTGAAATCTACAGCGCATCCTGATGGCGTCGTCGTCTGGTTTTGGATGGAAAGTCGCTGAGGACTAGATCGTGTGGGAAGTTACAGCCCGAGTTGACTGCGACTAACCGAATACGTGTCGCATTGATTTGGGTCGCCCGAGTCGAGTCCCTGGGTGAACCAGCTTTGGCGAGCCTCCGCCGAACCATGTGTCCAATTGTGAGGTTGAACCTGTCGGCCCGTCATTTCCTGGATCCGGTCATCGCCAACTGATGCGGCGGCGGCGAGGCCCTCGGCGATGTCGCCCCGCTCGATGATCTTGGTGCCATCAGAATTGGTTCGAGTCACAGCCGAGTTGGCCCAGATACCAGCGAAGCAGTCGGCCTGAAGTTCTTGGCGAACAGACATTTCGTTCTTTATCGATGGGTCCTGTTGTTGAGCCCGCCGGACCTGATCGCTAATGCCGGTGATTGCTTGGATGTGGTGCCCGACCTCATGGGCGATGACATAGGCCTGGGCGAAGTCCCCTGGGGCCCCAAACTTTGTTGCCAGTTCGTTGTAGAAATCTAGGTCGATGTAGACCAAACGGTCATTGGGCGCTGGACAGTAGAAGGGTCCCGACGCCGACTGGGCATTCCCGCAACCGTTGGTGGCAACAAAATCAGTGAAGATAACTAGTTCGGTGTATTGGTAGTCTTGAATCTTGTTGGCCCAGACGTCCTGGATGTCTCCCATGAGTGCCCCCATATAGGCAACCGTGTCGGCTTGCGGGTCCAACGTGGGGTCAAGCGGTGACGAGCTGCCTGAACTCTGCCCGGACTGAAGGCCTCCAGAGTCGATGCTGATACCGCCACCGCCACCGCCATTGAGCGCCCCGCTAAGAAGAGCTACCACGATCATGAGGATCAGCCCACCAACTCCACCCACCTTGCCAATGGGAAGTCCGGCAGGCAGGCCACCCCCTCCGCCGGCCCGGCGACGGCGAACCGGGCGCGCCCCTCGACGATCCTGGACGTATTTGCGACCCGCTCGCCTGGCCTTGTTGTCAAAGCGCACCATTGTTAGTTCTCCACTGCTCGCCCGTCTTGAGGGCCCACTCTATCGTCTGGTGTGATTGGCATTGAACCTGACGGCGCCGAGTGGTCCAAACGAGAAGCCGAAGGTCGAAATATCTGACTTTTGAGTGGGGGTGGAGCGCCTTGTCTGCGCTATTGTCGAGCCTCGTGGAGGTACAGGACGTGAACACGCTGAACGAGGCGCCCCCCATCCGGTTGGCGCTTGAAAGCGAACTGGTTGATGGAACGGCGCGCGACAACTCGGTCGCTCGATTTAGGGAGGCCGGCATTCGTTTGCCAACCTTTTCCGAGCTTCGAGATCCGAGCACGATTGATCCCGAGATAGTGGCAGATCTGGAGAACGTAGATCGGGGAATAGCCGATCCCAGAAACCTGTACCGCGTACATTGGCACAACCGTTGGGGGGCCGATGGCATTGCCGAGGTTCCCGAGCATGTTGTGATCCCCCAAGAACTCAGCGGGGTTGACGCCAAGATCGTTTTGCTTTTTGGTGACCGCTTCCCCATGATCACCGCCCACAAGGTGTTGGCAGCCTACGCGTGTCTTGCCCCGCGCATCGTTACGGGAACTTTCGATCCAACGGTGCATCGCGCCATCTGGCCATCCACTGGCAACTATGCCCGTGGTGGCGTGGCGATCAGTAGAATCATGCAGAGTCATGGCTTGGCCGTCCTGCCCGCCGGGATGAGTCAGGAACGGTTCGATTGGCTAAACGCCTGGACTTTAGACCCGGCGTCCGACATTATCCGAACCCCTGGCACCGAGAGCAACGTCAAGGAGATCTACGACGCGTGCACGGAGTTGTCAAGGGATCCAAACAATATGGTCATCAACCAATTCTGTGAGTTTGGTAACTATTTGGCTCATCGAACAATAACCGGACCGGCGATGGAGAAGGTTTTTGAGCACGTGTCCGGAGGACAAGGCCATTTACGGGCGTTTGTCTCGGCCACCGGATCAGCTGGCACAATTGCGGCCGGTGACCACCTCAAGGACCGCTTCGGTGCCGAGATCATGGCCGCTGAGGCCATGCAATGTCCGACCATGTTGGAGAATGGGTTCGGTGAGCACAACATTCAAGGCATTGGCGACAAACACATTCCTCTTATTCACAATGTGTTCAACACTGACGTGGTGGCCTCCATTAGCGATCAGGTGACGAACCAACTCGACGTTCTCTTTCAGAGTCCAGTTGGGCGGGCGTACCTCATAGACAACATTGGGCTTGATCCGGAATTGGTGAGTTCGCTCCAGCACATGGGTTATTCATCCTGGTGCAACATGGTTTCGGCCATCGCGTACGCCAACCTGCGGGGGCTTGGACCCGATGACGTTGTTATGACCGTAGCCACCGACGGGTCGGCCATGTATGACAGCGGTCGTCAGCCGATTATCGACAGTGACTTTGGGGGAGAGTTCACCACGGCAGATGCCGAGTCAACTTTTGTGGCCCATTTGGGCGATCCGTCGGTTCACACAATGCTTGATCTCGATGACCGTGAACGGCGCCGAATCTTTAATCTTGGCTACTTCACCTGGGTTGAGCAACTGGACCTCGATGTCGACACGTTTGTCGCTCGAAGGGATCAGGCTTGGTGGGACGACCTGGTTCCCAAGGTTGACGCATGGGACGAACTCATCGTCGATTTCAACCAACGAACCGGACTTGGTTGACGCAGAGGTGTCGGTGTCGGACCACGATGAGCAACTGACCTTTGTCAAACACCGCCAGCATCTTGATGTCTATCGACACGCGCTCGACGTCGGACTCAGCGACGCTGGGTATGTCAAGATCGTCGGGGAACTTGATGACCAACTCGTTTCGTCTTCGGGTATTGGGTTTCGAGAGACGCCCCTGGTTGGGATCCAAAGCAAGATGCCGAGACCAATAGTTGGCAAGGTCGAAACCGCCAACGTCGCTGGATCACATAAGGCCCGCCATCTCTTTGGTCTTCTACTCCGGCTAACGATCGACGAGCGTGTGGGTCGAGAGCCTCCAGGGGAGCTGGCCATCGCTTCTTGTGGCAATGCAGCACTTGGTGCGGCCACCCTGGCCAATGCAGCCAACCGTTCCCTTCGAGTTTTCGTTCCCGTAGACGCCGATCCCAGAGTTCTGGGTGATTTGGAACGTTTGGGCGCGATCATCGAGGTGTGCAAGCGGTCGGCTGGCCAAGTGGGAGACCCTTGTATGGCCGAGCTAGATCGCGCCATTGATTCCGGCGCTGAGGCCTTCACCGTTCAGGGTCCAACTAGTCCTCATGTGATCGACGGTGGAAGGACCCTTGGATTTGAGTTGGCCGAGCAGTTGGAGCGTGCAGGTTTGCTGTCCGGCCCAACCCGGGCGGAAGATATTTACATCCAGGTGGGCGGGGGAGCCCTTGGTGCGGCGACCATGGACGGCCTCACGGCGGCCGGTGTCGCCCTTCGCCTACATCCGGTTCAATCGAGGAATGCACACCCCTATGTAGCCATGTGGGAACGGATCCGCAATCGCGTTGGTATCTCTGTCGCCTCGACTCCTGGCGTGGGTTTAGACTCAGCAGAACAACTGCGAGATCTGATTTCGGCCAATGCCGATGCCATGGAGCCCTGGCCAGTGCCCCCAAGCAGCGTCGCCTCGGGCATTCTGGACGACATCACCTACGATTGGCAGCCTCTGCTCTTTCATCAACTGAGGAGTGGCGGCTGGCCTGTTCTAGCCAGTGAAGAGGATTTTGTGCGGGCCACAGACATGCTGCGAAAACAAATCAGCCCCCCACCCGATGCCACCGGTGCCGCCGGACTAGCGGGGCTTCTGGCCGACAAGGTCGATGAGCAGCAACGGACGACGACGGCGGTGGTCTTGGTCACCGGAGTGGATCGCAGCTTGGTCGAAGGCGAGATGACCCCGCAATGAAGGAACAGGGCGGCAGAACCGACGGTTCGAATCGCCCTCTCGTGCTCCTCTGGCTTGGCCTTGGCGCCATCATTCTTGGCTTTTCACCGGCGGCCAGCGCAACATCGTCTGAGCCAATGCCTTGGTTTGATTTTGCCTCTTTCCAGGGCCGGCTCATCATCGATATGACTACAGGAGTCGGGTCCAGCGCTGTTGGACAAGAAGATGTTTTATCCGCCATGGCCACGGCCGCAGGCGCTGATACGGACCAGAACGACTTGGAACCTCACTCCCAAGCGAACCCCGCGTTTCTCGGGCTCAACTCCCAGACTCCCTCCGGTCAGATTCGATTGTGTTTCAATTCCAGTGTGCCCCAACCAGTTCGGCGGGAGGCCTTGAGTGCCGCAGCCCGCTGGGACGAGACCCTGGATTTGAGGGGTCCCCAGATTGAAATTGACATCTACTGGCTGGAACTAGGAGATCCCGTCATTCTGGGAGCGGCAGGTCCAACGGTATTTGTTCAAGACTCGGAATTGCCTCGACCCGAGGCTCGCTATCCGGTTGCCCTGGCGAATGAGCTCCTTGGGTTGGACCACACGCCTCGGAACGAGTGTGATTCTTCCGAACCTGGCGAGATTGTTCTTGTGCTCAATGCCACGGCTGGATCGGACTCGGGGGGCTGGATTATTGGTGAGGAACCTCTCGGAGATGCTCCCTTTCTTGAGGAGGCCATTGACCTCCAAACAACCTTGTTGCACGAGTTTGGCCACGGCCTCGGTTTCATTGGATCAGCTGAACTAGATGAGGACGGAAACCTGGCCTGGCCAAGTGATGCCGACACCCCAATGATCTATGACCTCTTTAGTAGACGATGCACTGTGGAACGGCTCGTTGGTTGCGCTCAGGAAGATTCGACCCCAGTTGAAGTGGGTGATCTCGGGGCCACCCTTTCGAGCAAACTCTGGTTCGACACGATTCTCGGTCCCTTGGTAGAGCTTGAAGCTCCATTCGAGTGGGACGAAGGCAGCTCCTTTTCTCACCTCGATGAGTATCGGTATCCGCCCGGAAGTCCATTTGCCCTGATGACACCCTATATCGAAGCCGAATTACGTGTCCGTTCGGTAGACCGGGCCACCTCGGCGGTGATGCAGGCCATTGGCTGGTCTTTGGAAGAAGCCCCGATCACCTTGACGCTGGATTGGGTTCGGTCGGGCGACAACCGGATCCAACTGGCGGTGAAACCCGTTGAACTTCGCGAGGGCGTTCCTCCGACCTCGTTCAAGATCCGTGTTCTTAAGGTAGTGAGTGATCCGTTCGGAAACCTGGGGCGAAGGTTGGCCTACGAACCACTCCTCGCCTTGAGCAGGCAGGTCTCGATCGAGGGGATCGAGAACGGAGTTCTTTATGAGATCGAGATCCGAACCGAGGACACTATTGGTGAGGGGCTGACGCGCAGTAGGCCCCTCCTGTTGCTTGAAACTGGGGCGGGAGAAGGACGGGTTCAGGGGGTCTATAGCCGTCTGTTGGGCCGCGAACCAACCCAGGAGGAGATGGATAACTTTGTTCGTTTGAGTCGATCCGGCGACTTAGGTGATGCCATTGTGGAAGTCTTCGACTCGCCCGAAACTCGTGAGAAGGAGGCTATTGCTCGCCTCTATCTTGGGCTGCTCGACCGAGTCCCAGACCCGGAAGGCCTCGCCTTTTGGGTCGATCGGTTGCAAATCGGAATTGGGCTGCAGACGGTGGCCAGCGAATTTCTAGCTACGACGCGATCAGAGCTTGGGCCTTTCCCCGATGACGAAAGCTTTATCGAGTTCATCTATCGGGCGATCCTTGGTCGCAGCCCCGAACCTGCCGGTCACCGATATTGGATGCAACGCTTGGCCAGTGGCGACATGAGGGGGCGAATCCTGGTGGAGGTGTCCGAATCTGATGAACATCGCCAAGCCCAGTCGGTGCTTCCTCGCCTGGTGGTGGCTTCGAACAGTTGGCTCGGTCGTTCCCCCAGCACTGACGAGCAGCAGTTGTGGTCGTCTGTGCTCGACAATGGTGGTCTTGGAGACTACCTGGCCGCCCTGGAGGTAGGTGCGGTCGAGGTTTTGGTATCTCCTGCCCGTCCTTAAGAAGCCGGGGGTCCTTAAGAAGCGAGAGTCTTCAAGAAGCGAGGGGTCTACCAAATGGGAGTTTGTCTATCCAGGAACCCAGAAATGACTCGGCCCGGTAGCAGGCACCAAGAAGCACACCATCGGGATGCTCGTCCGACTCACTCAAGATTGTCACGATCTGATCGGACACCGAGGGATCCTTTGGGCCGATATAGCCGCCGACGAGAGAGCCGGCGGCGCTGACAAAGTCGGGAATAACCCGAACATTGGCTCGTTGCAGGTTGGCGAACGCCTTGGTTGTTACTGGTGTCGTAGCCCAAGGAACAATTGCCTTGGCTTTGATGAAGCGTGTCCCAGCGTGATTGAGCACGCCAAGCTTGGATCCGCACACAATGGCATCGGCTTGTGCCCCCCAAATGAGCCAGGGCTTCTCGTCCAGCCCATCTACCTCAACAATGGTGGCACCCTGTTGTATCAGTTTGGTGGCGATCGCCCGGGGGACTGCACCGTGAGTGGCACCCTCTATGGCCACGCTCCGGCCATCTAGGTCTCCGCCAAGGGCCCATCGGGTGGCGGCAACGACGCCCTCGGCTTGGTTGTCGGGTTGCAGGCCCTCGGTCCGACGGCCTGACATCTCTTGCAGGTTGGAGAAGGCACCGCTGGGTATGCCCTTGGCTGGGTCCAGGTGAAGATCTCCCGCCTTGACCGAAGGCTCGATTTCAGAAAGGAATGAAGCCAGCGCTGATTCGATCTCGTCCCCTTGGGCATTGATGCCGCCGGAGGCTCCACTGCGCTTGATCCCAAAGGAAGCGAAGCTATAGGTGGCGCTGCGGGCCATGCTGGTAGCGCTGGAGTGAAGGATCTTTCGGGCCAAACGCACCAGCCCGGTAGCGGGCTGACCATCAATATCGACAACCACAAACGAAGGGCTCAGTTCGAGATTCTGAATTGTCACCACGTCATTGTGCCACGGAGCCGGGCATCAAGGCCTATACGAAGGCGCTGGCGAAAACCAGGCTCACGATGGTCATCACCTTGAGCAGGATGTTCATGGCTGGTCCTGAGGTGTCTTTGAACGGGTCTCCAACAGTGTCGCCAACAACGGCGGCCTTGTGACTGTCAGAACCCTGGCCGCCCTCGGCACCAGCCTCAATGTACTTCTTGGCGTTGTCCCAGGCTCCGCCAGCATTTGCCATGAAGATGGCCAAGGCAAAGCCCGTTACCAGGGAGCCCGCCAGCAAGCCTCCAAGGGTGTCGACGTCGATAAAACCAACCACCAGGGGAACGACGACGGCAAGAGCACCAGGGATAATCATTTCCTTGAGTGAGGCAGTGGTGGAAATTGCGACACAGCGAGCAGAGTCGGGGATGACGCCAGGTTTGCCCTCACGCAGCCCGGGAATCTCTCGGAACTGACGACGAACTTCTTCGATCATCTCATGCGCGGCACGGCCCACAGCGTCGATGGTCAGGGCGGCGAAGACGAAGGGGAGCATGGAGCCGATGAACAGGCCGATAAAGACATCAACCCGGCCAACATCCAAACTGACTGTGCCATCGGCCTGGTCGATGGCGAACTGGAAACTCTTAAACAGGGCCAGGGCAGTCAAGGCGGCGGAGCCAACTGCGAATCCCTTGGCTACCGCGGCAGTTGTGTTACCGAGAGAGTCAAGGGCATCGGTCACTTCACGCACCGAGGGATCGAGTTCGGCCATTTCGGCGATGCCGCCCGCATTGTCAGCAATGGGGCCATAGGCGTCAACGGAGACCACAACGCCGGTGGTGGCCAACATGCCAATGGCGGCTACGGCGATGCCATAGATGCCACCGAGATCGCCACTAAGGGTCTGCTCGCCACCCCAGAAGGCTACGGCGATGCCAATGACAAGGATGGCAACGGAGGTGCCAACAGAAAGCATGCCAACCGAGATTCCCTTCAGCACGGTAGTGGCCGGACCGGTTTGGGTTTGTTCGGCGATCTTCTTAACCGGACTGAAATGGTCCGAGGTATAGTACTCGGCGGTTTTGCCCAGAGCCCAGCCCGCGATCAGACCTCCGACGACGGAGATTCCTAGGCCATAGGGTTTGTCGAAATTGTCGCCGCTGAAGAGCACGTAGGCCACAGCAATGGTGGCCACGGTGGTCAGGCCCATGGCCACGTTGGTGCCCATGTGAAGTGCCCGGGAAAGGGCCTTGGAGTCGGTGGATTCGCCCCCCTGGACCAGGAACGAGCCGATGATCGAAGCAACCATGCCCACAAAAGCAATAGCCATCGGGAAGACCAGAAGACGCATGAAGTTGTCTCCAATGGCATCGGCCTGAAGACCAGCGGAGAAGGCGACCAAGGAGATTGGGGCGATGATTGATCCGGCGTAACTTTCGAACAGGTCCGCACCCATGCCAGCAACGTCACCGACATTGTCTCCAACATTGTCGGCAATAGTGGCCGGGTTGCGGGGGTCGTCTTCGGGGATCCCCGCCTCCACCTTGCCGACCAGGTCGGCGCCGACGTCGGCGGCTTTGGTGAAGATACCACCCCCAACACGGGAGAACAGGGCAATGGTCGAGCCGCCGAGGCCGTACGCAGTCAGAATCTCGAACGCCTTGTCGACCTCGAAGATGTCAACAAAGACGATATAGGTCAGCATCAGTCCGCCGAGGGCAAAACCAGCAACGGTGAAGCCCATGACGGCTCCGCCTCGGAAAGCGATAGGGAGGGCCCTACCCGGTCCGCTCTTGGCTGCCTCAGTGGTACGAGCGTTGGCCATGGTTGCCACGGTCATGCCGACATAGCCAGCACCACCGGACAGAAGGGCACCGAGAAGGTAGGCAATGGCCGCCAGGGGGGTGATCATCACGGCGACAAGCACCATCATCACGACAACAAACCCTGATACCCAGGTGTACTCCTGTTTCAAAAAGGCTCGGGCGCCTTTTTGGATTTCGGTCATCAGAAACACCATGCGTTCGTTGCCGGGGCTGGCTCTTTTAACGTCGGTGTAGAAGAAGAAGGCGACTCCCAGGGCAACAAGTGCCGATAGGAAGGCCAGGTATGGGATAGCGCTCACGCGTTACTCCTCTGGGGGCGGGATTCGAACAGCCTCGTAAACACACAAAGGTGCACGAGCGCCCGGGCAACCGTAGTGCTCTGGGTTAGGCGGAACAACACCAGCATTGATGATTCCCTAACTCTAGGTCCAAATTGCCTAACTCAGGACAGCCAGGTTGCTCGAATCGCCTGGTGTAGATAGTCAGCATCGGCCACTCCAGCCAGTTCTCGGATACTGTGCATCGCCAACTGTGGTGCTCCAATGTCAACGGTTGGCACGGCCAACTCTGCCGAGGTCGCTGGACCAATGGTTGAGCCACATGGCAGATCGTTGCGGTGTACGTAGACCTGCACGGGGATGCCAGCTCGATCGCAGATTCCACGAAAGCGGGCCTCACCCAATCCGTCGGTGGCGTAGCGAAGATTTGCGTTCCGCTTGATAACAACGCCGCCGTTCATCTTGATGTGATGGTTTGGCTCATGCTTGTCGACATAGTTCGGATGAGTGGCATGAGCCCCATCGACTGAAAGCACAAAGGAATCTGCCATAGTCTGCAAGTGTTGGTTTCGGTCGCGGCCCAGGGTGGCACTAATCCGCTCCAGCAAACCTGACAGGAACGAACCTGACGCCCCCGTCGAGGATTCCGAGCCAATCTCTTCGTGATCGTAGAGCACGAGCACGGGCGTGGAGGGCAACGATTCCTTGGCCACCTCTGCGAGCGCGTGGACCGCACAGAAGGTCGAGAAAAGGTTGTCTATCCTGGCCGACGCGATCAAATCACCGTCACGGCCAACGATCGCGGGTCCTTGGGTGTCAAAGGCCATGATGTCCCAGGACAAGATCTGCTCGGATTGGGCTCCGAGTTGGCTGGCAAGGTATTGGCCAAAGGAGGCGTTCATCTCCAGGTTGTCCAGGGCCCACAATGGTGTCAGGTGGGTCTGAGGATTGAGGTTGAGTCCCTTGTCGCGGATCTCCCGATCGAGATGGATTGCAAGTTGGGGTATTCGAAGAACTGGCTGATCAATTCGAATGAGCTCTTCGCTGATCTCGGTCGAATCCTCGCCACGTAGGAATACCCGTCCCGCTAGGCCCAAATCACGGTCCAGCCAGGAGTTCAAGAGAAGGCCGCCATAGGTTTCGACCCCGAGTTGGGACCATCCGGCGCAAACAACGTCTGGATTGGCCCGAACTCGAAGATTAGGCGAGTCTGTGTGCGTCCCGACAACGGTGAAAGGAGCCGGGCTCTCCGGAAGGACCCAGGCCACCATTGCACCTCCCGAAACAGTGAAGTATCGTCCCCGTTCTCGTGGGAGCGGCGCAGCCAAGGCAACATGATCGAAGCCAGCAGCGCTAAGTAGCATCGCCGCGTGCTGGACCGCGTGAAATGGGGTAGGAGAGGCCTCCAGATCACCAAGGATGGAGGTAGCGACGGGGGGGAGATCGGGGGTATCAGTCACCTAGAGAACCGTAGCGGGTTAGCACTGGCCCATCATTTCCCGCTAGGGTTGGGCTTCCTTCTCCTTGGCCGGGCCAGTGTTGTCCCTGCCTGGAACCCCGCAGCCAGACCAGGAGAATTGCGTGAGCTCTCTGTCTATTCCTACCGGCTTTCCCGCGGCCCAAGGCCTCTACAATCCAGCTTTTGAGCACGACTCTTGCGGTGTCGGCTTTGTGGCTGATCTGCATGGTCGGGCCACTCATTCCATGGTACGTCTTGGCCTTGATGCTCTGCGTCGAATGCAGCACCGCGGCGCGACCAATGCCGAACCCAACACCGGCGACGGTGCGGGCATCTTGATCCAAATTCCCGACCGCTTTTTCCAAGAAGTCATGACCGATCTGCCATCGGCCGGGCACTACGCCACCGGAATCGGTTTCCTG
>JAJRXF010000103.1 GCA_024276425.1 Actinomycetes bacterium | reverse complement strand
GTTCATGCTTCCCTTGACCCAGAAGCCCAGCTTCTATGGTTACCTTTCCAGCCAGCTTTCCGGCGCCGGCGTCGCTCCTGACGCTCAGGGTGCTGGTCCTCTGGCCAACGTGGTCGACTTCCAGTTCGGTGGATAATCGCCCCCGTGCACAACTTCAAGCAATGAAGTAGTTTGTGAGGGGTGGGCCGTCTTGGCTCGCCCCTCACGTCCTTCTAGGGTTTTGTCGTCTCCTATGAGCCCGGGGACGAATACGTTAAGGAGTTACCGTCTTGCTCGCTTACGCAACACGAAGGCTGATGCAGGCCATTCCCGTCCTGCTTGTTGCCACCTTCGTCACCTATTTGGTCACGGCTTGGGCCGCCGACCCATTGGGCAAGATCGCCTTGTGTACGACCTGTGATGACTCCGCCGCCAATCGACTGATCGAGCTCTATCAGTTGGACAAGCCCGTCTTCGTTCGATACTTCTACTGGCTGGGCGATGCCATTACCGGGGATTTTGGTACAGCGACTTCCCAGGGTGAGATTCCCGTCGGGCCCTTGCTGGCTGATCGTTTCGTGAACACTGTGTATTTGGCGATTCCGTCCTTCATCATCGCAGGAACCATCGCCCTGGTCCTGGCTGTTTACTCGGCCCTGAGGCAGTACTCGGTTGGCGACTACGCCATCACCTCGGCTACCTACCTTGGTATCTCGATGCCGACGTTCTTCTTCGCTCTGCTGCTCCAAACGTTTCTTGGCTTCAAGATGAACGATTGGTGGGGATGGAAGCCCTTTGTCACCAACGGCATGTTTACTGGTTCGGTCGGTGCGATATTGGGCAGCTTCACGCTCCCGGTCATCACCCTGGCGGTGATCAGCATTGCCGGTGAGTCCAGGTTCGCCCGAGCCTCGATTCTAGAGATCAAGAACGCCGAATACATACGTACGGCCAGAGCTAAAGGCCTACCGGAACGTCGAGTGGTTGGCAAACACATGCTGCGCAACATCATGATTGTCATGGTCACGATCTGGGCCTTGGACTTTGGTGCCCTGCTCAGTGGTGCGGTTGTGACCGAGAGCATTTTCTCCTGGCCCGGGCTCGGGCGTTTGCTGATTAGCGCGATCTTCAGCGGTGACCTCGACGTCACCATGGCGGTTGTCACCGTCTTAGCCATCATGAACGTTTCGTTCAATCTTCTTGCCGACTTGTTGTACGGACTACTTGATCCGAGGGTGCGATATGAGTGATACCGAAGCCAGGCAGTCGGCGGCTGACATTGACGGCGCCGCCGATCTGGAGATTCTGAAAGAGCAGGCCCAGTCTGTAGGCGTTGTCATTGACGTTGAAGGTCTCGCCGAGGAGCCACAGTCCTTTGGGCAACAGGCCTGGGAGCGGTTCCGTCACCATCGAGCAGCCATGATTGGAGCGGCCATGCTGCTTTTGCTTATCTTGGCCTTCGCAATTGGTCCGATCTTTTCGCCCTTCGATTTCAAGGAGATCAACGTCCTTGAACGCTCCCAGGGACCTTCGTTCAAACACCCCTTTGGCACCGACGATATTGGTCGGGATCTGATGGTTCGAACCCTTCGGGGCGGTCGAATCTCCCTGATCATTGCCTTGGTAATGGCAGCGATCTCGACCATCCTTGGCACGCTGTTTGGGGCGCTCGCCGGATACTTCGGCTCGGCGGCCGACGCGGTGGTCAGCTGGGTAATCAACCTGTTCATGTCGATTCCATTATTGGCAGTTCTCTTAGTATTCGGTGTGAAGTTGGGCTCGAGCCCACTTCAGACTGCGCTACTCCTCGCCATGTTTGGTTGGGTTGGTACGGCTCGAATCGTGCGAAGTCAGTTCATCCAATACAAGAACATGGAGTTCGTTCAGGCGGCAAAGGCGTCGGGCGCCTCGGCTTGGCGCATAATCTTCCGCCACATTCTGCCCAACACGTTGGGCCCGATCTTGGTAGCGGCCACCTTGGCCACTGGTGTGGCCATCATTTTGGAGTCGACGCTGTCTTTCTTGTCCCTGGGCGTTCGGCCCCCGACTCCGACGCTCGGCAACCTGGTTGCCGAAGCCAAAGGCGATGTGGTGAGCGACCCGTTCAAGTTGCTGATTCCCGGTGGGTTCATCACACTGATTGTTCTGAGCGTGAACTTCCTGGGCGATGGACTTCGCGACGCCCTTGATCCGACCACTCGAACGGAGGGCTAGCTATGACAGAACCCCTCTTGAGCGTTCGAGAGCTCAGTGTCGACTTCAGAACAAAGAAGGGTTATGCCTCCGCAGTCCGGAGCCTGACCTATGACTTGATGCCCGGCGAGTCTGTAGCCATTGTTGGGGAGTCTGGATCGGGCAAGTCGGTGGGGGCGTTGGCGCTACTCGGGCTCCTTCCCGGCTCGGCTTCGATCACCGGCAGCGCGGTCTTTGAGGGTGAAGACCTGCTAACAATGAAGCCCAGCACACTTCGTAAGATCCGCGGTAACAGGATCGCCATGATCTTCCAGGATCCAATGACGGCGTTCAACCCCGTGTTCACCATCGGCGATCAAATCATGGAGGCCATCCAGATCCACAACGGATCGACCACCGATGAAGAGGCTCGCAAGAAGGCCATCTCTCTTCTGGAGCTCGTTGGCGTTCCCGAGGCACCCAAGCGAGTCGACCAGTACCCACACGAATACTCCGGTGGAATGCGTCAGCGAGCCATGATTGCGATGGCCATATCAAACGGTCCGAAGTTGTTGATTGCCGATGAACCAACGACAGCATTGGATGTGACAATTCAGGCTCAGGTGATGGAGTCTTTGGCTGATGTACGCGCCGAGACTGGGGCAGCCATGGTTCTTATCACCCACGATCTTGGTCTGGTGGCCAACTCAGCCGAACGAGTTCTGGTGATGTATGGGGGACGAGTGTTTGAGAGGGGGACTATTCGCGACGTCTTCTATAACCCGACGAATCCCTACACGTATGGCCTTCTGTCCTCGATCCCACGGTTGGATCGGGAGGAGGGGTCGAAACTCCAGGCCATCCCGGGCTCGCCGCCGAATATTGTCAACATGCCCCCGGGGTGCGCCTTTGGGCCACGATGCGGATTCGCCACAGAGGAGTGCCACACCTCGGCGGCCGAACTCAAGCTCATCATGAACCAGCACTACTCGAGATGTCACAATACCGAGTCGCTGCCCTTTGTTTCGATCGGAGCAGGAGCATGACCGTTGTTGAGACTCCAACGAAGACAATCCTGTCCATCAAGGACCTCAAGACCTACTTTCCGATTCGGGCCGGAGTGTTTCGAAAGGTCGTTGGCCAGGTCCATGCGGTAGATGGAATCTCCTTGGATGTCATTGCCGGGGAGACGTTGGGCATTGTGGGTGAATCAGGTTGTGGCAAATCGACGTTAGGAAAGTCGATTGTCCGACTAGTGAAGCCAACCTCAGGATCGATCATGTTTGAGGGGCATGACGTTGTGACCGTTGACCACGACACCATGCAAGGGCTTCGGCGACAGTTGCAAATGGTATTCCAAGACCCGTATGCATCCTTGAATCCTCGACACCCGGTGCATGAAATTGTCGCTGAACCCATGATCATTCATGGCACCTCGAAGGCCGAGGCTCGGGAACGGGCGGGAGATCTCCTCCGGGCCGTAGGCCTGTTGCCTGAACACGGAAATCGCTATCCCCACGAGTTTTCTGGTGGCCAGCGCCAACGCATTGGAATTGCCCGGTCGCTCGCATTGCGTCCCAAGTTGATTGTCCTGGACGAACCCGTTTCCGCGCTGGATGTCTCGATTCAGGCCCAGGTGGTCAATCTCTTGGAGGCGCTCCAGGAGGAGTACGACCTGACCTACATGTTTATTGCTCACGACTTGAGTGTTGTTCGGCATATCTCGGACCGGGTGGCCGTGATGTATCTCGGACAACTGGCCGAGTTGGCTAGCCGGGATGACATCTATCACAAGCCAGCGCACCCCTATACCCATTCGTTGTTGTCGGCCATTCCGGTTCCGGACCCCGATATTGAGGCGCAGCGCAAGCGCATAGTTCTGGTCGGCGACATCCCGAGCCCGGCGAACCCGCCATCGGGCTGTCGTTTCCGTACCCGGTGTCCCATAGCTCAGGATCGATGTGCCGCCGAGGTTCCCCAACCAGTCGAGATCCGTACCGGACACATGGTCGCCTGTCACTTTCCCTTGGACGAAGGCCAGACGCTGGTCGAGTTGGTCGGCTCGTCCCGAAGATAAGGGTGTAGAAAAGTGGCACTCGCCGACGAGAGCCCGGTAGAGATTGCTGAGTCGGGGTTGGCCTATGGAACTCGGGCTTTGGCTCCGGTAGCTCTGGGGCTCGTGGCAGCCAGCGGCTTCTGGCTGGGCGGTGACCGTATTGTCGTGCCGTCGTTTTTCTTGGTCATGGCAGTCGTCGCCGCTGCGGTTGTGTTGTTCGACGCTCCGCGCAAGGTCGTGATGAGTCGAGCCGGGGTGTATCGGCATTGCCTGTTGCGAACTCACTTCTTTGATTGGGAGGTGGTGAGCGCTTTAGAGCGGGCACCGACACCACCTCGTAAGGCGGGAGGTTGGATGGAACGCAGGGTTCTACGTCACGAGCCAAGACCACGTGCGCCCGAGGGGTTGGTGCTGAGGGTTGGAAAGAAGCGGCGATACCTACTGTTGAACCGGCCCGAACGGCCAGATCAATGGGATGCCCTATCGAGTCGGGTGGCAATTTGGGCACCCCACGTCTCGATTCCGAGGCGACCACCGGTATAGGGACTTGGGCTGGTAGCCTCTTGATCGCTATGGATTTGGTCCTCGGAATTCTTTACTTCATTATCGGTGGAATCACCATCACACTGGTGCTGCTACACAGCGGCCGGGGTGGGGGCCTTTCTGACATGTTTGGCGGCGGTATGGGTTCGGCCGCGGCGGCGTCGACCACGATGGAACGCAACCTCGATCGTCTCACGATTTTGTTCTCACTTGTCTTTGTGTTCTTGACCGTAGCCCTGGCTTTCGTTCTCGACTCCTAGATATTTCCGCTCGGCCATCATCTAAGTCTTTTGGCCTACCGGCCGATGGGTCAAGATGGCCCTCACTCGGCTCGTTCCCTGTTTTGCCTCTGTTTTGCTGTTGGCTGCAGCGTGCAGCAGTTCTGGTGAGCCTCTAGTTGCTCCTGATTCGGGCACCGAGAGCACACCAGAAGAGTTGGCCTTCGTCGATGAAGAGTCGGTGTTGGTCCGGATTGGCTTGCGTCAGCCGCTGGACTCCGATACCTCCTTTCTTCCCTTGTCGGTTGGCTTTGGCGATCAATCATCGGTCGTCATCTCAGACCTGCTGTATGACGGACTGACCGAAGTGGTCGGTCGGAGCGGGCAACTGCGTCCGGGATTGGCATTAAGCTGGTCAAGCAGTGGTGGTCTGGATGAGTGGACCTTCGCCCTTGACGTGAGCCGAACTTCGGCTGATGAGGTGAAGAGGAGCTTGGAGGATGTGGTCGCTGCAGGCGGCATCCCGAGCGTGCTGTTGGATGACGTCGTCGGAGTGGAAGAGTTTCGGGCCGGAGCGGACAACGTCGCTGGCTTCCAGGTAGTTGATGACCAGACCTTTGTGATTCAATTGGTTAGGCCCAATGCTGGCCTCGCCTGGATCCTCAGTGGGTTGGCCTATTCGATCGTGGGAGAAGATGGGGGTACCACGGGCAGGTTTGATGTAGGTGAGGGTGCTCCTGGTTTGACCCAGGCCGACATGCGCCTCGTTTCTGCTGATGGCGTGGTCGAAGTTGTATGGGTTCAAGGGGCCGAGGGCAATCAGTTGGTCGAGTCCGGAGAGTTGGACGTTGCTTTTGACGCTGAAGCGCCACCGTCCGAGGGCCTCAATATGCTCGGTGTCAGTCGATTCTTTGTTCTGAACGCAGCATCGAATGAGGTTGACAGTTTGGCTGAGCGAGAGGCTGTCCTCGCCGTGCTTGATCGAGATCGTCTGGGATCTGGATTGGGTTCGAGTGTCGGTGTTGTGAGTCCTGCATTGGCTGGGTTCGTGTCGGGGGGTTGTGCCCTTTGTCAACCGGTGCTCGGCGATGGCCAATCCGAGGCCGCCTTGGCGGCCAGCGACCTGCTCGTGGTCGGTCATGGTGGCGGGGACCAGGCCAGCGCTGCTGGGGAGCTAGCTGAACAACTTCTTGCCGGAGGGTTTCGTGCCGTGAGTCAGGAGTACGGTCCCT
>JAJRXF010000102.1 GCA_024276425.1 Actinomycetes bacterium | reverse complement strand
GGAAGGGGTCAGGAGTTCAATTCTCCTTAGCTCCACGGGAACCCGTCGGCGAGAACTCTGCGAGTTCCGGGCGGCCTTTGGGGTTCCTGGAGGAATCCTTCGGATTCCTCCATATTTCGGGGGGGGTTGGGCCATTAGTTCGTAACTGCTGATGGGGAGACCTAGTCTTATTCGTCGTGGACACCATCGTCACTCGTATCGAACATGCCGCCAAGGGCTCCGGCTCCGTCACGTTTTTGTCTGGTGGCACACCGGTGACCAAAAGTTGGGAAGACCTGCACGCCGAAGCCAAAGGCTACGCGGCCAATCTTCAAGCCCGAGGAGTCCTCCACGGCGACCATGTGGCCCTTCTTGGCCCCACCACGGCAGACTTTGTCACCGCCATCCAGGCGATCTGGTTATGTGGAGCCACGCTCGTTATCCTGCCTTTGCCAATGCGACTGGCCTCCTTGGACGAATTTGTTGTCGCCACCAAGAACCGAATCCGCAGCGCCGAGTGCCAGGCCGTTGTGGTCGACTCGGATTTGGCTCCCTTTGTTGAGGCGACTCCCGAGGACCCTCCGGTCTACTCCTTCGCCGACCTAGCGCCAGGCCCAGACCAGGCTGTAGTCGATGACTTCATTCGCCCCGACTATCACCGTGATGATCTGCTCGTGCTGCAGTTCACCTCCGGGTCCACGTCTGAACCAAAGGGAGTGATGCTTCCGAACCACACCATGGCTGCCAACCTCGATGCCATCTTTGAGACAATGTTGGTCGACGTGGACACCGATGTTCTTGTTAGTTGGCTGCCGCTCTATCACGACATGGGATTGGTTGGTTGTTGCCTCTTGCCAATGTCCGCCGGGTTCCGGCTGGTCCTGGCCGCCCCTCAAGATTTCTTGGCCAAGCCAGCCCGCTGGATGGAGTGGGTTTCGACCTATGGCGGCACGGCCACAGCAGGACCGAATTTTAGTTACGTCTTGGCTACCCGAGCGCTGATACGAAGCAAAGAGGAACTGGATCTTTCTAAGCTGCGCATCGCTCTGAACGGAGCCGAGCCCGTCGACCCAGCTTCGGTCCGTGCCTTTATGAAAGCTGGCGAACGACATGGTCTTCATCCTGGGGCCATCTTCCCCGCCTTCGGTATGGCCGAACTCGGGATTGCGGGCTCGTTTCCGCCACCAATGGACGGACTTGTAACCGACATTGTTGATGCCAAGCTTCTTGAGAATGATCATCGAGCAGTCCCCGTTTCCGTTGAGCATGAACATGCTCGTGAGATCGTCCGCCTAGGCAAGCCCGTTCCTGGGCTCAAGTTCCGAATTGTGACTCCCTCTTCCGGGACGAGCCTGCCCGAGCGTCAGGTCGGTGAACTGCAGATCGCTGGCACGTCGGTAACGCCTGGCTATTACCATCAGCCAGATGCCAATGCCGAACTTTTCGATGGAGACTGGCTTCGCACCGGTGATTTGGCCTATATGGCCGACGGCGCCATGTATATGTGCGGTCGAATCAAGGACGTCATCATCGTCGGCGGCCGAAATGTCTACCCACAAGACATCGAGCGGGTAGTGGGTGAAATCGAGGGAGTGCGAGCGGGCAACGTAATCTCCTTTGGTGTGTCCGGACGACAAGGAAAGGAATCCGTCGTTGTCGTGGCAGAGGTGCGAGGCGAGAACTATGCAACGCTGGTGGCCAAGATCAAGGCCCTAACCCTTGAATCGGTGGGCATACCGGCTAGCGATGTTGTCCTGGTCTCACCTTCCACCTTGCCAAAGACCAGTTCAGGCAAGTTGCAGCGTTCGCTCTGCCGTAAACAATATGAGTCTGACACACTGGAACGTCTCGACCGCTGAGGCCTCCTAACCTGTGGCCAATGGGAAAGCACTCGCCTGCGGCCGACACTAAAATCGACGAGCATCTGGTCTTGGCAATCCTGGCCGAGCAGCATCCCGACCTGGCAGATTATGAGGTCAACTTTGTCGCGGAGGGCTGGGATAACGCTCAATACCGACTGGGTGAAGGCTGGTCGTTCGTCTCCCTCGACGTCTGGTGGCAGTTCCTCTGATTGAACACGAACAGCAGTGGCTTCCTCTACTGGCACCAATGCTGCCACTTCCGGTCCCGGTTCCAGTCCGAATCGGAGTGCGCTCGAAAACGTTCGAACGCCCGTGGAGCGTCTGTCCGTGGATTCCCAGAAACGATGCCTTGACCGAGCCGGTTAGGGAGTCTGGCCAAGCGGCCCAACAATTGGCCGAGTTCCTCAATGTGCTTCATCATGACGCCCCCCAAGAGGCTCCCGAAAACCCCCACCGTGGTCTGGGCTTGGCCGAGCGAGCCGAGCGGACCGAAAAACAACTTTCCGACATACTGGAAGCGGACCTGTTGGCTGAGGACCAATACCAACCTCTGCTCCGCTATTGGCGCAAAGCGGTGGCAACACCAGAACATCGGGGACCAGCCCAATGGCTTCATGGCGACCTTCATCCGGGGAACGTCACGACCATGGAGGGGCGTCTCAGCGGAGTTATTGACTGGGGCGATCTCACCTCAGGCGATCCGGCCTGCGACCTTGGCTGTCTATGGTCACTATTCGACGCCGACCGCCGAAGCGAGGCCCTGACGATCTTGGGCCGCGATGGCGACACTGTGACACGAGCTCGGGCATGGGCATTGTCGATCGGGGTGGTTCTGACCCTCAACTCCAGTGACCGGCCAAGCTACGCTCAACTCGGTCGCCGGTACCTTGATGAGGTCCTGAGCGAGATCGACTAGACGAGATCGACTAGAAATACGGCTTCCTAGCCGCCCGATTTGAGATTAGCCATGACGCTGGCCCATCTTTTTGGGTCCGACTTGTATGGGGCATAGAAACTGAGCCGTTGGATGACATCTCCGTAGCGGGCCTGGAGTTCGGGGCCGATCGCCTCGGGCGAACCCACCACCGCGAAGGCGTTGAGAATCTCCTCATCAATAAGATCGGCCATCTCCTCCCACTGACCTTGCTTGGACATGACATTGAGTCGGTCTTGCAGACCACCCCAGCCATGGAGGTCGAGAACGGGTCGATAGGAGGGGGTCGAACCGTAGAAGGCGATTTGTTGGCGCGTGGCTTGGGATGCTTTTACCATGTCCTCATCGTTTTCCCCGGTCACAATAAAGGACGGACCAACGATCTCGAAGTTTGAGTCCCAGTCGGTTACCGGACCTTTGTTCGCCCTGGCTCGGCCCCGATTAAGGGCGGGGATTGTGACCTCGCGCAGGTACCGCTCGGTGGTGAAACCATGGCAAAAGAAGCCGTCGGCCACTTCGCCAGCGGTTTCGGTCATGAGCTGGCCTACACCAGCCAGGAAAATCTTGGGGTTCCCGAAGGGGTTGGGTCCTGGGTCGAAGAATGGGGTCATCAATGTGTGGGTATAGAACTGGCCCCGGTAGTTGAGGCGAGAGCCTTCATTCCAGCTCTCCCAGATGGCCCGAATGGCCAGAATCATGTCTCGCATCCTGGCCGCAGGCTTGCTCCACTCCATCGAAAATCGTTTGGTGATGTGGGGCTTGATTTGGCTGCCCATCCCCAGGACAAAGCGCCCCTTGGAATAAAGCTGAAGATCATAGGAGGTGTTCGCCAGGGTCATTGGGTTGCGAGCAAAGGCAACCGCAATCGAGGTGCCTAGCTCGATAGTGGAGGTTGTTTGGGAGGCCAACGCAAGGGGGAGGAACGGGTCATGCGCTGTCTCCGGCACCCAGAAGCCGTCGTACCCCGCCGCTTCTTGTTCGGCCGCTCGTTGTCCGGCAACCGTAGGGTTAGCGTCGATACTGAATCCACCATCAATCTTCACGGATTGCCTTTCGTTGCGGACATGCTTGGCAGGGGCTTGAAGCCGCCGAACTGACGGTCAACCTACACCACGGTCAGAGGCGAGCAAATCTGGGCTAGGGGCGCCTAGCCTTGTGGGCAATGATCGATGTAACCGACCTCAGTTTTGAGGCAGACGTTTTGACCGAGTCCATGACCCGGCCAGTTGTTGTTGATCTGTGGGCGCCGTGGTGTGGGCCTTGTCGAACTCTGGGACCAATGATTGAGAAGGTCGTTGCTGAGACGAATGGCAAGGTGTTGTTAGCCAAGATCAACGTCGATGAAAACCCGGCCGCATCCCAGGCCTTCCAAGTTCAATCGATCCCGGCCGTCTATGCCATGAAGGACGGCCAGATTGTCGACGGCTTCATGGGGGCAAAACCCGAAGCTGAGATCCGAGAGTTCGTGCAGAAGTTGCTTCCCTCTGAGTCCGAACAATCAATGGCTGAGTTACTGACAATTGGGGACGAGGAGTCCCTATTGGCCATCCTTGAAACTGATCCTGGTCACGAGGCCGCCATCAAGGCCCTGGCCGAACTACTCATCGACAAGGGTCGACACGATGAGGCTCTCCAATACCTCGGTCGAGTACCCGAGACCGAAGAGTTTCGCCACCTGGCTGCCAGAGCAAGGACCGGAGCAGCTGACAAGGCTATCGAGGACGCCACGATCGAGAGTCGCCTGGCCGAGCTTCTCGACCGCGTCAAGACCGACGATGCGGCTCGGGCAGAGTTTGTAGACCTTCTCGAGGTGCTCGGTCCGGACAACCCAAGCACGCCTGAGTGGAGGCGAAAGCTGTCAACCAAGCTTTTCTAGTAAACTCGACGTTCTGGTTGCTCGCTCGCTTCTGACCGAACCTTCCCCAAATGAACTTCCCCCATGACACGTTTTTGAGGATTGGGGAACCGGGTGCTCTCACCCTTTGAGACTGACGACGATCAGCCACCAGCGACACTGCCCGAACGAGTTGACGACGTCCTTCTTCGGCTTGACGAAATGCGCAATCGGCCGGGCGCAGCCGCGGTCTCGGTCGTGGTCGTACTTGGGCTGCTTGGACTCGCCTGGTGGCTCAGCCGACCGTCACAAGTGATACCGGTGGAACAACGTATTCCCGAGGCCACACTCGAACCTGAACCGTTTGAGTCACCCTTGGATGCGCCGCTCATCGTGCACATGACGGGAGCGGTCAGCGAGCCGGGCGTCTTCTCGCTGCCTCCCGGCTCAAGAGTCTTGGACGCCATCGATGCCGCCGGCGGCCCAACCTCCGAGGCCGACCTTCAACGCCTGAATCTGGCGGCTGCCCTATCCGATGGTGTTCAGATTTGGTTGCCGCGGGTGGGCGAGGTCCTACCGCCTGATTCGCCCCCTGGCCTCAATGGCCGAGTTGACCGAGAGCCTGGATCAGTCAACATCAACCTGGCATCGGCTAGCGAGTTGGAGCGTCTTGTTGGGGTCGGGCCCGCCACCGCAGCAGCCATTGTCAAACATCGCGACGACAATGGGCTGTTCTCGTCCCCCGAAGGGCTGCTGGACGTTCGGGGGATTGGACCGGCCAAGCTGGCGGCGATGATCGATCAGGTCGTGATTCGATGAGCGGCCCTCGATGAGCGAAAGCAGAGTTCTGCTACTTGCATTGCTCACGGCCATTGGTTGTCGGGTTGGTATTGGGCTGGGCGAACGGTTGCCAGCAAGAAGCCAGTTTGGCGTTCTGAGTGGGCTCGCAATCCTTGGCCTGGCCCTGTGGCTGGCCATAGTTGCCAATCGGCAGCTATTGGTGATTTCGGTCGTGCTCACCAGCGCAGTGTTGCTGGGTACGAGTGCCGGACAGGCCTACCGGCCATTGTCGAGTCAGATCTATTCGGGGACCGCCAAGCTGGTGACGGATCCCAAGCCGACGACGAATGGATGGCGGGCCGAGGTCAGGCTTGCATCGGGCAAGAGGCTGATTCTGAATGGTGCTGGCTTCGCTGCTGACCCACTCCGTGTGGCTACGGCCGGAATGTCGGTCCAGATAGAGGGCACGATTCGACCGATTCTTCCATCTTCATGGAGCCGCTCTCGCCACCTTGTCGGCCGCTTGTCCTTGACCGAGGTGAGTGTTGTGTCTGGGCCACCGTTCTATCAGCGACCTTCTGAGTGGCTGCGCTCCGTGGTTATTTCGGGAGCAGATCTTGTCGACCCCGGTACTCGAAATCTGTATCTCGGCCTTGTCATTGGGGATGACCGCTTCCAACCATTGTCTCAACGGGCGCAGTTTCGGCAGGCCGGGCTGTCCCACCTGCTTGCCGTTTCGGGTCAAAACGTGGCCTTCGTACTATTGGTGCTTGGGCCCCTGCTTCGCCGCCTTGGTCTTACGGGTCGCCTTGGTCTCACCTTCCTTGCTCTTGGAGTCTTCGCCCTCGCGACTCGGCTGGAGCCCTCAGTTCTTCGAGCAACCGCCACCGCAGGAATAGCCGCTTGGTCGGTCGCCATCGGCCGACGCTCTCGTGGTTTGCGGACACTCGGGCTAGCGGTGACCGTGCTCATTCTGATTGACCCGATGCTGGTCTACTCCGTTGGGTTCATCCTTTCGGTATCCGCATCGCTTGGAATCCTTCTGCTGGGACCTTCAATCGTGAGAAGATTGGCGCTACCTCGCTGGATTGCAGAACCCCTGGCCGTGACTCTGGCCGCCCAGCTTGGTGTTGCCCCACTACTAATTGCTGTATTTGGGCCGCTCTCACTGGTTTCGGTTCCGGCCAACGTCATGGCCGGATGGGCGGCGGGAGCCGTCATGACGCTCGGCCTGACTTCGGGAGTGGTGGCGGGTTTCCTCCCGACTTCGCTGGGACGATTGGTCCAGTTCCCCGCTGGTCTTCTGGTTGAGTGGATCGCGCGTGTTGCCGCTTTGGGATCCCGGCTGCCGGCTCCGGCACTGGGACCGGCGGCGGCCATTGTGCTGCTCGCTGGGTGCATCACGATCTGGCATGTTCGAGGACGGCAAACACTCTTCGCATCCTTCATCCGGTCGGTGGCAGTAATTGGTCTTGGTCTGCTTTGGATAACCAACGTGCCCAATCCACCCCAGGAGCGAGCACTCCTTCGTGGAGGTGGACAGTGGTGGCCACCCACCACCCAGACCCCATCAGTTCTCATCGTTTCTAGCGTGGCTGACGGCCGACTTGTGGACTCTCTGGTTCAACAGAGAGTCCTCACCATTGACCTCGTTGTGCTAGAACGCGGCAGCCGCTCCAACGGGGCGCTCTTGGGGCAACTGGGGGAGGTGGCCGGCCTGGGGTTAGTTGTTGCCCCACCAGATCATCGAGCCATCGGGGCGACCCGTCTCAAGAAGCCCATCCAGATTCGTGTAGGCCAGGAGCAGTGGCTGGAGATCAGACCTGGCGACGGTGGTCTTAGTGTTGAACTCCGCCAACCATGAGGCTGTGTCGGTGGGGCGGCGCAGCCGCTAGATTCGTCGAGTGCTTCTGGAGTTGGGGTCTCATCGATTCGACGTGACCTATCGCGCCCTGGTGATGGGAATTCTGAATCGTACCCCAGACTCATTTTTTGACGCTGGCCAGTACTGGGAATTTGACCAATTCCTGTCCAAGGCAGATCAGTTAGTTAATGACGGGGCCGACCTTCTTGATATTGGTGGAGTGAAGGCTGGCCCGGGCGAGTTCGTTTCTGAGGAAGAAGAATTAGAGCGGGTAGTTCCTGCCATCGAGGCACTTGATCAGCGTTTCGACGTTCCACTCTCGGTTGATACCTGGCGAGCCACGGTACTTAATCATTGCATCGAGGCTGGGGCAAGCGTCGGCAACGACATCAGTGGCTTTGCCGACGCGGACTACCTTCACGTCGCGGCGAAAGGTAGAGCATCAGTGGTTGCTACCCACATTCGCCTGGCCCCGCGAGTTGATGATCCGGACCCGATTTATGACGATCTCCTATCTGAGGTTCGAGGTTTTCTTGTCGAGCGATCCCAAAGGGCCCTCGACGCTGGCATACCGCCACAGCGGATCATCGTTGACGCCGGATTGGACTTGGGCAAGGTCGCTTCCCAATCGCTGGAGCTCCTGCATCGCTCCGAGGAAATCGCCAAGCTTGGCTTCCCTCTCCTGCTGTCTGCTTCGAACAAGCGGTTCCTCTTTGAACTTCTGGAGACCGATCGTCACGATGTGGCCGCCGGCACGATGGGGGCCCACGTCGTTGGCATACTCGGAGGCTGTCGGGTTCTGCGTGCCCATGATGTCCGTGCCTCACGGCGGATAGCAGATTTCATGGCTGAGTCACTCTCGACCAGGGCCAGGACATCGGTCCGCCACACCGAACTCACGAGCGAGCAGGTCATTGGATGGCCATAGTAGTTATCAAAGGTGACGACCCGACCCTAGTTGCCCAGGAATTGGCCGGGGTTGTCAAGAGCTTCGTGGGTTCGGGGGACAAGTCTTTGATGGTCGAGGAGTTGGACGAATCTCACTACCTCGCTGACGGAGGGCTGCCAGAACTAGCACCGCTTGTCAACGCAGCGCTCACACCGCCCTTTCTAACGGAGCGCCGAGTGGTCATTGGCCGAAATGTCGGACTGTTCACCAAAGCCGATCAGGTTCTTTGCCTCGTGAACTACCTCCAAGACCCCGCACCAACCACGGACCTGGTGCTGGTGTGGGAAAAGGGATCGGCGTCAAACCGATTGGGAGCAATCCCCAAAAGCCTCAAGGTGATATTGAAAGAGCTCGGAGCCCAAGAGATCGACGCTGCTCCCTCGGGGCGGGGACGTAGGGCACTCCTAGGCGAACGACTGGCTGATGCACCGCTGCGTTTTGACCCAGCGGCAAGGCGGGCCATCGGGGATCACCTCGGGGATGACGTCGGGCGCGTTAATCAGATTGTAGAAGCGCTCATTAGTTCCTACGGCGAGGGGGCAAGACTCTCCGTTGAGGACGTTGAGCCGTATTTGGGTACCGCTTCTGATGTACCTCCCTGGGAGCTGACCGATGCGATCGATGAGGGAGACATTGCACTCGCTTTGGACAAGATGCACCGCATGACTAGGGGAGGGGAGCGTCACGCCCTCCAGGTGATGGCCACCCTTCACGGCCACTATCAGCGTGCTCTGGCCCTCGATGGGGCGCTTGAGGTGAACGACGAGAAGTCTGCGGCCGCTCGGCTGGGCATGAAGGGTTCCACGTTTCCGGCCAAGAAGGCGCTTGGGCTTTCGCGACGTTTGGGACGCGAGCGGCTTCACTCGGCCATTGGACTACTGGCCCAGACCGACCTCGACTTGCGCGGGGGGTCTGCTATTGAGGCCGAAGTCCTGATGGAAGTTCTGGTTGCTCGGCTGGCTCGACTCAGCCGCTAGTGGAAAACCTAGAGCCAAAAGTCGGCGGCCGGGTTCGTGTCCAAGAGGCTCAGCTGGCGGCGGATGCGGCCCGCACTCGGGCGATCAGGCGACTCTTTTGACGGGCCCCTGTGTTCTTGTGAAGGACACCTTTGGCGACAGCTTTGTCGATTCGCCGAATGGCCAAACGAAGAGCCTCGGCTTCGTTGTCGGTCCCAGCGGCGGCTTCTGCCGCCTTGGTCCGCGTGTGTAGTTCCGAACGAATAGCGCGATTACGCAACCGGGCCTTCTCCGATTGGCGATTGCGCTTAATCTGGCTCTTGATGTTGGCCACAGGTTTACCTTCGAGACGTTGCGACAGACTTCTAGGACCAAGAAACGATAGCGGCCAGACCGGCGAAAGACCCCGTCTTTGGTCAAGAAACAAGATTCCTCCGCGGCGGTGGCACCGCCAGTGGTGGCGCTAGCGTTTGTGCAATCATGAACTCGTCTTCTTCCGGCTACCTATCGAAGATCCACAACCTTTCGATCATTGCCCACATCGACCATGGAAAGTCGACGTTGGCTGATCGCATGCTTGAGTTGTGCGGTGCGGTTGAAGCTCGTGACATGCGGGCCCAATATTTGGACAGCATGGACCTGGAGCGGGAGCGCGGAATTACCATCAAACTCCAAAGTGTGAGGCTCGATTGGAAGGGTCACACGATCAACCTGATCGATACTCCTGGTCATGTCGATTTCGGCTATGAGGTCAGTCGGTCCTTGGCCGCTTGCGAGGGAGTCGTTCTGGTTGTTGACGCGGCCCAAGGAATCGAGGCCCAGACCCTGGCCAATATGTACTTGGCCTTGGAGAAGAACCTTGAAGTTGTTGCGGTTCTTAACAAGCTGGATCTTCCGGCCGCCGACCCAGACAAGTACGCAGCCGAGATCGAGCAGGTACTCGGCATCCCGGCCGAAGATGTTCTGCGGATCTCGGCCAAGACTGGCGATGGCGTCGAGGGACTCCTCGACGCCATCATTCAACGGATCCCTTCACCGACTGGTGACCCACAGGGCCCCCTTCAAACACTCATCTTCGACAGCCACTTCGACACCTATCGTGGGGTGGTGTCCTCCGTCCGAGTGGTCAACGGAACCATGACCAAGGGAGAGAAACTGCATTTCATGCAGGCTGATGCCACGCATCTGGCGGATGAGATCGGCACCAGGAACCCGGCACCGAGCCCGGTCGATGAGCTTAAGGCCGGCCAAGTTGGCTACCTGATAGCTGGTATCAAAGATGTGCGTGAGGCACGATCGGGTGAGACAATTACGTCGGAGCACAATCGCGCCACCGAAACCTTGGATGGGTACCGTGAGCCCCAACCAATGGTGTTTTGCGGTCTGTATCCCGTGGATGGGGATGACTATGAGGACTTCCGTGAGGCCCTGGAGAAACTTCGACTTGATGACGGCAGTTTCACCTTCGAGCCGGAGACATCAACCGCGTTGGGGTTCGGGTTTCGCTGCGGTTTCCTTGGGCTGCTTCACATGGAAATCGTTCGAGAGCGACTCCAGAGAGAGTTTGGCCTAAATCTAATTGCCACCTCGCCGTCCGTGGCCTACAAGATCACCCTGAACAATGGCGACGTAGTCGATATCGACAATCCTTCGACACTGCCGGTATCGGGCGACTGGTCAAGAATCGAAGAGCCGATGCTGAAGGCTTCGATCATCACACCAACCGACTACACCGGCACACTCATGGACCTATGCCAAACGCGGCGCGGGGTAATGGGCAAGATCGAGTACCTATCGCCGGAGCGGGTCGAAATTGTTTACCGGCTTCCCTTGGCTGAAGTTGTCATCGACTTCTTTGATCAGATGAAGAGCCGGACCCAAGGATACGCCAGCCTGGACTATGAAGCAGATGGCTATGAGGCCGCTGATCTTGTCCGAGTCGACATCTTGTTCAACGGTGAGCAGGTTGACGCCTTTTCCTCCATTGTCCATCGCGAGCGTTCCTATGACTACGGACGGAGCATGGCCGAAAAACTCAAGTCGATCATCCCCCGTCAGCAATTCGAGGTTCCGATTCAGGCAGCCATCGGGGGTCGGATCATCGCGAGAGAGACGGTCAGGGCCTATCGCAAGGACGTCACCGCCAAGCTTTATGGTGGAGACGTCACGCGCAAGAACAAGTTGCTAAAGAAACAAAAAGAAGGCAAGAAGAAGATGAAAAGCATCGGTCGTGTCGATATTCCACCGGACACGTTCATCCGCGCCCTACGGTTGGATGATTAGCCCCCCTGTTCTTCGCTACGCACTCCACTAGATAGACTGCCAGCTCAACATGTTGGATGAACGTAAAGCCGCAATTCTCCGGACCGTGGTCGAGGAGTACATCGAGACCGCGCAGCCGGTCGGAAGCACCGCGGTCGCGGCTGCCACGACAATGAAGGTTTCCTCGGCCACTATTCGCAACGACATGGCCGCCCTAGAAAGTGATGGATTTCTCCACCAGCCTCACACCAGCGCTGGTCGGGTTCCAACCGATCGCGGCTATCGCTACTTCGTTGACAACATGACTGAGCATCAGTTGCCTCGGCTAGAAAACACCCGAGTGATCGACTTTTTTCAACAAATCCGTGGTGAGCTTGAACACCTACTTCGGGACACGGCTGGGCTCTTGAGTAACATGACCGAATATGCTGCAGTTGTCGTTGACCACTCCACAGACTCGGTCTGTGTACGCTCCTTCCAGCTCGTGCCCTTAGGGCCGACCGTAGCCCTCGCTGTTGTCGTACTGGCCAACGGAGCCATCGAGAAGGAGACATTTCAGTTCGCAGAGGAGGTGAGCGGAGAAGATGTCGACTCGATTGGTCGCCTGGTTGCGGCCTCGTTGGAGGGAAACACGCTGACGAAGCCAACACCCTTGGGGTCGGTGGGGTCGAAGCGGCTTGATGCTTTGGCCGCCGAGGTACTTCGATCGTTGAGCAGTTGGACCGATGAACCCGATCATGTGTACGTCGATGGAGCGTCTCGGGTGGTGACGTCATTTGAGGCGGTCGAATCTGTCCAGCGGGTGCTAACCATTCTGGAGCAGCAACTTGTTGTGGTTAACGTGATGAGCGATGTCCTTGATCGTGGCCTACGAGTCGCAATCGGGACCGAGACCGGCATCGATCGAATGGAAGAGTGCAGCGTTGTCGTTGCTCCCTTTCAGATCGACGGCGAGCCCGCAGGCTCCATCGGTGTGCTTGGTCCTACACGCATGAACTATCCCCAGGCCATTGCTGCGGTTGCTGTGGTTAGCCGCCAACTCGGCCATCGATTGAGCGAAGGTTAAGTAGTGTCCGACTATTACCAGTTACTCGGGGTTGACCGCGGGGCATCCCCCGAAGAGATCAAGAAGGCCTACCGGAAACTGGCTAGGCAGCTTCATCCCGACGCCAATCCGGACGATCCTGCGGCCGAGGCCAGGTTCAAGCAGATCGCCGAGGCCTATGAGGTTCTTGGTGATCCACAGAAAAGGGCGAACTTCGACCGCTTCGGTTCGGCTGGTGGCCCACAGGGATTCGGCGGGGGAGCGGGGTCTGCCTTCGGTGGAGGACTTGGCGACCTGTTCGATGCGTTCTTTACCCAGTCTGGGTTCAATCAAGCTGGATCAAGAAGCACACAGGGGAGTGACCTTCAGTACGCAGTCGAGTTGACTCTTGAAGAGACTGTTAGCGGGGTGGCGAAGGACGTTACGGTGCGAACCGCGGTCGCTTGTGACGCCTGCCAAGCAACCGGAGCCCAGGATGGGGCCGAAGTCTTGACCTGTGGCGAGTGCAACGGAATGGGCCAGGTTCGCCAAGTCAGGCAGTCCATCCTTGGGCAGATGGTCACGACAGTAGCCTGCCCCACCTGTGGTGGCGATGGCCAGATCATCACCTCTCCGTGTAACGAATGTGCGGGTGAGGGTCGCACAATTGATGAGCGGACCTACACCGTTGATATTCCGGCTGGGGTCTCTGCTGGGTCGACATTGCGGCTGACCGGCCGCGGCGCCGTCGGTCCACGAGGCGGAGGGGCCGGCGACCTCTACGTCGAAATCCAGGTTCGCTCCCACGAGGTATTCTCTCGGGAACAAGACACCCTCTTTGCCGACATGCATGTTGCTATGACCCAAGCAGCTCTCGGAACGGTGATCAGTTTCCAGACGATCGATGATGTTTGCGATGTCGATGTTCCAGCCGGTTCGCAGTCGGGTCACGTTTTCACAATCCGGGGTGCGGGAGTTCCCCGATTGCGGGGCCGGGGGCGTGGAGATTTGGAGCTTACTCTGGTGGTGGATACCCCAACGAAGCTAAGCGAGGAAGAGGAAGGGTTGCTTCGACAACTGGCCGAACGGCGTGATGAGTCGGTTAAGGGCCCGGCCGAGGGCGGCATCTTTTCCAAGATCAAGTCGGCGTTCAATTAGACGGCAGGGGTCCTTGGCGTGTCTGTGGCCGAACTTCGATCGCTGCCGCTAGTTTTCGTGCAAGACCTACAAGTCCCGGAGATTCTTGAGCGGGATCTGCGACACTTGCGTGCCTCACTGCGTCTCCGTGATGGAGCGAGCATTGCTGCTAGTGACGGCCGAGGGAGCTATCGGCTTGGCCTATTGGGGACCGGGTTTGAACCGATCTCCGAGGTGCGCACGATACGCAGACCTCATCCTCGGGTAGCGATTGGATTAACCCCGGTCAAGGCCATCAAAACCGAGTGGATGATCCAGAAGTTGACCGAGTTGGGTGTTGACTGTATTCAGCCTCTACTGGCTGATCGCTCTGTGGTCCGTCTGGATCGAAAGAAGCGAGTCTCCCTGGATAACCGCCTGGCCAGGGCCGCACGCGAAGCGGCAATGCAGTGCAAGCGAGTCTGGCTACCCGATGTTGAATCTCCCCGTTCTGTTGCCGATGCCGTCACGAAGGCGAGTGCAGATGGTCTAGTAGTCGGATTGGCGGATCCGGCCGGGAGGAGTTTTCACTCTCCGGATGGCAAACAATCCAGTCTTGTGCTCGTTGGGCCAGAAGGAGGATGGAGCCAAGCCGAGTCAGAACTTGCTCCTCTGGTCGGCCTGCCGGGGCACATCCTGCGGACGGAGACTGCGGTTGTGGCCGCGGCGGTTCTGGCCTGTGAGTCACGATGGCGTCGCGATTTAGGTGAAGCTATATAGATGGTCAAGTAGCTACCTTCATGGCCATCCAAGGAGTTGATTCTGAGGTGTTCGTGGCCCGGTTTGACTCTTGCGTAGGCAAGTTTGAGTCAAAGGGCCCACGGTGTTAGTCCGTCCGTAGGTGACAATGAACACCAAGGGTGGTTGAACACGCGCTGAGTGGCGACTAGCTTGGCTGTCACTGCGTGGGGCCAGACTTCTACGAACGCTGGTCAAGGAGAGGCATGGTCGAGGACGATTTCAGTGACGCAACGTCAGAATACGGTCGCCGAGTAGGGGAACGCTTGCGCGCCATTCGGCGCCAGAAGCGGTTCTCGCTGCAAGATGTTGAGGCGGCGTCGGACCAGGAGTTCAAGGCGTCGGTGCTTGGCGCCTACGAGCGAGGCGAACGAGCAATCTCCGTCCCCCGACTCGAGCGGTTAGCCACATTTTACAATGTGCCCATCGATCAGCTGTTGCCACGGGCAACTACGGTTGGGATTACCCCCGGCGCTATTGACCTGACCGGCCGAGCAGGCGTCACCCTGGATCTCACCCAGCTTGATTCGGTTGCTGGTCCCGAAGGCGAGATGCTGGCCCGCTACCTAGGCATGATCCAAGTGCAGCGTCAAGACTTCAACGGTCGGGTACTTACCGTTCGCCAGGATGATCTGCGAGCAGTGGCATGCATCCTCGGTGTCAACTTTGAACATGCCATCGATCGGTTGGCCGACCTGGGGCTTGCTCGCGTTCCATCTACTTCCTGACCTCGCTTGATTCTGTTGTCCTAGTTCGTCGCGCTGGCTGGCAGGTCGATTTCGACTTGACCGGCCGGGCCTTCGATCAGGATGGACTCACATCCGCTGGGTTGGAGGTCTGTGGCTCCCGGCACGACTGCAAGGGGCTCTGCTGGTGAAGTGGGGCTGGCAAAGTGCCAGACCGTACCGGACGATGTGTCCAGAAAGACTGCGGCCTGGCCGGGAACCTCGTCGGCCGGATCCGCACATGAGGCTCCGAGCGCACTGGCCTGGTCGCTTGGTTCGCCCTCGATCCGGTACAGGTCGGTCCCTAGTTGGATCTGGGGTCCGTCGAGGCCGCTAGGAGTGGGCTCGGGACGAAAGAACCAGAGCCCTGACATGGCGACGAAGGCAACCATCGAACCAATGAGCAAGCCGTTGGGGTGCTTGAGGCCACCATCATCTCGTGACAAGTTTGAGGCCGCTCTATCGCCAGAGAGCCGTGTCCCCTCGATGTGGCCACTGAGACGCGCCAATTCACGGGCTGCGCGGCGGGCCGAATAGCCCTCCCTTGGTTCAGTCAAATGCTGAGCCAGCCGTTCCCAGTCTTGGGGGTGAGGTACTGAAGTCTTGGTGTTCGCCCAACGCTCGAGCAGCGTGGTCACACAACGTCCAAGCGCAGCGAGATCCTCAGCCTTGTCGGAGCCAGTACCGCTGGGACTACACAAGGTGATGTGATGCTCGCTTACCACCAGATGATCCAGTGTGATTTGGCCATGAACCAGGCCGCGATCGTGAAGGTCGGCCAGGGTCACGGCGGCATCGGTGAGCAAGTGGCAGGCAACCTCGGGTGCTGGGTTCTCGGTACGCATTGTGGTGCCACCAGCGTGGAGGGTTCGGATTACGACTGGGTTCACGGTTATTCCGAGCAGTCTGACTACCCCGCGATGGCGGGCCTTGGCCAGCCACGCGGCCTCGGCCTGGCGGTCGGCCTTGTCACCGTCAAGGACCGTCTTGAGTACGGCGATTCTTCCGTCTGGCATTGGCTCTAGCGAAACTCGGGTAGCCACGAACAACTCCTGCAAGAACGAGGTTTGGTCATGCGGGGCCACAAGCCCGAGGCTTACCATCATATAAGACGTTCAGCGGCCGTGGCAACGAAGGAATTCGTTCGCGAGCTGGCCTCCTGTCCGAGTACGCTTCCAGAACCCATGGTTCAACGAGTCGAAATCCAAGTCCCGAGTAACGAGTTGATGCTCGGCCTACTTGGAGAACGAGACGGATACCTTCGCGTAGTCGAAGCCAATTTCGACTCCAAGATTCTGGCTCGCGGCAATGTCATCCACATCGAAGGTCAGGCGGCTGCAGAAACGGCCCTGGTCCTGGAAGAGCTCATCTTGATTCTCCAGGGAGGGCAGGGCTTGGACAGTGCGATGGTTGAAAGGGCCATTCACATGGTTCGGGCCAATCATCGCCCGTCTGAGGTTTTGACCGACCGAGTGGTGACGACTTACCGCGGTAAACCGGTTCGACCAAAGACGGCGGGGCAGAAGGCCTACATCGATGCGATTCGCACGAACATGGTCACATTTGGCATCGGCCCGGCTGGTACGGGCAAGAGTTGGCTAGCGGTGGCGTGCGCAGTGAATGCTCTACAGGCGAAAGATGTCGAGCGAATCCTGCTTACTCGGCCCGCGGTTGAGGCGGGTGAACGACTCGGGTATTTGCCGGGTGACCTCATGTCGAAAGTCGATCCCTATCTTCGGCCCCTGTACGATGCCCTCCAAGACATGGTTGGGGTCGAGGGGTTGGCCAAGATGCTGGAGAAAAACACTGTGGAGGTGGCTCCCCTGGCCTTCATGCGAGGCCGAACGCTCAACGACAGCTTCATCATCCTCGACGAAGCTCAGAACACCACTCCAGAGCAGATGAAAATGTTCCTAACCAGGATTGGCTTCAACTCCAAGGTTGTTGTGACCGGCGATGTTACGCAGGTGGACATCTCTGGCGGCCGAAGTGGCTTGATGGGAACCCAACGCATCCTTGAAGGGATCAAAGGCATGGGATTCGTTAAGCTTGGATCTCGGGACGTCGTACGTCACCGGATTGTGCAAGACATTGTTGATGCCTACGAACAACACGATGCTCGAAGATCCTCATAACCCGACTCGAACTCTCACGTGTCAGGTAGGGGAGGGTGGGCTGGTGGTGCGCGGCGAAGACCTCGCAATGGATGGTGATTCGGTTGACGTTAGGCGTTGGAGCAAGGTGGCGCTACGAACCTTGACCGCTCAGGGCGTGACGCTTGGACACCTCGACATTCTCTTCGTTGGTGAAGATGAGATGGCTCGGCTCAATCGGATTCATATGGGGCAGTCGGGCCCAACCGACGTGCTCTCATTTCCCCTGGATGAGGCCAAGGATCATGGGGATGTTCCCCTTCATTTGGGTGATGTTGTCATCTGCCCAGCAATGGCGCGAGGACAGATGCTCGATCATGCCGGGACTGAGGAGGCCGAATTCGCTCTTCTTACTATTCACGGAGTTCTGCATATTCTTGGTCATGACCATGCCGAGGACGAAGACGCGCTGATAATGCAGCGTGCAGAACGGCAGATGTTGGCTGCTCTTGGATTCTCCCATCCCATCGCCGAATGATTCTCATCAAATGACACTGGAACAGCGATGACACTGGAACAGCGATGACACTGGAACAGCGATGACACTGGAACAGCGATGACACTTGGCACGTTTTCTGGTCTTCTGGCGGTGGTTGTCCTTCTCCTGTTGGTCATGGTCCTGGTCATAGCCGAGAGCGCGTTGAGCGCCACCAGCACCGTAAGAATCGCAAGTCTCGAAGACGAGTCGGAGCGCCGCCGCTCCAGGGTGACTCGGTTGCTAGAGGAACCGCAAAACATCTTGAATCCCCTCCGGCTGGTCATCTTGTTGATGCATCTTGCGGAGGCTTCGGTGGTGGCCTTGCTCGCGGCACAACAGTTTGGACGTGCTGGTGTGGCCTTGGTCCTGGTGCTCAATGGCTGTTTGCTCTTTGTGGTGGCCGAGGCGGTCCCCCGCACACTTGGCATTCTGCATGCCGACCGAGCAGCCCTAGCCTTGGCTGGCCCGGTTGCATTCTTCGTCGGCTTTGGTCCGGTCAGATTAGTGGCCCGATTTCTCATTGGTCTATCCAACGTGATTGTGCCCGGCAAGGGCATCAAAACTGGACCCTTCTCCCTGCCCGAAGAACTCATTGCGCTGGCCGACGCCGCGTTCGAGGATGATGTACTTGAGGAAAGCGAACGAGATCTCATCGAGTCGGTTATTGAGTTTGGCGAGACAATTGTCCGGGAGGTCATGATTCCACGAACGGACATGACTACCATCGAGGCCAACCTAAGTGTGGCTGGTGCCCTTGAGATCACCTCACAAGCCGGGTTCTCTCGTGTACCAGTCACCGGGGAAAACATCGACGACATTGTTGGGCTGGCCTATGTGAAGGATCTAATCCGGGCCGAACTGGATGATCGGGACGATGCAATGGTGGGTGAACTGCTCCGTCCCCCAAGGTTTGTCCCCGAAACAAAAAAGGTAGCTCCCCTCCTACGGGAGATGCAGCGAGACAGCTTCCACATGGCGGTTGTTGTGGATGAGTACGGGGGAATTGCTGGTCTGGTGACCCTTGAGGATCTCATTGAAGAAATAGTGGGTGAGATTGTTGATGAGTATGACGTCGAGGAGCAACTGGTCGAACGCCAGCCCGATGGCACCCTTCGAGTGGATGGGCGGATGCTCATTGATGAACTAAATGATCTGGCTGGCCTAGAACTGCCCAGTGGCGATTGGGACACCGTTGGTGGGTTGGTCTTTGATCAGTTCGGACGAGTTCCGCGCGAAGGTGAGACCCGTGATTGTGATGGCTACGTTCTCCTGGTTGAGCGAGTCCAGGGAAGACGAATTACGCGGGTTCGTATCCTCCAGGTAGATGGAGGTCCAACGAGTTCCGTACCTCAGATCAATCAGCCCTCTGAGGAACAGTCCGGAGAACCAGCCTCCAAATGAATAACAAGCCAGGCAGCTCAGAACAACTCCCCGACGCTCTCGATTCGAAAGGTTCGGAGAAGTTCCGGTCGGGGTTTGTCACCCTCTTTGGACGCCCCAACGTTGGGAAGTCCACACTCCTAAACAAGATGGTGGGCCGTAAGATTTCGATTACATCAAACAAGGCCCATACGACGAGGCACCAGATTCGTGGCGTCCGCACCACGAAGGCCTCTCAGATCATCTTTGTGGACACCCCCGGCGTTGGTAAACCCCGGACAGCCTTGAACAGGAGGCTCAACGCCACAGCCTCCGATGCAAGTTCGGGGGTCGACTTGGTCTGCTTTGTTGTCGATGGCAGAAGTGGATATGGCCGTGGTGATGAATTCCTGGCGGGAAACCTTGAACCCAAATCGACGATTGTCGTGGTCAACAAAATCGATGGACTAGATCATGGCCGTGTGGCTGAGCAACTCTTGAAGGTCTCCAGCCTCAACGCCTCCGCCTACTTTCCCGTATCGGCTCAAACCGGGAAAGGCCTTGCGGCATTGCTCGAACACTTGGCGGAGCGGATGCCCGAGGGCCCCCACTGGTACCCCGAGGATCAGATTACCGACACTCCAGAACCTCAGTGGGTGGCGGAGTTAGTGCGAGAACAACTCTTGCGGGTAACCAGAGACGAGGTTCCACATTCCGTCGCTACTCGGGTGACAGAATGGGAATGGCCGCGAATTCGCGTTGAGATACTGGTTGAGCGAGACTCGCAGAAGGGGATCGTGATCGGAAAGGGGGGCTCGGTACTCAAAGAAGTTGGAATTCGGGCTCGGCGACAACTACCTGATGAGGTCTATTTGGACCTGTTCGTCACGGTGGACAAGAACTGGCAGCATGATGAGGAATCCGTGGAGCGCCTCGGCTACTAGGCCGTAGGCGTGCTAGAGATCTAGTGATCGCAAGAAGTCGGTGACCTCAGCTTGGTCCTTTGTCCGTTTGAATGGTGGCAGTGCGTTGATGAGGTCCCACCGGTATGCCCTTTTGGTAGCGAAACGCGTGTCGAGCACGGCGACGACACCTCGGTCATCTCCCCGTCGCACAAGTCGACCGGCCGCCTGAGCTAACAAGGTTTGTGCCCGGGGCAAGTCAATGGTGCGAAATGCCATTGGTCCGGCTCGGTCCCGTCTTGCCTGCAGCACTGGCTCGTCCGGACGAGGAAATGGGAGGCGGTCGATTGTGACCAGAGTGAGGGTATCTCCTGGCAGGTCTACACCCTGCCAGAATGAGAGGGTGGCCAATAGCACGGCCTTGGGGTTTTCCTTGAATGCCTGGATGAGGGCAGGCTTGGGCTTTTCGCCCTGAAGGAGAACGGGAAAACCCAATTCTTCTCGCAGTTGCTCAGCGGCCTCTCGCATGGCGGACGCACTCGTGAACAGCCCAAGCGTGCGTCCTCCGGCGGCTTGGATAAGAATCCGCATCTCTTCTCGAACTGCCTGGCGGTGGGTGGGGTGGCGTGGTTCAGGAAGGTGTAGCGGACAGTAGAGAAGTCCCAGTTTCTCGAAGTTGAAGGGGGACCCAACCCGGAGGATCTCGGTACTTTTGTCCAGACCAAGTTGGGGTATCAGTCCGTCGGGAAGTGTGGCACTGGTCAGAGTGACAGCACGCTCGCCCCATAGTTGCTTGTCCAATATGTCACCAACCTCGATCGGGGTGCGACGAAGAACAGGAGCGTTGGCGCTCCCGTCGACCCAGACGACATCGCTTTCACTGGCTTGGATGATCTGATCGATGCCGTTGGTCATGGCCAACGCACCCTTCTGGGCCCGTTCGACGCGAGCAGCGGTGTCTGAGCCGGGCGCCGGGTTAGCAAGTTTAAGACCGTTCGCGGCCGTGTCGGAACGGTCCCGAGCATTGCTAAGGACAGACACCAGGTCGACGGTGAATTCGACGGTGCGCCCTACGCTTTCTCGTAGCATGTTGTCGAGATCAATGGCGGATTTGTCCAGCCCGATGGAGAGTTTGTCATCGGTTAGGACCGCTCGAACCTTGCGAGCAAGGTTACGAAGCCGATTGCCGCTTACCTCGGTACCACAGGTTGCGCCTAGAACCTCCGGAAGGTGATGGGCCTCATCAAAGACCACGATCTCATGGTCGGGTAAGAGGGCTCCACCGGAAGCGAGGTGGAGGCCGTAATAGTGGTGGTTGGTGACGATGATGTCTGCCTCGTTGGCCGTTCTTCTTGCTTGTTCGGAGAAGCATTCCTTGCCGGATGGACAGCGGGCGGCTCCCGGGCACTCCTCTGCACCAACGCTAAGGGCCCGCCAAACTTCATGAGATGGGCTGGGATCGAGCTCTTCCTTGTCTCCAGAGGTAGTAGATTCGGCCCATTTTCGAACTCGGGTGAGCTGCTCGCCCGGTGAGCTCCCGCCCAACAGTTGAAGTTGATCTGTGTGGCTCGATCGGTCAAGTTCCGCCAGTCGCTGTACACACAGATAGTTGCCTCGACCCTTAAGAACCGCGGCACTGACATTTCGATCGAGTCCGGTGGCTACTATCGGGAGGTCGTTGTCGACTATTTGCCCTTGTAGAGCGATCGTGGCGGTAGCAATGACAGCTCGTTTTTCGGCAGCAACGATCGGTGTCAGGTAGGCGAAAGACTTGCCGGTTCCAGTGCCCGCCTCGACCAGGAGGATGCCGTTCTCGTCAAGAGCCGCTCGGACTGCCTCAGCCATGGCTAGCTGGCCGGGACGGTCTTCGCCTCCGGTCGGGAGTTGCTGGGTGACCCTACCTAGCTGGGTACGAATGCTGGACACCGACCCGATCCTAGGCACTATTCTAGCGGATTAGGCTTTGGTGATGCCGAAAGGCTAGGACGACTCCCTTGACAGACGAAACGATTTTCGACGGCATGAAAACTGGTGAGAACGACAAGGCAAAAGAAGAGGCAATGGAGGAGAAGTCGATCTTTGGTGATGACTTTGTTCGTCAAGGAATCGGCCGAGACTACATTATCGACCTTCGCCAGGCTGAGCGGGCGGCTCGCTCCTCCGAGGGTGAAGAAGCTGAGGGTGATGACGGTACTGCCTTAGCAGGCGACGCTACTTCTTCGGCCAGAATGGAAGTCGTTGACGTCTTCTCCGTAGCTGGCCTCACCGAAGACGAACAAGAGGCGGCACCGATTCGACTATTCGAAACTCCGTCCTCAGCCGAGGGTGACTCATCGCTCTCGGACAAGACCGATTCTCAGCCCGTTGTCGACCTAGCGAAGGTCGATATTTTCTCCGCTGGCGACACCGAAGCGGTCGAAGCTCCGGTTCTTGACATTGGAAGTTCCCTATTCGATCATCCTCGAGACGAACCGGAGCAGATCGACTTGGCGTCAGCGGTCTCGGAGTCGAGGGCGGAATCTGCGGACAGTTCTCTGTTTGGGTCACGAAAGAGTTTGACACTGAACACGGCGGCAGTGGCATTCGTTCCGGCCCAAGAGTTAGAGCTTCCCCCGTGGTGGCGGATGCCGTTGATGGTTGGAGTCGGGGCATTAGTTGTTGGTCTTGGAGGTTTGCAACTTGTGGGAGCGATTGGGTCTTCAGGTGGGAATGATGTTGCGACGGTAGACCAGAGCGCCGACACCCAGCCATCGTCGACCACAGCGGAGATTCCGACCGATAGCGGAGCCGTCATCGTGCTGGAGACCACGGAGGCCCCAACCACCACGGTGCTCGAAACGACGCAGGCTCCAACCACGACGGTGGTTACCACCCCAGCACCGACCACGGCTGCTCCGGTGGTAACGGCGCCTAGAACCACGCGCCGTCCTGCAACCACACGCCGTCCCATAACCACGACGGCTGCGACGGTGACGTCAACGACCGTGGTGGATACGGTAGCCACGACAATTACCGAGCCACCTCCGGCTCCAACAATTGCTCCGGCACCGACGCCGGCACCGACGCCGGCACCGACGCCGGCACCGACGCCGGCACCGGCACCGACGCCGGCTCCAGAAACAACGGTGGCACAAACCACAGAGGTAGTGATCACGACGACGGCGGCGCAATCTGAGGTACCGACGTCGGACGCCCCTTAGAGCCACCTGTCGGGACCCCTTAGAGCACCTGCCGGGATTTGTAGAGAGCGAACAGTCTTGTTTCGTCGCCGTGATCCGCGCCAGATCCTGAGGACGATTTTCGTTTGATTTTCAATGCTGCGCGCCTGGGGAACTCCTCGGGTACGGTTTCGTCCAATGGATATCTCAGGCCTCGACCCGGATCGCATTCCCGCCCACGTTGCCTGCGTAATGGACGGAAATGGTCGCTGGGCGCAGCAGCGGGGCCTCAAAAGGACCGATGGCCATAGCGCGGGGGAGGAGGCTTTACTCGATGCTATTCATGGGGCATTGGACCTTGGCATCTCGTGGCTAACCGTTTACGCATTCTCGACAGAGAACTGGCGGCGGCCAACGGATGAGGTTCGATTCCTCATGGGGTTCAACGAATCGTTGTTGGTTCGCCGGCGTGATGAGCTTCATGAACTTGGAGTACGAATCCGCTTTATCGGGCGTAGAGACTGGCGTGTCCCAAAACGCCTCCTGAAACAGATGGACCGCTCCGTTGACCTTACTAAGCACAATGCTCGCATGACTCTGACGATTGCCTTCAACTATGGAGGCAGGGCTGAATTGGTTGATGCGGTCAAGTCACTCGTCGATGAGGGTGCCAAACTTTCTGAGTCTGCGATCGCCAGTCGCTTGTATGACCCCGAGATGCCCGAGGTCGATCTATGGATTCGTACCTCGGGTGAACATCGGATTTCGAACTTCTTGATCTGGCAGGCTGCGTACGCCGAACTCGTGTTTGTCGAGACGCTTTGGCCAGATTTTCGACGTGAGCACCTAGCCGTGGCAGTCGGCGAGTATCAGCAACGCGACCGTCGATTTGGTGGTTTGAAGTCCCAATCATGACGCTTTATCGTGAGGATGCCGTTGTCCTACGGAGCTATAAGTTGGGTGAGGCCGACCGGATCATCGTGTTGTATACGCGGACAAGAGGGAAGACCCGGGCGGTTGCGAAGGGGATTCGACGGACGAAGAGCAAGTTTGGTGCGCGGCTCGAACCGTCAACGGTGGTTCATGCCCAACTGTATGAGGGGCGAAACCTCGACATCGTGACCCAGGTTGAAACTCGTCAGGTCCACGCGAGCTTTCGGCGTGATTTGATGCGATACGGAAGAGCAGCCATCCTGCTTGAGGCGGTTGATTTGGCCAGTGAAGAGGCAGAACCGTCGCCTGCTCTTTTCAAATTGTTGACTGGTGCGCTTCGTGAACTAGACCGGGCGGGAAATCCACTTATTGTCCCAGCCTTTGTGGCCAAGCTGCTGAAGCTTGAAGGTGTGCAGCCGATGCTGGAAGCCTGCGTTGAGTGCTCTCGTTCCGACGGCCTTGTGTCACTGGATTTGAGTAGGGGAGGCGTGCTCTGTGACCGGTGTCGATCTGGTGGGTTCATGAGCGCAGGCGCACGCGTGGCTATGCAGCACGTGTTTGAGGGGCATGTACGTCATGTGCTGGATACAACAGAAAACTCCGTAGCTGAGGAACTCCAGTCGTTGTCAAGCATCATGCTGGATCAACACTTTGAGAGACGCTTGCGCTCCTCCCGAGTCGCTTATGAACACTTGAGCTAGCTAGCTGATTGGCACCCAGAGATCGGACTCAATGTCGTGGAGGAGCCATTGTTGGTGTTCGTCGTCCCAAAAGATCCATGCCTGCCACTCTTCGCTCCAGTGTGGCTCAGCGGCAGTGGCCGCATCAAGTGTGGTCGCTTCGGTTTCTGTGGTTTCGGGTTCTGTGGTTTCGGGTTCTGGAATCCAAATGGGCGCAGCCTCGGCCGTTGGCGCTTCCCATTCTCCGGAGCGGTGCAAAGGTGGAGGGGGTAAGAGCGAATCGAGAGACGCCGCATCCAAGGATTCTTCAACCGGAGACAGACTGGTCGCGGCTGGTGTTTCAACTATCGGTTCCGAAGGACCCTCTGCCAAGTGTTCCTGCTTCACCGGCTCAACTGCTGGTATTTCAACTGCGGGCATCTGAACATCCGGCGCCAGATCGGGGGGTGACTCTGGTGTGATGCTATCGGTTTCGGGGGGTGACTCTGGTGTGATGCCATCGGTCTCGGGGGGAGCTTGGGCCAAATCAAGGGAGTCAGTCTCATCGGTGGCTTGGGATGCCGCCGCGGTTGCAGAGACGCTGGCTGAGCTCTGCCCCAGTCGACTTCCGAGATCGACCATTGACTCATCGGCTTCCGCTGGCTGAGACGAACGCTGGCTCAATTCCTTGTCGCTCAGGAGCCGGACTGGGCCATGCGTGTCGATTACCGTGGTACCGGCCAGGCGGTCACCTAGACGCTGCTTCTGCGGATTCGCTTTGGCCAGGAGCCAGCCTAAGAGGCCAGGAATGACGACGGGCAACAGATCAATGACCCCAACCAGGGTGCGGATCAAGAGTTGAAGAAGCGAGGCGGACTTGCCCTGCAGATCCGAGATGCGGAGCCCAAATAGTTTCTGGCCCGGTGTCGATTGGGTCAATAAGGGCACAAAAACAAAGACCACTAAGGTTGCGAGAAGTCCGACGAAGCCTACGACCTTGGCTGGCTCGGAGGTCCATACGTATTGGGATCCTCCGACTTCTTGCATCCGATTCCACAGGTTGTTGTAGATGTCGGTGAGGCGGGCCTGATCGGCGCTGCTCCAAATAGCTTCTCCCGTAGTCGGATCGAAACTGTCCGGAGTGAAGACTTCGGCTTGGCTCCAGCCAACAAGTCCAGTTACAAGGCCGATGCCCAAGAGGTCAATGACTGACGCCAAGATTCGGCGACGGAGCACATCAGTAAGTAAAGGGTCGAGCATCCACACATTCTGTCGCCAAATCGGGCCAGCATCGGGGACCTTGGGGCGATGAAATCAGAATGGGAGGTGCCAGCAACATTAAAGAGGTCGCCCAGAGTTTTGCTTAAGCTACGCTGCCCCTCCATGACTACGCCGGATCCAGGGTTATTCGACAAGATCGTCAATCTCTCAAAACGACGGGGAATCGTCTACCCATCGGCCGAAATCTACGGTGGTTTTCGCTCGACCTATGACTACGGCCCAATTGGTGTTCTCATGCTCCGAAACGTCAAGGATGCCTGGTGGCGCTCCATGGTACAGATGCGACAAGACGTCGTTGGTCTTGACGCCTCGATCCTCTCGCCACCTGCAGTATGGGAAGCCTCGGGCCATTTGTCCAACTTCACCGATCCTTTGGTGGATTGCCGCAACTGTGGAGCGCGGCACCGTCAGGACAAGCTGAAGAAGAAGGACCTGTGCCCGACATGTGGAGTCTCCGGGGAACTCACTGAGCCCCGAAATTTCAATCTCATGTTTAAGACCACCGCTGGCCCGGTGGAGGGAGCAGGAGCAGAGGTCTATCTGCGTCCGGAGACTGCTCAGGGCATGTTTATCAACTACGCGAACGTGCAGTACACCACCCGTAAGAAGCCGCCCTTTGGGATCGCCCAGATTGGCAAGAGCTTTCGCAACGAGATCACTCCAGGGAACTTTGTGTTTCGAACTCGGGAGTTTGAGCAGATGGAGATGGAGTTCTTTGTTCCCCCGGCCGAGGCGCCTCAGTGGTATGAATACTGGTGCCAAACTCGCTTGCAGTGGTACATCGATCATGGTATTCCCACCGATCAGTTGATGCTGCGGCCTCACGAAGACGACGAGTTGAGCCACTACTCCCTCGGTACCTCCGACGTTGAATACCTTTTCCCCTGGGGCTGGGATGAATTAGAGGGCATCGCCAATCGGGGCGACTTCGACCTCACCCAACACGCCAAGGCGGCGGGGGCCAAGCTTGAGTACTACGACCAGGTCACCAAGGAGCGATACACCCCCTATGTGATCGAGCCGGCGGCTGGGGCCACGCGAACCATGATGGCTTTCCTCATGGCGGCCTATGAGGAGGAACAAGTCAATGACGACACCCGCACCGTTCTGCGACTTCATCATCGCATTGCCCCCTACAAGGTGGCGGTGCTGCCCCTGTCCAAGAAACCAGAGCTCAGCGGACCGGCAACCGAGCTTGCAAACGAACTCTCTGGCCGCTGGATGTGCGACTACGACCAAACCCAGGCCATTGGTAAGCGCTACCGCCGCCAAGACGAGATCGGCACACCATTTTGCGTTACCTACGATTTTGAGACGTTAGAAGACAAGTCCGTGACCATCAGAGAGCGGGACTCAATGGAGCAGGTTCGGATTCCCTTGGATGCGGTTCGAGGCTGGTTGGCTGAGCGACTAGACGAATAGCATCCAGCTACCAAAAGAGTTGGCGAGTCAAGAGCCTTTCTTGTCAAAGTCTCCACGGTCTAATGTTCTGTGGTGCGAACCATTTTTCCGCTGGACCATCAACATCGCGACTCACCCCGTTCCCTCGGCGGTCTGCTTGGGGCGAAGGGAGCCGACCTGGCCGAGATGACCTCGGTCCTATCCCTTCCGGTACCGCCAGGATTCACCCTGAGTACGCGCAGTTGCCGACAGACGCTTGCTGCTGGGAAGCTTTCCTCCCAGCTAAGAGAAGAGCTGGAAGCAAGCCTGCAGGGCCTTTCAGTACGCTGCCAGGCCACTCTTGGCGGTCCTGATCCGTTGCTTTTGAGTGTGCGGGCCGGTGCAGCTCTGCCAATGCCAGGGGCGATGGAGACCGTGCTCAACATTGGTCTTAACGACAAGACGACCCAGGCCCTGGCGGAGGCGACGGGCGACTGGCGATTCGCCAGCGACAGCTATCGACGGCTAATCCAAATGTATGGCCATCTTGTCCTGGGGGTCCCGATGGAGGCCTTCGAGCAGTGTTTGGCACGGGCACGAGCGGACAGTGGGGTGCTCAAGGACGGCGAGCTCACAAGTGACGCATTGGGTTTTGTTGTGCAGAGCTTTCTGGAGATCGTTGAGGGTGAAGGGTCCGCTCCATTCCCCCAAGATCCCCGACAGCAACTTGAGGGGTCAATTCTGGCCGCATTCCAACGTTGGAACGACCCCATCTCCCACGCGTACCGGAGCCGCGAACGCATCCATCATGATCTTGGGACTGCGGTTACTGTCCAGCGAATGGTTTTTGGCAATCGAGATAGCCGTTCGGGAAGTGGGCTCGCGTGTAGCCACGATCCTCGAACTGGTGCGGCGGGGCTTTTTGTGCAGTTTGTTACTGGTGGCCAGGGCGAAGACGTGACCGCTGGCAATGCTCAGGTGCGGTCCCTGGCCGAGCTCGAAGCAGAACTCCCCGATGCAATGGCTGCTCTAGGACGTTCCGTCAACCTCTTAGAGGCCGAGTACCGAGACATGATGAGTGTGGAGTTCACGGTGGAACGAGGCGAGTTCTGGCTACTCCAGGCTCAGGTGGCCGACCGGTCGGGAGTGGCAGCGGTGAGAGCAGCGGTGGAAGGTACTCGTCGTCCGACCAATCCGCTGTCGGTCCATGAAGCAGTGCTCAGGGTCAGCGGCGATCACCTCGATCAGATCCTTCATCCACAGTTCGAGCAGTCGCAGGCGGAGGTGCTTGCCGCAGGCCTGGGGGCCTCCCCGGGCGCTGCGGTTGGCAGGGTGTACTTCAGCGCCGATGATGCCCTGGATGCGTATGACGAAGGTGAGGATGTCATCCTGGTGAAAGATGAAACTTCACCCGAAGACGTGCCCGGGATGTCAATCGCAGAGGGCATTCTCACCACCAAAGGGGGTTTGGCCAGCCATGCCGCAGTTGTCGCTCGCGGTTGGGGTAAGCCCGCGGTCTGTGGTGCCAGCGACATCATTGTTGGAGACGGGTTCTTCAAAGTCGGGGAGACCAGAGTCAACCAGGGGGATCTGATTAGCATCGACGGTGGAGCGGGCACCGTATTCGTGGGCGAGATTGGCACCGCGCAGAGCGAGCCGAACACTGACATGACCCAGATCTTGGCCTGGGCGGATGAGATCCGTGAAGGAAAACTCGAGGTTCGAGCCAACGCTGATACCGCGGATGACGCGTTAGTAGCCAGGGAGTTTGGGGCTGAGGGAATCGGGTTGTGTCGTACCGAGCATCAGTTCCTCGGTGAGCGGCTGCCCCTGGTCCAGGCCATGATCCTGGCAACTAGTGAGGAAGAGGAATCCGCCGCACTGTCGGCTTTGGCTGAGGTTCAGCAGCGGGACTTCCTTGATCTGTTGCAGGCAATGGATGGTCTTCCGGTGACCATCCGCCTTCTCGATCCACCATTGCATGAATTTCTACCCAAGATCGAAGAACTCAGCCTGGCCGAGTCCTCTGGCACACTATCCGAGCGGGAACAGGCTCTTTTGTCAGCAGCGCGAGAGTGGAGCGAATCCAACCCGATGCTCGGGACCAGAGGAGTCCGACTGGGGATCCTCCGGCCCGGTCTATTTCGAATGCAGGCCAAGGCCATCATGGCCGCCGGGTTGGAGCATCGATCCGCTGGGGGACACCCGCGGATCGAGATCATGGTGCCCCTTATCATCAATCGACCCGAACTGGATCTGGTCAGAAGTTGGATTGAGGCCGAGGTAGCGACTGCTAATGAGTTGGCTGATGAGCCACTGGATGTTCGTATTGGCTCGATGGTGGAGACCCCGCGAGCGGCACTGTGTGCTGAGGCGATTGCTCCCGGAGCAGACTTCTTTAGCTTCGGCACGAATGATTTGACTCAGATGACTCTCGGATTTAGTCGTGATGATGTCGAGAGTCGGATTGTGGGTGAGTATGTCGACCGTTCACTTCTTGGGGCCAATCCTTTTCAAACACTGGATGTGCTCGGAGTCGGAGCACTGATGCGCAGGGCATCGGAAGCCGCTCGTGCCGCCAACCCGGGAATAAAACTCGGAATCTGCGGCGAACATGGCGGTGACCCCGCGTCCATCGGATTCTTTTGGGAATGTGGCCTAGACTATGTGTCCTGCTCCCCCTATCGGGTCCCAATCGCCCGGCTGGCGGCTGCCCAGGCGGTGCTCGGAGGGCTAAGTCAACCCGATCCACGGTAGGTTTCGACGGTGGGGATTGTTGATGAGGACATCGTGCGTTTGCGGGAGAGCGCCGACATTGTTCAGGTGATCTCCAACTACACTCAACTTCGTCGCGTTGGACGTCGGTTTACCGGTCTGTGCCCATTTCACACCGAGAAGTCGCCATCGTTTTCCGTGAACGCTGAGCAGGGCCTGTATTACTGCTTTGGCTGTCAGGCAAAAGGAGACGTCATCACGTTCGTGCGCGAGCAGGAGCAACTGGACTTTGTTGGCGCCGTGGAGTGGTTGGCAGCCAAGTCCGACTTCACCTTGCACTACACCGACAAGAACGAGGGTGAGGAACGTAAACGTCGGGCCAAGCTGCACGAGACCATTGGTCGCGCCGTCCAGTGGTATCACCAACGTTTGCTTACTGGTAAGGATGCCGCCGCCGCCAGAAGTTATCTTCGCCAGCGCGGCTATGACGGCGACATTGTTCGGCAATACCAGATTGGGTGGGCACCGGATTCTTGGGACCAACTCTCCAAGGCGCTTCGTGTTCCCAATCGGGACTGGGTCGATGCCGGATTGGGTAATATCAACAATCGGGGAGGGCAGTACGATTTCTTTCGTGGGCGCGTTTTGTTTCCCATCTTCGACGCCCAAGATCGGGCAATGGGCTTCGGTGGTCGGGTTTTGCCCGGGTCCGATGATCCAGCAAAGTATCGTAATTCCGCCGATTCTGGGGTCTACCACAAGAGTCGAGTGCTCTATGGACTGAACTGGGCCAAGACGGACATCGTGGCCGCAGATGAGGTCATCGTGTGCGAGGGCTATACCGATGTCATCGGTTATGGCCAGGCCGGAGTGACTCGTGCGGTGGCGACATGTGGGACTGCTCTGACCGAGGAGCACGTAAAAATGCTGAGCCGGTTTGCTCGGCGAGTTGTACTCTCCTTTGATGCTGACTCGGCAGGTCAGAACGCGGCAGCGAAGTTCTATGAGTGGGAAAAGAAGCACAGTCTTGACGTAGCCGTCGCCGATCTTCCGGACGGAGTCGACCCAGGCGATCTGGCTCGTAGCGATCCGGCCAGGCTGGCTGAGGCTGTAGCGAAGGCCAAACCGTTCCTGGCCTTTCGGGTAGAGCGGGCGCTCAACGCTGGAGATATGGCAACGGTGGAAGGACGCGCTCGAACTGCGAAGGCCGCGCTCGAGATGGTGGCCGAGCATCCCGATGCGCTGGTCAAGGATCAATACGCCATGGAAATAGCTGGGCGTTGTCGGATCGAACCGAATCTTGTTCGCCAGATCTTGGCCGAGGGGCCACGAAAGAGAGTTAGTCCCGACGGGGCCGTTCGCCGTCAGCCAATCAAGCCTCGCGATTACCGAGATTCGCCCGAGACCGAGGGGCTGCGCTTGATGATGCAGACCCCGGAGGTCATGGGACCCCTTCTGGTGCCGGACTTGTTTGCCGATGAGTTGTACGCGGCCCTTTACCGCCAACTATGCCAACACGAGACGCTGCACCTGGCCATCCAAGCCAGTAGCCCTGCGGTAGCCGAAGCGATCCAGAGGCTCTCGGTAGAAGAGACGTCGGCCGAGCCGGAGGATGTGGCCAGCCTGCTTTGGTCGCACTATCTACAACGCCGCATCCAGGACAACCAACAGTTGGCCCGCAAAGCCAAAACGCCAGCAGATATTTCCGCTTCGAACTCCGATCTTTCTTGGTTTAAGGCTCAGTTAGAACAGCTACAAGATCCGGCGCGAAGGGGACCGGCGGTCGAGGGCTTGCTAGGTTGGTGGACTAGTTCGCCCGGAGATCCCTCTTGACCAAGAAACCCACAGTTGTACGTGGCTCCTCCTTTACCGACGAGCACCGAGATCGGCTGCAGTTGCGCGCCCGGGTGGGGCGTCCTCTGACTCCAGTCGATGTCAGTGACGTGCTGCAACGAGTTTCGATTACCGAAGACGTCATGCACGAGGTACGCGAATTCTTGGCCGAAAACGACATCTTGTTAGATGAGTCTGTTCGCGAAGTGGCCCGAAACGGGTCCCAGAACTGGGTCCACACCGACAAGCCCGAGTCCTCAACCGACACGACAGGATCGGAGCCCCTCGGATTTCGTCGGACTCGTGCCTTTGATGCCACCCGAGTCGCTGCGGCCGCCATGGCCCAAGCCTCCAGCTCATCTGACCCGGTGCGCATGTACCTGAAGGAAATCGGGAAGGTTCCCCTGCTCAAGGCGGAGGAAGAAGTCTGGCTGGCAAAGCGAATCGAAGCTGGCGCGGGCGCCACCTCTGTTGTGGCCGATCATTTGTCCGAGGGGACATGGGACAAGCTAGATCGGCTCGAACAGCGACAGTTGCGGCGCACCATTAGCGATGGCGACCGGGCACGTAGCGAACTGACGTCGGCCAACCTGAGGCTCGTTGTCTCTATCGCCAAACGTTACGTTGGCCGAAGTGTCCCGATGCTCGATCTGATCCAAGAAGGCAATCTTGGGCTGATGCGGGCGGTAGAGAAGTTCGACTACTCAAAGGGTTTCAAGTTTTCCACCTATGCCACCTGGTGGATTCGACAGGCGATCACCCGAGCGATTGCCGATCAGTCTCGGACGATTCGGGTTCCCGTTCATATGGTGGAGGCCATCAATAAAGTCGTTCGTGCTCAACGTTCGATGTTGCAGCGGCTCGAACGAGAACCGACTATCGCCGAGATCGCCGAAGCTGTTGATCTGACCGAGGAGAAGGTGACCGAGATACTGCGGATCGCCCAACAGGACCCGTTATCCCTCGATACTCCAATCGGGGACGAAGACGACACTTCCATGGCCGACTTCATACCGGACAAGGGAGCCGCGCCCCTTGATGTGGCTGCCCGAAAGCTGCTTGCCCAAACGGTCCAGGACGTGCTGGGAGAGCTTTCTGAGCGTGAGGCCGAGGTTGTACGACTCCGATTCGGTCTTGAGGACGGTAGGCCCAGAACCCTCGAAGAGGTGGGGCGGGCCTTTGGCGTTACCCGGGAACGAATTCGCCAGATCGAGTCCAAGACCTTGGCTAAGCTTCGACACCCCCTTCGGAGCGACCGACTTCGGGACTATTTGGACTGACGAGCGTCGTTTGTACTGACCAGCATCAAGGACGGTTCGGGAGCGCGAAACGGGGTGGGCAGCCCGATTCGGAAATTGGGTGCGTCCTTTGGCCCATACCTTTGCTATATTCACCTGACCCGATCCGGGGTAGCTCAGCTGGCAGAGCGGTTGACTGTTAATCAATAGGTCGTGGGTTCGAGCCCCACCCCCGGAGCCATACTTCATTCAGACTCAGCGTCCAGTCGTGACGTGATCTGGTCGATGCGGTCCTGGTCATAGCCCAACTCGGACAGGATCTCGATTGTGTCGTTGCCAAGCCTGGGGGCGTGGCGGTGCAAACCGGCGTTTCCGCTGGCAAAACTGATCGGATCCTTGATCACCCGGTAGGCGCCCTCGGATGGGTGTCGGGTGAGTTCCAACAGCCCAACGGCGGCAAAGTGAGGATCTTCGGCCAGGTCTTCGAGGTTGTTGACTGGAGTTGCCGGTATCGACAGGTCGTCACACACTCGAAGCCACTCGGCTGTGGTTTTCTGATCGGTCAACTCATCCAGGTAGCCATACAAGGCGTCAATGTTGGTAATCCGGTCATTGATACTGGCGAATCGAGGGTCCACAGCCAGGTCTGGTCGGCCCGCGAGTTCAAAGAAGTCTTTCCAGTTTTGGTCGGAATAGGGCATGAGACAGACCCAACCGTCGGCTGATCGGCGGGGCTTGCGGTGCTTGGTCCGCAGACGGGGATAGCTGAAGGGCTCCTGCTTGGGTTCCAGGGTGTGTCCATTCAGGTGCTCGGTGAGGTTGAAGGCGGCCATGAGTTCGGCCATTGGAACTTCGATGTGGTCACCCAGGCCGCTTGTCTCCCGTCGATATAGAGCAGCGTTGACGGAATAGACAATGTGTAGGGCCGCTACCTTGTCGGCGATGATGCTGGGAGTAAACGCTGGTTCGTCTCCAATCCAAGCAGCCATGCTGGCCAAACCGGAAACGGCTTGGATGACGTCGTCATAGGCCGCTTGACCGGCGTAGGGGCCCTCTGAGCCGAATCCGACGGCGCTGCAGTAGATCAGGTCGTCTTTTGCCCCCAGGAGGTCTTGATAGGACAGGCGGAGACGTTCAAGGGCAGCCGGACGCATGTTGGTGACAAGAACGTCGGAGGTGGCGACGAGGTCGAGCATGGCCCGGCGGCCGGTTCGAGATTTTAGGTCGAGCACTATGCTTCGCTTGTTGCGGTTGATGTTTAGTGAGAATGCGCTCATGCCAGCGGAAGTCTTGGGTTCGAAATGGCGCATAAAGTCGCCTTCGGAAGTTTCAACCTTGATGACATCTGCGCCCAGGTCACCAAGAATGCGACAGGCCATTGGCCCCATGACGATCGTGGTCAGGTCAATAACTCGCACCCCGTCAAGGGGTCCGTTCGTCGGTGCCGAAGAGGTCATGCCTCATTCTGCCAGCCACCACTGCCTGGTAGGGAATCGTGCCCTTGGTGGACAAGGGTTGTTTAGGAGTCGAAGCGAACGACTGCGACTATTTCACAGGTGAAACCTTCTGCGAATTCCGCGGTGGTAAAGAAGTCTCCGGGGGCTGTTTCTTGGGGACGAACAGACTGGATGAAGGCTGATCCATGGCCGCGCCTTATTCCTTCGGCATCCATGAAGGCGGCATCGATTGAGTAATCGCTTGTGATGGACGTGGTGTTGGTAACCGACACGGATGCGCTGAAGTCTCCGAAAGCATCCGGTTCGGAACCAATGACGCAGTCTTCAACTTCGGCCAGTTGATCGGCTTCGCTCTGGACGGGGAATCGTTCGGTTTCGATGATCTCACAGACTGTCCCGGCATCTTCGAACATGAAGAATTCTTGGATTACTCGCTCTCCCGGACGGACCGAGTTTACCGAAGTGAATTCGTCGGCCAAGCGAGTTCCGGCGTCATCAAAGAACCCGACGGTAAGAAAGTAGGTTGAGGTCTCTGTTCCCCCGTTGACGAGTTCGAGTAGAACTCCGCCTTCATTTCGAGTGCAGGACAAAACACCGTCGGCACCAGCGAAGTCAGTGGTCGTTGCTGGTTGTGAGTCTTCGGTGGTCGAGGTCGTCGTATCTGCGTCGGATCCGGGCGAAACATTGTTCGATCCGCTGGCTTCATCAGGGGCGTCGTCTACCTCGTCAACATCGCCCTCGGACGAGGCCGATGTTGAGACGGCCTCGACTAGTTCGTCGTTGGAGGACCCAAGAAATAGAAGTGCTGCCCCACCAATGACTGTCAGAACGAGGGCACCTGCGAGCCCAACAAGAAGCACGATAGGGAACGTGCTGCCGGACTTCTTGGTTGGGGTGTCCACCGTCCCGGGAGCGGCAGCACCAGGAGATACCGGTGGGATGAATTCGGGCATCGTTGCTGGCGCAGGAGGAGTCGCGGCGGGGGTTGGTGCCGGAGTTGGCTGGACGATGGCCTGGGTGTATTCAGTCCAGGCGTTTCCATCCCACCAACGTTGAGTGCCCGGAACCTGAGGGTCCGGGTACCAACCAGCATTCGGATTGACACTATCAGTCATCAGAATTCACCTCTGTGTGAGTAAGGGGATACTAAGTCACGTGAGGAAACCAGACCTTAACGAGTAGCTCGGTTAGTGAGCGAAACTCCAGTTTTGTTGGATGTGGAGTTGGGTGGGGTGTTGGGGTTGTGGATGTTTTGGCGCCCTAGCGCCGAAACTCCAGTTTCGCCGGAGGCGAAAACGTGGGCCCGGTGGGGCTCGAACCCACGACCAAAGGATTATGAGTCCTGTGCTCTAACCAACTGAGCTACGGGCCCGATCTTGCACCTATTGGAACCAGTGCGTCGAATTACTTTAGGGTGCAGGAATGCCTCTGAGAGAACTTCCATGAAAGTCGGCGCTGTCGTCGAAGATTTTTCCGCACTGGACCAGAACGGAGAATCGGTCAAGCTGAGCGATCTGTTGAACACCGGACCAATCGTTTTGTACTTCTATATCAAGGCCAAAACTCCTGGTTGAACGATTGAATCGAAACATTTCCGTGATCTGCAATCGGAGTTCAAACAGTTGGGAGCCACGATCGTGGGAATGAGTGCCGACCAGGTTGGTCGGCAACGAGAATTCGCCGAAGACAACGACCTTGGGTTCCCGCTGCTTTCGGACCCGAAGAAAGGCATCCTGGAACAATTCGGGGTGAAGCGGATGGGGTTCCTGCCAACAAAACGGGCGACGTTCGTGATTGACACCAACCGTGAGGTTCTCGCCGTGATCAACAGCGAGACCAGCATGAACGCTCACGCTGATAAGGCACTTGAGGTTTTGAGGGCACGGTAGAGGGGCGAAAACTATTCACCTTGGTGCCATTTGGCGGCGAAGGTCGGCGATCCCTTCGACAAATTCGGCGATCTCGTCGTCGCTAATGACCAAGGGTGGGCACAAGATTAGGGCGTCGTCGAACCCTCGACTGATTAGGCCTCTGGCCGTCATCTTTCGGCTCCACTCGGCTGCTGGCTCGCCAAGGTCGGCGGCCCATACTGCCCCAACCCCGCGGTAGCCCTCGATGAGTCCGTCTCCTTTGAGCGCCTCGAAGCCTTTTGTGACTTCCCGGCCGATGTGGTTGGCTCGTTCCACCAGCCCCTCACGTTCGATAATCTCAATATTGGCGACGGCCGCGGCACAGGACCCAGCATGGCCGCTGTAGGTGTAACCGTGACGGAGCAGGAACGAGTCATCTTCCTCCAGTTCGTCGGCCACCGCGCGGCTAATGATGACTCCTGAAAGGGGTTGATACCCCGACGTTGCGCCCTTGGCGAAGGTCATGAGGTCGGGGGTCACACCATAGGTTTGTGCACCAAACCATGAACCGGTTCGACCAAACCCGCAGATGACTTCGTCAAATATCAGGAGCGCCCCATGCTGGTCGCAAAGTCGGCGCATGTTCTCGAGGTATCCCTCGACTGGGGGCCACACTCCTCCGGCTCCCTGGACTGGTTCGCTAATGACCGCAGCTATTCGATCGCCATGGGCACCAAAAACGGTGGCCATGGCCTCAATGTCGCTTTGTGGGATCTCGATGAAATTCGGGTCGAGGTCTCCCCAACCCTCACGGTTGGGCGCAAGTCCTTGGGATGCCGTGCCGCCAAAGGTCGTGCCATGATAGGCGTCGGTGCGGCGGATGATGATCTGCTTATCTGGAAGCCCGCGCCGTTGCTGAATCAGGCGAGAAAACTTCAGGGCGGTGTCGACTGCTTCGGAGCCGGAGCAGCCAAACATCACCCGACCGTCGGCATGAGGTGAGCGCTCGGCAATCATCTCGGCCGCTCGGCGGGCAATGGTGGAGGTGAACGGATCGAAGATGCTGTAACTGCCGGTCTGCTTGAGTTGATTGGCGACGGCGTCGACAATCTCGGTTCGACCATGGCCCACCTGGCAGTACCAAAGGCTAGCCATTCCATCGAGGTAGCGCCTTCCCTGATCATCATGCAAGGTGGTGCCTGCACCGGACACGATATTGATGAAGTCCGACTCGGCCTTTGCCGGGATTGCGAAGGGGTGGAGAAGAGGGTGGTGCGGTTCTTTGATGGTCACACTTTCGGACCCTACAACAACCAACCTGGAGGAGCGAGATTAAATTCTGTGCCCCTCTTGCCGACCATGCCAGTAGGAGGAAGTTGCCACCATGAGGAAGATAGTCGGTGTTGTCGCGATTGGTCTTGTTGCACTGTCGGGTTGTGGTGGACCTAGTGAGCAGAGCCGTCAGGCTGAGATTGAGCAATGGTTGACCGACCATCAGGCCACTCCCGAAGAGGCCCGCTGTCTTGCTCAGGCTACCGCTGGGAGGTTCGATATTTCCGATTTTGAGAAGCTAGCGGAATCTCCTGACACGAATGATGAAGAAGGCCTCGCAAGCATCCTCGAGGCGGCACGCGAAAAGTGCGGTCGCTAGGAACTACACGAGAGCTGTGATGCCCCCACCTTCGTCCTGGCCCAATCTGGGCGCTTGGCTGCATAGTGCTCAAACTGGGGTTGTTCGTCATAGGGTTGGCGCAGGACTTCGAGCAGTTCGCCAATCATGGAGTAGTCACCCTCGGTGGCCTGATCGATGGCAAGCTGGGCCAGGTAGTTTCGCAGAACGTATTTGGGGTTGACGTTGTTCATTGCCGAGCGGCGCTGGGCATCGTCTGTTCCAAGTTTGGACGCGATGGTGCTGGCGGCATCAAGATAGGAACGTAACCAGATAGACATGGCCATGATTACGCGAGCGGTGATCTGGTCCTTGACATAGAAGGCGTCCCCCAACCGGTTGACCAGGATGTCGTCTGGTTCGTGCATGGCGGAGGTGGGGATGTCGGCGAGGCGGCGATAAAAGATTGTGACATCGGTTTCGGCTAGGGCCATGACCGAGTTGAGGCCGTGGATCAGGCTGTCAAGATGGCTGCCTTCGGAAAAGACGTCCGGGCCCTCGGCCTCATCCCAGTCGGCCAACCCGTACTTGGACGCCATCATGGCCCGAAAGCCATGTCGGTAGTGGCTCACATAGTCACTCAACACGGCTTCGAGCGGCTCGGCATCATTGATGAGGGGATAGATCGCATTGCCGAGTTGGGCCAGGTTCCATTGGGCAACCTGCGGCTGGGCCCCATATCGGTAGCGGCCGTGGGTTTTGTCTGTGGTATTGGGAGTCCAATTCGGATCGAAGTTCTCTAACCAGCCGTAGGGGCCGTAGTCGATGGTTAGACCCAGGACCGAGAGGTTGTCGGTGTTCATGACTCCGTGAACAAAACCGACCCTCATCCAGTGCACCATCAACTGCGCGGTGAGCTGGGAGACCTCGCTGAACCAGGCAATATAGGTCTGAGGGGACGGGTTACCCAGATGGGGGAAGTCGGTGCGGATGGTGAAGTCCAAGAGCTGGCGAAGTTCGTCTATTTCTCCGCGGGATCCGAACAGTTCGAAGTTTCCGAACCGGGTGAACGAGGGAGCGACCCGGCAAACGATCGCTCCGGGTTCAGGGGCGGGGTTGCCGTCATAGAGCATGTCGCGGACAATCTCATCCCCGGTTAGGGCAAGGCTGAGGGCCCGGGTAGTTGGTACACCGAGGTGATGCATTGCTTCGCTGCATAGGAACTCTCGGATGGAGGATCGCAGCACCGCATAGCCATCGGCCCCACGGGAATACGGGGTGGGGCCTGCGCCCTTCAGTTGGAGAGTGAGATGCTTGCCGCTTGGTGTCTCTACCTCGCCAAGGGCGATTGCTCGTCCGTCGCCGAGTTGTCCAGCCCAGTTGCCGAACTGGTGGCCGCCGTAACACGCGGCGTAGGGGTCCATGTCTTTCAGCACGAGATTCCCGGTAACCATTTGGAGGAATTCATCGGAGGCGACATCTTCTTCGGTGAGGCCCAGATCTTTGGCAACTTCGATTGAGCTAGCGATGAGTTGAGGTTTCGAGGTTGGGGTGGGCTCAACCCTTGAGAAACACGCTCCACGAACCTCCCGAGACCGCCGGTCGACCAAGGGGTCGGCTGGCAGTTGGCGGGAAAAACGATTGCTGAACTTCAGGTCCATGCCCCAATTGAACCAGGCAGAGCCGGAATCTGAACCCGGCAGAGCTAAACCTGGGTTCCGGTTCGAAGATCCTGAAAGGGAACACCCTTGTCGACGCTGGGCTCTCTGGGCAACCCGAGAACCCGATCGCCAATGATGTTTTTCTGAATCTCGTCTGTTCCGCCAGCAATATTGGCCATGAAACTAGACAGAACTGAGTGAGAGTAAACCTCGTCTCCGGAGTCTTGTTCCCAAGCAGCGGTGACCGGACCGGCAACGCTGGGGATAATAGTGCGAGTCATTGAGGCGATCACCGCTCCATGTAGCTTCGATAAGGAGCCGCCGGGCCCGGGAGTTTTGCCCGATTCGAGCGCGTTTCGAGTCTGCATCGATACCAGAGACTTGGTGGCCTCCTGAGAATAGAGTCTCATGAGTTGTTGGCGAATCACCGGGTCATTGCTACGTCCGTTTTGTGTTGCCCGCTTGGCTAAGAAGTTGTAGTTCGGTGTCTTAATGCCGCTGGCGGAGCCGGTGCCAATCGCCACCCGCTCATACATGAGCATGGCGGTGGCGAGACGCCAGCCTTCATTGAGCGGGCCGACAAGGGCGTCCTTTGGTAGGCGCAGATCGGAGAAGAACACCTCGTTGAAGTGGGTGCCACCGTTGATTTGAGTGATCGGCCGTATTTCGATACCGGGTGAGTCCATCTTGACAATGAACATGGAGATTCCACCGTGCTTGGGTTGGGTTACGTCTGTGCGTGCAATGACGAGACCGTATTCGGAGACATGGGCCAGCGTTGTCCAGACCTTCTGACCGTTGAGAGTCCATTCGTCACCATCGAGGTCGGCCTTCATTTGGAGGCTGGCCACGTCCGATCCAGCACCAGGTTCAGAGAACATTTGGCACCAGACTGTTTTGCCCGTGATCATGTCGGGAAGGTACTTGGCCTTTTGTTCATCGGTGCCATACTCGTTCATCATTGGTGTGCACATGCCGTGGCTAATGGTTAAGGAGGATGTCATGTCTGGGTATTTGGCATATTCCTCACGCCACATTTTCTCGTACTCTGGGTCGTAGCCACCGCCGCCATAGGCCCTGTCGTAGGTCAAACCGGCGAGTCCAGCTTCGGCGAGCTTGGCCTGAAACTGGCGGTGTTCATCCAGAAGTTTTGATCCTCGAGGATCTGGCTCCTCAAGGTTTGTTCCGGTGGCGTTGGCATCGAGAAAGTCGCGGCAGCGTTGACGGAAAGCGGCTTCGGTGATGGTCTGAGACATTGCTGGTGAGCTCCCTCTGTCCTGGTTGGTCGGTACGTCAGTTTGTTTGTCAGTTTGTTTTGATTGCTGACGCAGTTTGGCTGGTGATGGTGACGGGTACACCATTGAGAGCGATGGTTCCGCTGATGGCGTCTCGGAAGTACTCGTCAGTCAAAATGTTGGTGTTGACCCCTCGGTACTCGGTTGCCACTCGCATTTTGACCCCAGCCATGTTTTGTCCAAAACCATGAGGGATGCTGACCACGCCGGGTCGTATGCCCTCGGTGACCTCGGCATCGACCAGTACCTTGCCGGCTCGCGACTCCACCGAGGTTGGCTCTCCGTGAACAACACCCAGACGCTCGGCATCCTCGGGGTGGATCTGCAACGTGCACCGGTTCCTGCCCTTGGTCAGGATCGCGAGGTTGTGCATCCAGGAGTTGTTCGAGCGGACATGACGGCGTCCAACGAGGACCATCGATTCGTTCCAGTCACGGCCAAGAGACTTGCTAAGTCGGTCGAGATCGCCCAACATCAAATCGGGAATGATGTCGATCTTGCCCGACTGGGTTCTGAGTAGATCGGGAATGCGGTTGGGTTCCAACGGCCCAAGGTCGACGCCGTGGGGGTTGTCAATCAAATGTTGGAGGGTGAGACCGCCGGGGTTGGTCCCGAATCCGTCTCCGTAGGGGCCGGTCCGCAGCATGATGTCCAACAAGCGTTCCGGCCCACAGATGTCATCCAAGTCGGCCATCAGGCTGTCTACGTTGCGCTCAAACACTCGCCCAAACTTGTCCTGTACCGCGCTGGAAAGAATAGTCCGAGCTACGAACTCATCAGCCTCCGGTACGGCATTTGCCAGATCGCTCGCGCTGGTTCCCATGACTAGAGCGCTGAGGGAAAGCATGATCTCCCATTCATCGATCTGTCCGTCAAGTCCCAGAACCGGAGGTGAATAGTTGGCCACATTGTGAATGGCCAGGTTGAGCAGGGCGACGTCGTAGTGGGATTTCTGGAGCGGGGACGGGGGAGGCAGAATGACGTTGGCATGGCGGGTTGTTTCGTTGATGTATGGATCGACACAAACCATGAATTCCAACGACGCCAGGGCCGCGTCGAGTCGGTTGGCATTCGGGTTCGAAGAGACCGGGTTGCCTGCAACAGTGATCATGGCCCGGATCTGGCCTTCGCCTGCCGTCTCGATTTCCTCAGGCAACGCAGTGACGGGAAATTCGCCCAGCGACTCGGGGAGTTTGGAAACCCGAGACGTTCGGCGTCCCATGCGAAAGCCGCGCCCCGAGCCGGGCTCGCCTTTGGTTGATGGCTGACCAAGAGCTCCCTTCGGGAACATGACTCCGCCAACTCTGTCGAGGTTGCCGGACAGAGTATTCACGATGTCGACCAGCCAGGAGGCCAGCGTGCCGAACTCTTGGGTGCTTGTCCCCATACGCCCATAGACCGCCGCGCTCGGGGCGGCCGCCAGTTCTCGACTCAAGGTCCGTATGGCCTCGGCATCGACGCCACAGATGTCGGCCACCGTTTCGGGCGTATAGGGGGACAAAAGCTCGGTCAGTCCCTCTAGTCCGTCGCAATGATCGGCCACGTTGGAGGGGTCGGCCAGATCTTCGACCAGCATGGTGTGGGCGATGGCGGCCAGTAGGTGCGTGTCGGTTCCGGGGCGGATGGCGATGTGTTGGTCGCATCGTCTAGCGGTTTCACTGAGTCGAGGGTCAACAACCACAACTTTGCCCCCGCGAGCTTGGATGGCCTCGAGCTTGTCAGGAAACCCCGGGGCCGTACATAGCGATCCATTCGAAGCGTAGGGATTCGCGCCCAGCAGAACGATGTAGTCGGTGCGATTCAGATCTGGTACCGCAATGGCGACCGAACCGAACAAGGCGGCACTTGAGATTTCCTTTGGCCGCTGGTCAACGGTGGATGCACTGAAGCGGTTCTGCGAACCGAGAGCCCTGATCAGGCTTCCGGTGTGAAGCACGGCTCCGAGGCTATGAACGGTCGGATTTCCCAGGTAAATACCGACGGAGTCCCTGCCGTGCTCAGCCAAGATTGGAAGCAGGCCGGCCTCGATGGTGGCAAATGCCTCCTCCCATGTTGTTTCCACGAACTGGCTGGTTCCGTCGTCCATTGTTCGCTTGACCATCGGGCGGCGAAGGCGATCGGGGTCGGCATGAAGATGTCGTAGAGCTGACCCTTTGGGACAAATGAAGCCACGCGACAGCACATCTTCTTGATCCCCACGAATACGGGTGACCTCGTTACCCTTCACCGAAATCTCAAGGCCACAGGTGGCCTCACACAGGGGGCAAGTTCGAAAGACGGTGCGTTGGCTCGTGCCGGGCTCCGGGTTGGGCTCTGGGTCATGCTCTAACGCAGGTTCAGATATGGGATCAGGCATTTGTCCCCCTCAGGATCATCCCCGCATACTGCCAGGAATCGGCTTGGCCTTTCCATTCTGCTCAGGTTCTTCCGGTACCTCTGGATCAGGTTCTTCCGGTACCTCTGGGTCAGGTTCTTCCGGTACCTCTGGATCAGGTTCTTTCGGCTCGTTGTCGCGTTTGCGACCCCTAACTGGGTCGCAAACGCGACAACGAAGGCCCTGGGGGTGGGCAAGAGCGACAAAGGGAGCACTCCAGGGGCGGTGAGAGCAACCCCGGAGCGGCCGAAAGATCGGATCTCAGTTCGATTCTGTGAGCTATGGGTGCCAAGATCGTTGGTGATCGCGAACCACGGAGAACCAATGCCTGTTAACCCACTAAATACCGATGACTTCGACGGTGAACTCTACAACCTTGGCATGTCGGAAAAGGCGAGGCCCTTGTTCGAAGCGGTCAAGAAATTCATTGCTGAAGAGGTTGAGCCAATGGCGATCGAGTTTCACAAGCTCGACAGCAATGCTCCCAATCGATGGAGCTACGCGGAGGGCCAGTTGGAACTATTGCAAGTGGTCAAGGACAAGGCTAAGGCCGCCGGGCTCTGGAACTTCTTTCTGCCAGACGCGGAGACAGGAGAGGGGCTTAGCAACCTGGACTACGCCTACATTGCCACCGAACTAGGCAAGGTTCGCCTAGCATCGGAGTGTCTTAACTGCTCGGCACCAGACACCGGCAACATGGAGGTGCTGGAACGGGTTGGCACCCCGGAGCAAAAAGAGCAATGGCTCAAGCCGTTGCTGGCAGGTGAAATTCGTTCCGCGTTCGCTATGACTGAGCCCGCAGTAGCCTCTTCCGACGCCAAGAACGTACAGATGACGGCTGTCCTTGATGGTGAAGAGTGGGTGCTTAACGGGGAGAAGTACTACATCTCAGGGGCGGGTGACCCTCGCTGCAAGATTATGATTGTGATGGTCCGCACCAACCCCGATGCCGCCCCTCATTTGCAGCAATCTCAGATTCTGGTCCCCATGGACACCCCTGGGGTTGAGATTCTGGAAGGTATGGAGGTCTTTGGCCGAGACGATGCTCCGCACGGACACATGCATATTCGCTTCAGCGAGGTTCGGGTCCCGAAAGAGAACATGCTGCTTGGTGAAGGTCGTGGATTCGAGATCTCCCAACTTCGACTCGGTCCCGGTCGAATCCACCACTGCATGCGATCGATCGGCTCGGCTGAGAAGGCTCTACAACTCATGGTCGAACGTGGTCTCTCCCGGGAAGCATTTGGCCGCCCATTGGTCAAGCTCGGCGGCAACACCGAGATAATTGCCCGGGCTCGTATTGAGATTGAGGCGATGCGAATGATGGTGCTGAAGGCAGCCAAAGCCATGGACTTGATGGGTAACGCCGAAGCACGGGTGTGGGTCAGCGCAGTCAAGGCCATGGTGCCCGAGCGCTGCTGTGACATCATCGATCAGGCCATCCAGATGCATGGCGCTACTGGCATCTCTCAGTGGACTCCGCTAGCCGAGATGTACACCCAGCAACGTACCCTTCGCTTGGCCGATGGACCAGATGAAGTGCATTTCATGGTTGTTGGTCGGGCCGAGATTGCCCGCTATCAACCAGCGGACGTCTATGGGGTTGAAGACCACACCGACGTCGGGCGGAACTAGTATTGGGGATGGCAGCAAAGGTTTGCCGCCGTCAAAGGTGGGTTTCGAGAGTTGTGGTCGGGTCTCCGATCCGGCTCTCGGCCCGCCGATTCCCAGTGATTTAGCGGCTAGCTGAGGTCTGGACTGGACGTGTAGAGGTCGTCATAGGCAGCCCGTATAGCCGCCTTTTGCACCTTGCCCATGGTGTTGCGGGGAAGCTTTTCGAGCACTATGTACTGTTTCGGTTGTTTGAATCGGGCCAAAAATCCTTCACATTCGGCAGAAAAGTTTGGGTTCTTTTGGGCGTCAACGACACCAGTTGCCGGGTTATTGGACAGGACAATGAAGGCGGTCACTGCCTCACCGAAGTCGGGGTGGGGTAGCCCAACGACGGCCGACTCGGCCACACCCTCGATTTGGTCAAGAACTGCCTCAATTTCTTTGGGGTACACGTTGAGTCCGCCAGAGATAATCATGTCCCCGGAGCGACCGGCCAAGGTCAGCCTGCCGGTGTGGTCAAGTTGTCCGACATCGCCAGTACGGAAGAAACCGTCGTCGGTCAATTCTTGGGCTGTCTTGTCTGGTAGTTGCCAGTATCCCGAGAACAGATGAGGGCCTCGGACCTCCACAACACCAACTTCGCCCGGGGCCGCGGGCCCGGTCTCGGTCATGACTCGTAGCTCATAGCCGGGCAGCGCGTAGCCAACGGTCCCCGCGACGCGTTCGCCCTCATAGGGGTTAGAGGTGATGATTCCGCATTCGGTCATCCCGTAGCGTTCACAGATGCGATGCCCAGTCTGGTGGGCAAATGAGTTGAACACGCCCTCGGTCATGGGGGCAGACCCAGAGGTGAACAAGCGCATATGGCGGCAAAGCCCACGGTTGAATCGAGAGTCGGCCAGTAGCCGGACGTACTGGGTGGGAACTCCCATGAGCACGGACGCTTGCGGTAGCTGTTGAAGAACTTCGTCGACCCCAAATCGTGGGCAGAAAATTACTTCGGACCGGTTGAGGATGGCACAATGGAGGGCGACGAAGAGGCCATGAACGTGGAAGATAGGAAGGGTGTGAAGAAGAACATCACCCGGCTCGAAGGCCCACACCCGGTGTAGGGCAAGAGCGTTCTCCCGTAGTCCCCGATGGGTGAGCATCGCCCCCTTGGAACGGCCAGTCGTTCCCGAGGTGTAAAGCATGGCAGCGAGGTCCGTGTCGGCTCGATCGACAATGTCGTTGTGAGGCTCGGTACTGCGGGCTGCCTCGGGCAATGAGCCATCTCCGCAGCATCCGAGCGAGACGGTGATCAGGTTTGGGAGTTCAACCATGGCCTTGGCCATATCATCGATCCGGTCGGGGGCGTAAACAAAGACTGTCGCTCCGGCATCGCGGAGAAAGAAGCGGACCTCGTTGGGGGTGTAGGCGGTATTGAGTGGGACATAGACCAGGCCAGTTCGTAAGCAGGCGAAGTACAGGGCTATTGCGTCGACAGATTTGTCGACCTGGACGACAATCCGATCCCCAATCTTGGCTCCAAGGGAGACTAGCCCTCCCGCCAGGACGGCACTTCGTTGGTCCACTTGACAATAGGAGTGGCTCTGTGTCGCTACCTGGCCGTGGGCCGGTTCAGTTAGGAAGACCTGGTCGAGGTTGTCGGAGAACCGATCGAAGGAGAATCGGTAAAGGTTGGCGTTCACGCCAATCCTTCGTCCAGCCATGCTGGGGAGTGATCGAGAAGGAACTCACTCACTGCGTGGGCGCGGTCGAATGTGTCGCAGAGATTCTCTCGATGCATGAACAGGTCGGCCAAGGAAAGTTCGAGGCGGGTTGAGATGGTCAGTGTCCGTTCGGGTGCGTCGGTTACCTGAGCAGTCGAGTCGATGGCAGACACACTCAAAGGTAGGTCCGGCCCCCCGATTCCTGCTAGATCGGTGGCAAGGAGAAGCAGATCTGGCGCGTGGCTGAGCGGTGGCATGGCCCAGGTGAACATGAGGGGGAAGACGTAGCCCTCCGGAGGTTCGGCGTCCTCGGGCATTTCGAGCATTCGATCCTCAAAGGTTAGGAGGGTACGCGGGTCGAGCTCGATGGCGAGATGGAGGTCGAGGGGGCCGCCGCAGGCCCGCTCCGGGTGTAGGTCGATTTCCCAAGCCTGGCGCATCGAGTAAGTCTCCACGAAGTGCCGTTCGTCATGAACATGGAAGCCATGATCCGATGCGTGGTCCTTCAACTCGGCTACAAACCCGGGGATATCAACCAGTGCCATTGACCGGCCCTCCTCTCAACGGTCAATAGCCTGCCACCTTGACAACCGTTTTGAACACTTCTGTGACCGAGATCTTGCTGGGCTGGTACTACACCGGCTGCTAGCGTCCTGGGCAATGTCGACGAAAGACCCCACCGTCATCCTCGATCTCTTCGAGAGACTAGAGTCCGAACTCCGCCTGCGGTTGAACCAACAAAGAGGATGGGGCTTGTCGGGGGAGCGAGATGGGCAGTACGTCCATGACGTCGTCGCCGACGAGTTGCTCCTGCAACCATTGCTTGACGCCGGGTTTCGGGTGCTCAGTGAGGAGTCGGGCATCATCGGGAAGGGGAGCATCACTGTCGTGGTCGATCCCGTCGATGGATCGACGAATGCGTCGCAGGGATTGCCCTGGTATGCCACCAGCCTTTGTGCGGTAGACGTTGACGGTCCACTGGTGTCTCTTGTTTCCAACCTGGCCTTGGGTGACCGTTATCGGGCCATCCGGGACGAGGGGTTAGAGGTTGATGGCCCAACTCTTGTCGGGCGCTGGGCTCAGCCCTCGGGTGAAACCACCTTGGCCAACGCGCTTGTGTCATTTTCGGGTCTGCCTCCCAGCCATGGCGGCTGGAGTCAGTACCGAACCTTTGGGGCCTGTGCGTTGGACATGTGCGCGGTGGCTACGGGTGCCTTCGATGCGTTCGTTGATGTCGATTCCGCTCATGGGGTTTGGGACTATCTTGGGGCGTGGTTGGTTTGCCAGGAGGCGGGGGCGGCGGTAGCAGAGGGTGGTGGGAAGGAGGCCGTCGTGCTTTCTCACACGGCCCGGCGCGCACCAGTAGCGGCGGCAACGCCTGAGCTTCTGGGCCAGGTTATGGCCATGCGGGCCGAGTGGTCCTGAGCCTGCTTGTCTAGTCCTGCTGGGAGGCCGGGCAGTTCACCTGGAGTTGACCGTTAAAAATCAAGGATTCGGGGCGGGAAGGATCGACCAGTGCAACCGTCGCGGACACATTGTTGTCATTGGATTGCCAAACGGGTGGTTCTTCGGAACGGAGTCGCAAAGCATCCTGGCCGAACTCACCAGGGTTGTCGGCGTCTTGAGGTCCTACGGTCAATTCGACCGAACTGATCGAAGCAGCGATTCGAAAACTGTCCGTGCCGATTGTGCCGGATCCAGTGGCGATGAAATTGTCCTCGGTGACTACGCAGTGCTCCGCAGAGAAGTCATAGACCTGTCCGTTGATGGCGAGCGAGCCGTTGCCGCCTTGGCCAAGATGATCATCGACAGACAGGCCAATGCTGGCGTCGCCTTGAGACCGATAGAGAGTGGCCGTCATTGTTGCCATAGCCAAGAGCGCGGCAAGTATGGCGTACAACCTCACTCGATGGAGGTGTTCAGTTGAGGGAACGTGAAGCATCTTGGATTTCGATCTCGAATGGCTCCCGTAGCGTAGAAAGCAGAATCGGCGTTCCTGTTTCCAAAAGGTCACAGAGCGGTGACGAAAAGACACACGTTTGGCAACATGACCCAAGATGACTCAAGGGCGGTGACGCCGCGTGGGCCGATCGACCCAGACGGTGGTGATTTGGAGCGATCGGTGTGGTCTGGTCGAGCAGACCAAGCCGCTAGGCTGCTGCCTCCCGGGTGATTAGCTCAGTTGGCTAGAGCATCTCGTTTACACCGAGAGGGTCGGGGGTTCGAATCCCTCATCACCCACGTATTGAACTTCGTTCAAACCCGATTTTCCTCGCTGAGGGCTCGTAAACATCCTGGCTTCAAATCTTCAGCCGGTGTGAAAGTTGTCCTATTAGGGCCACGTATTGAGCAATCCCTTCGGGACAGCTCAAACCGGAGTTTCGGCGCTGGGGCTACAATGGCAGGCCCGAGGGGGAATCGAATTGGAGGGGGAGACCAACGGTGGTCACAGTAGGGAACCAAGCTGGCATGGAGTGGCGGGTACTCGATGATGCTCGGCCCCTAGCCAATGCCACGAACCGTCCGGCGGCCGACCTTGATCCGGCCCTGGTCGAGGAATACGCAACCAACGGTGTCGTCTACTTGCCGGGCACCTTTACTGAATGGGTTGAGCCTCTACGGGCAGGTCTGCAACGAAACCTTGAATCGCCGGATGCCTACGCGTTCCCTTGCGACAGCACCCTGGGCGATGAACCGGGCCGCTTCTTCGACAGCTACTGCAACTGGCAACTCATCCCCGAATACCTTGCCTTCGTCCTGACATCGGCCGCCGCTTCCGTGGCCGCCACCATCATGGGGTCACAGACCGCCCAGTTCTTCCACGAGCACGCCTTCAGCAAGGAAGCGGGAACCCAAAAGTCGACCCCCTGGCACCAGGACCTTCCGTACTATTGCGTGGACGGCAGACAAACGGTCAGCGTTTATGTTGCCCTGGACCACATCGACCAAGATACCGCAGTTCGATTCGTCCCCGGCTCTCACAAGTCCCAACAACTCCACCGACCCCGGGTCTTCTCCGATGGCTCCGAGTACGAATCGAAAGACCCCTCGATGACCCCGGTCCCCAAAATCGAGCAGTCCGAGGTTCTGGTCAAACCGCTCCAACCAGGAGACGCTATCTTGTTTGACTTTCGAACCCTGCATGGCGCGGGAGACGCCCCCATCACGACGCGACGCAGAGCCTTCTCGACGCGCTGGTTGGGCGACGATGTTCGCTTTGTCAGCCGCCTTGGCGAAACCTCGCCGCCGTTGGACAATCTGGGACTCGATCCCGGTGAGCGCATGCGGGAAGACTGGTTCCCTGTCCTGTGGCCGCTGCACCCCAAGCCGAAGTTGTCCTCGCGCCCGGCCAGGTAACACGAATTGGATGAGGCTGGACCCTCAGACCGACATTGGAGGCATCCGAAGCGGATGGTCGCTAGCCGGCAGAAGCCTGTTAGGTTGCTGCCGTTCCCACCTGGCTATGCCGGGCGGTTTATCTTGACTCCAGCCGGTTCTGACCGACGGGGTCAGAACGGTTAGGAAGAGGGAGGCAGCCAATGGTGGCAACAACACCACGAAGCCAACGAGATCGAGGTCTGGCTCGGTGGCTCATCGGAGTGGTCGTGTTAGCCCTAGTCGCTGGTGCCTGCACCGCCTCGTCCAACGGCGATGACGCGTTCGACTCCACCACTCCCACGACCGCCGACGCCGATGGTGGCCCTGAAGACGGTGCGGGATTGCCAGGCCTTGGATCGACCCTCGACTCGATCGAACCCGATCCGGACCCAACCCCAATCCCAATGGATGAAGCTGTTCGTGTTGGCCAGTTGGACAACGGGCTCACCTACTACCTGCGACGGAACCGCGCCCCAGGCCAGCGGCTCGAACTGCGGCTGGCAGTCGACGCCGGTTCTGCACTACAGGACCAGCCCGATTCGGGACTGGCCCATTTTGTCGAACACATGATGTTCAACGGGACCGATAAATACCCAGACAACTCACTCGACCCAGTGCTTCAGCGGCTCGGACTGGAGATCGGCCCAGACATCAACGCCTACACCAGCTATGACGAGACGGTCTATGAACTAACGGTGGCCACTGACCCTTCCTCGGTTACCGAAGCTTTTGATGTATTGGCTGACTGGGCCATAGCCGCCACCCTGGATGAGCAGGCCGTCATCGACGAGCGAGGTGTCCTCCGAGAGGAGCGTCGCGTCCGGGTTGAGTCGGGAAGTGCTCAGTCCGCATTGCTGTTCGACGAGATCTACACCAAAGGCTCGGACTATGCCGGATACTTCACCATTGGTTCCACTGAGGGCATCCTGAGCACGACCGCACAAGATGCCCGACGCTTCTACGACCGCTGGTACCGCCCAGACCTGATGGCTGTCATTGTCGTGGGTGACCTTACCCTCGATCAGATGGAACAAGAGGTCACGAGTCGGTTCTCCGATTTTGCTGGCCGAAGTGACGCTATCGAACGGCCTGATATAGAGGTCGCTCCCATCGACACCCCGGTTGTTGACCGCTACGTCCACGAGGAGATGACACGTCCTGCGATTTCTCTCGACTACTGGATTCCAACCTGGGACGCGGGAACCATCGGGGGGGAGCGGCTCATCATGCTTGGAGAGGTGCTGATCCAGGTGATCCAGAACCGCTTTGATGAGGGAATCGAACAAGGCGAAATCCGAGCCCTCGAAGCATCCATTGGCTCCTTTGACTACACCCGCAACTTGTGGTTTCTCGGACTGAACTTTACTGGCGATGACTTGGTGGCCGCCACCGAAGACGTGCTTGGCGCGTTGCGAACCGTCGAGGTCAACGGGGTCACCCAGGATGAACTTGATCGTGCCATCGGTGAATTTCAGGCCTGGGCCGACCAGCGTCTTGCGTCCGCAGACACCACGCAAGACAGTGAGTTCGCAAACCTCTATGTCGCCAACTTCTTATCTGGAACCGAAGCAAGCTCAGTTGAGGACTGGCATGCTCGCGTCACGGCTATGTTCGAGAGTTTTACCGCCCAGGAACTCACCAACTACTTCCAGTACCTGATGAGCTTGTCAGCCCCGCTCGTGGTGGGCCTTGGCCCGGACGATGACATTGTTCCAAGCGTCGCCGAACTCGAAGCGGCCGTGGCGGCTGGCATCGAGAAGGGATCGAATGCCGGTGAGGCGGCCCAGATCGAGGCGATTGATGAGTTGATGACGGTTCCCCGGATCGATGATGAGGGTGATCGCATCGAGATCCGTGAGGTTGATGGGTTTGCCATCCGTTTCGACAACGGAGCAACGGGAGTTTTTGTTCCCTCGACGATCTCGGAAGGCTCCGTAGACTTGCTGGCCCGATCCTTTGGTGGGTGGTCAACCCTCGAACCCGGCGATGGACCCCTCATGGGATTGGTGACTGAGGCAGTCAGCAGTAGCGGCCTAGCTGAGATCGACAGAGTGCAACTCGACCGCCTTCTCGCCGGATCAGTTGTGTCGCTTTCTCCCTATATCGATGAAACCGAGGAGGGTTTCTTCGGAAATGCCGCGACCGATGATGCCGAACTAATGTTCCAACTTCTCAGCCTCTTGGTTACCGATCCCAGGGTGGATGACGTGGCGTTCAGATCCGCGGTTCAGTCCGCCAAGATTGAGGCGGAAAACTCCGCCATCGACCCCTCTAGCCTGTCCTTCGCCGCCATGCTCGATGCTCGATACTCCGGTGACCCTTATGAAGTCATTGTCCCCGACTTGGCCCGTATCGAGGGGCTTGACGCAAGCGACGCCCTCGATCTCTACGAGCAACGATTGGGTAAGGTTGACGATCTTGTTGTTGCCCTTGTTGGAGACATCGATGCTCAAACCGCTGAATTGCTACTTCAGACCTACGTCGGGACGCTGCCGGCCGGAGCCTCCGATAGTTTTGTTGATCACTGGAACGAACCGCCAGCCGACTTGATCGAGGTTGAGGTGAGCGCAGGAGCCGATTCCTCTGGAGCCGGCGTCGATTTTCTCTTCTCGGTCGAGATGCCGGTGAGCGAGCGGACGGACTTAGCGGTTGAACTTGTTGGAAACATTCTTCAGGCTCGCCTCTTTGATGCAATTCGAGAGGATCTTGGGGCAACCTATGGAGGCAACGTCTACCCAACGACCTCAGTAGTTCCCGATGAGGTCGTTGAAGTCTTTGTCATCGTCAATGGTGATCCTGACCGGCTCGATCAGATTGAGCAAGTGGTACTGGAAGAGATAGAAGATCTGGCCCGCAACGGACCGAGCGTCGATGAGTTCCAGCGGGCGGTTGCCATCTCCACGTCTGACTATGAACTGATCAACAACTTCCAATTGATGTTGATGGCCATTGACGCAGCGAGTGAGGACCCAATCGACCCCTACACCAGAGGCGAGGCCCTCCAACTTCTCCAAAGGATCACCCAATCTGAGGTTGCGGCCATGGCGAGATCCATGTTTCCCACCGACCAACGGATCCGCGTTCGAAGGGTGAATGACTAGGACCTCTGCGGCCATACCCCTACAACTGTTGCGAAAAGCCAGGACCAATGGCCTATTCGGACAGGTCAATAGTTGGCCGACATTAAAAGAGTGAATAAGTTCTTCGACAAGCACGATGCGCGGCTACCCGACGTATTCCCGCGGCTTGCCGAACGGTATCCGACCCCTCCGTTGCCAGCGATATGGTTCCCACCCAGCCGCCGCAAAGCCTTAACCGGACGCGCAGCACCCGTCGAGGTCCAGATCACCGAAATATCCATGACCGGCTTGATGATTGAGGCTCCGAGTTCCAAGAAGTTAACCATTGGAATGCGGGTGAAATTCGAGTTTCATGGCACCGATGCCATAGTTGAAGTGCACAACATGCGCCCCAAAGAACACCCAGACATGAAGGGCGACCAACTCATTGGTGTTTCGTTCTTCAAGATGAGCGACGAGTTCGAGGCGCTCACGACTGACATTGTGTACAAGTTGCAATGCGCCAACCGCGCTGGGCACTCAGCCACGTCCTACCCCGAGGGCAGAATGCGCTAAATGGCCCATCGTGTTGGGTTGGTTTGCTATCCACATCCCTTCCCCCGAAACCTACGGTCAATTGAGTGGAAGTTGGTCGTTCGGTCGCGGTGGCAGTAGGAGCCTGGGCTCTCACCGGCCTTGGTCTAATGTTCCTGGTCGGGGCTGTGCCAGCTCAGTCGGGCTATCGAATCAACCCACCTCTGAGTGATGCAGGGCCCAAGCCCCCGATGCTGTCGATGTCGAGTCAGAAACAAGTCGAGGTGGGTTCACTGGCCCTGGCAGCAACGGCTCGAGTATCGGCCAACACTTGTGATGGGTTCTTGCTTGGCAGTGGCTTCTTGGTCGATGGCCAACTTCTCACAAACCGTCACATGGTGGAGGGTGCTTCGACGGTGAAGATCGAACTTGGGAGTCGGATCGTTCTTGGCACGGTCCAACGAAAGGGTGAGGACGTTGATCTTGCTCTGGTCTCGGCTGTGCCGACCAGTGATGCTGTGCCGACTAGTGATGCTGTGCCGACTAGTGATGTTGTGCAAGCGCCCTGGGTTTGGACAGAGTTGACCTTGGCGAGCCGGAACCCAAACATTGGCGATGCACTCCTGCTCGCGGGGCATGCGGATGGTGGTGAAACTGACCTCGTCCTTGGCCGAGTCCACGGCTATTCCAACGGCGGTCCTTACGGAATTAGCGGACCCGTGATGCTCATTGACGAGGTTACAAAGGGTGGCTTCAGTGGGGGACCGGTGCTCAACTCCGATGGTGAAGTCATCGCCATCCTCCAAGGGTTTGATCGAGTCACGGAGCTGACGCTGGCCATTCCGGTCGAATCGATCCGGTCTTGGATGATTGATGAAGACGATTCGTCGGCGAGTTGGTTGGAGATCATTCAACAATCAAATACTGCGAGCTCTCGTTGTGGTTAACACTTCAGATGGTCACCTGTGGGGTCGATGGTTGACTAGAGTCGTTCACATCCCGACGTCGCTGATATTCGCCTATCGCCCCTAGGAGCAAGCGGTGACCGGTCATAAAGCTACTTCAACTGGATTGGGAAAGGGTCTCGCGGGGATCCTCGGAGAGACGCGTGATGTAGCCCCGACCCTGGGCCTGACTGACTTGCTTAGCTCCCAGAAGGTCAGGCGCTCCCCAGAGGTGCGTGGCATGGTCACCGAACTCGCCATCTCATCGATCGCGGCGGCCTTTCGAAGCGAAGGTGTGGTGATCGCCCGTCGCGACGGCGCAGGCAAACTGGCCACAATCGCATCCAAGGTGCCGGCCAGTTGGTCAGGTGTTGATCCGCTCATGTTTGAAGTTTGTGGCCGACTTTGGACCCAACTGGACTCTGGTGAGGATGGCCAAATCCAAGATGAGGTCGGCGGCTACAGCTTTCTACTGTGCCGCCAATCCAGTTCGGATGGCCCAATGGCGGCCGCAGTCATTCGAGATCGGCCCTTTGGTCAGAACGAAGTTCAGACGATCGGGCGGCTCGTGCGTTCCATTGGTTCAGCACTCGGTGAGTCTCTCCTTATCCCTCCAGACAGCACCATCCGGGTGCTAAGTCAAGAGTCTAGTGACGGGGTATTGGCCGACGTGCGCCTTGGAAGCTCCGACGACCGGCGACACGGAGCGGCCGTGGCCGAGGATGCCCCAACCGCCATCGCCCACGCAGCGGCTGAGATTTGCGACATCGACTTTGACGTGCAATTTGTTGGCCAGGCGATGGTAGAGGACCAGTTGGTAACCATGGTCGTCCTCGGAGACCATTTTGGAGGCCCACTCTTTGGCCTCGCGGTAACTGACGTTTCATCCTCAACCGGTCCGGCCGAGGCCGTCTTTGGTGCCGCTCGGGTGATCAATGGCGATCCTTTTTCGGCCCCAGCCAACTGAGTTTCTTTTGTACTTGGGCCGCGCATCCGATGGCTCGTAATGTAGTGACCCGACATTGGTTGGCGATCTGACTACCCTGGTGCCTCGTGCTGTTCCTACTGCGCCTTGCGAAGCGCTTTACCTCACTCGGGCTGATCATGCTGGCCATCAGCGTGGTGGCCGCGGCCACAATGCTGAGTATCGGCCCACAGTTGGCGACTGTGGCCACCATTACCGAGAACACCGCGGCCGAACTTGAGCTTGAGGATCTAGAGATCCGCTCGTCCATGTATGCATCCGATGGGACGTTTCTTACCTTCCTGGTTGAAGAAAAGAACCGAGAGACGATCGCATTGGATGACATTCCTCAGCCAGTGATTAGTGCCATCTTGGCCATGGAAGACGCCGACTTTTACGACCATGCCGGGGTCAACTACCGAGCGGTGTTTCGGGCTCTGATCGAAAACATTAATGCTGGTGGCATTGCTCAGGGTGGGTCGACCATTACCCAACAGTTGGTCAAACAATCGTTTCTGACATCGGCGCAAGATCTAGATCGCAAGAGTACAGAGGCCTTTTATGCCCTTCGACTCGAGCGGCAATTCACCAAAGACCAGATCCTTGAGCGCTATCTCAATACCATCTACTTTGGTGCCGGCGCATACGGAGTTCAGGCTGCGGCTGAGACGTACTGGGGTTATGAGGATGCCAGCGAACTTGGTTGGGAGGAAGCCGCTCTTCTTGCCGGACTCATCCGCAACCCTCGGGACAACGATCCAACCAGAGACGCCAAAACGGCACGCCGCCGCCGCGCAACGGTGGTTGATGTGTTGGTGGCGAGAGATCTTATAGATGAGAATCAGGGTGCTCGGATCAAGCGAGCCCCTCTGCCCGCAGAACGCCAGACCCCCTTCGACATCAAGCCAACCGACTATTTTGTTGAAGAGGCGTTGCAAGAACTCCTCTCCAATCCAGATATTCCCATCGGCTCCACCTACGACGAGCGGTTCAACGCCGTCTACTTCGGTGGGCTCAACGTCTTTACCACCTTCGATCTTGAGGCTCAGGCAATGGCAGTCAAGGCCAAGAACGACCTTTTGCCGGTGGATGATCGCGGCTTCACCCTTGCCATTGCGGCCGTTGACACTCACACCGGCGCGGTGCGAGCCATGGTTGGTGGTACCGAGTTTTCCCGTGAGCAGTTCAACCTCACAACTGACGGCACCCGCCAGCCTGGCTCTTCGATGAAGACATTCGTTTTGGCGGCGTTATTCGAGGCCGGCTATACCCCTCGAGATACCGTTCGTGGGGACAGCCCTTGCACCTTCCCAAATCCTGGTGGCTACCCGAATCCCTATAAGGTAAAGGGTGGACGGGGTGGAACGATTTCGATTGCGGCAGCGACGCGAGCATCGAACAACTGTTCATTCGTTCGGCTTGGCCAGGTCGTTGGCAACGACAAGGTGCTCGATGTGGCGGGCAGGCTTGGCATCAGCACCTTCAACAATCCCGATGATGCGGTGCTTTCGCTTCCGCTTGGTTCCAAAGAAGTCCACCCCATGGAGATGGCCTCGGCCTATGCGGCCATGGCCAACGATGGGCTTTACAACAAGGCTTGGTACATCGACCGCATCGAGGACCGCAATGGCAATGTCATCTATGAGCACCGCTCTGATGCTCGCCGGGCCTTGTCTATCCAGTCGGCCAGGATGATTACCGAGACGCTCATCAGCAATGTCCGAGCCGGAACTGGCAAGCGTGCTCGCCTCGACAACGGGCACCAGGCCGGAGGCAAGACCGGCACGACCCAGAGTAGTGAGGACGCATGGTTCGTGGGCTTCACCGAATACCTGACCACCGCGGTGTGGATGGGGCACCCCGATGAGAAGATCCCGATGCGAAACGTCGGGCCGTGGCGTGTGATCTTTGGGGGGACGGTTCCTGCCCAGGTGTGGGGCCAGTTCAACAATGACTACCACGCCAATCTTGAACCGCTTGAGTTTCCTCCACCCGACCCCTACTCGGGCGGCCGCTATCTCAAGGTTGCAGGAGAGATTGACTTCTGCAACCGCGCTGATCGTGGCGGGTCAACCAGAGAAACCATCATGGTTGACTCGAACGGAGACGGAACCAAAGATTGCTTTAACCCCGTGACGACCACCACAGTTCCAGTGGATGAGAACGGAAATCCAATTCCGCCAGTGGACGGAGGCGGCGAGGCGCCTCCGACGACCGCCCCAGCTACGACAACACCGGTCGAGACGACCGCAGCCGAGGGCTAGAACAAGATGCCGACATCGGTGTATGAACACCTTCTCGCCGTCCAAGATCTTGACCTGACCCTTCTGCAACTCCGTCATAAGCGTGGCCATCATCCGATTCGCACCAAGATCCGTGAGACAGAGGCCGAAACTGATCGCAACCAGCTAATAGCAGACGAGATCGGCATGCGGCGGGCAAGTCTTGAGAGTCAACAGTCTGACCTCGATGACGAGGTTTCAAGGATCGGATCTCGGCGGAGTGAAATTGATGCCAAGCTCTACGACGGCTCGGTTGTGGCCACAAAGGACCTGCTGGCACTCCAAGACGAGGCCAAGATGCTCAGGGAACGCCAGGTGTCCGTCGAAGACGACGAGTTAGAGATCATGGAACAGATTGAGCGCGTTGATGAGGAACTCGCACCGGTTCAGGAAACGATCCGCTCGTTGGTGGCGGCAAAGACAGAATATGAAGTTGCCTTGGCCGCTGCTTTGATGGAAATCGATGACGAGATCGATCGGCTGAATGAAAAGAGAGGTCCGATGGCTGAGGCAATCCCCAGCGACCTCTTGTCCGACTATGACAGCTTGCGTGAGGACTTAGGAGGCGTTGCCGTTGCCCGTCTAGTTGGCAATACCTGCGATGGCTGTCACATGACCATGTCGGCCGTTGCCTTTGATCAGATCAAGCGGCAACCGGATGATGCGGTAATCAACTGCGACCAGTGTGGCCGCATTCTGATCCGATAAGCGGACTCTGCTGTGTTTCTCTGGTTCGCCATCCTGGTCCCCATACTTGTGGCCGGGGTCTTTCGCAGTCCGATGATCGACTATCGGATTGTGGCCGTCGGTGCTGTCCTTCCCGCAATCGAGGTGGCGCTTGGTCACCCGTTTGTTCTTCACACGCTGGTGGGGGCAAGCATTCTTCTCGGTGTCGTAGTGGCGGGTACCCAGAACAAGCGTCTTGTTCGGCGACGTCTACTTGGCCTGCCCATTGGCGTATTGTTCCATCTTGTTTTGGACGGGTCCTGGACCAGGGCTTCGCTGTTCTGGTGGCCAGCCTTTGGGCTCGGCTTTGGCGACCGGCCAGTCCCCGAAGTGGACCATTCGATCGGCGTGCTAGTTGGGTTCGAGATCTTGGCCGTTGTTGCGGGTGCTTGGGCCTGGCGCCGTTTTGGTTTGGCTGACTCTCAGAATCGAGATCTTTTGACGCGAACCGGCCAACTGGACCGATCGGTTCTATCGCCATGACGATGTGGATTGTTCGACATGGGCGGACCGAGGCCAACGCCAGCGGGCTACTCCTTGGTCACGCCGATCCCGACCTGGACGATCTCGGTCGTCTGCAGGCCGATCAGATCGCGGCTTTTCTTCCTAGGCCCCATCGGGTGGTATCAAGTCCGCTGGCTCGAGCCCGACAGACGGCGTCGGTCTTTGATGTAGAGGTCGAGATTGATGACCGCTTCATTGAAGTGGATTACGGAGATTTCGATCTGGCGCCACTTTCCTCTGTCCCCGCAGAAGTTTGGCAACAGTGGCTTTCCGATGTGGAGTACCGACCGCCAAACGGGGAGTCAATGGCAGAGATGTTTGAGCGGGTACGAGGGGGCCTCGATGATCTGGCAAGCTCAGCGCTCGATGCTGATTTGGTGATCGTTAGTCATGTCTCTCCCGTAAAGGCGAGTCTTTGCTGGGCCTTGGGCGTTGGCCCGATGGCACTATCGAGAAGCAAGGTTGGCCAAGCTTCGATTACACGAATTGAGATCACCGATCGTGGTCCGTCGCTCCAGAATTTCAACCAGACCGGCCACCTGGGGTGACCGAGGACCGATAGGTAACCCACCACCGCGCGTTTGCGGATGCTCCGAAAGCTCCTACGCTCATCGGTCGGATTGAATTGCAATAATGATCGGCGTTGTTTAGCCGGTTCGTTTGCACAGAGCCATCGGCTGGCATTTCTGCTTGTCGTCTTGGCCCTCCTCGACAGGGGAGGACCGGCCCTTTGGGCCGAAGAAGGGAGTTCCCATGGGAAAACAACGATCGAGCTTCGCGAAACTTCAGCGAGACCGAGCAAAGGCAGCAAAGAAGGCGGCAAAGCTTGCGAGCCGCCACGGCAAAGAAGACAACCCGTATGGCCCGCTCTCTTCTGGTGAGGCTTCCGAGCCAGATCCCATTGAGGGGCAAAGCGAGACGGTCGCCGCCATGTTTGAAGGTAAGGGCGAGCTCTCCGCTCCAGAACTGTTGGCCATGATCGAAGAGATCCACAAAAAGCGTGAAAAAGGCGAAATTACTGAGGAAGAATTTGAGGACGCCAAGGTCGAGATTTTTGCTCGACTTCCGATTGACTGAGCTTCGAGGAAAGGCTCGCCGGTGAATGAAGGGCCACCCGAGGGGTGAGTCGGCCTATAAGCGGGATCCTGTTCACGGGTTTGTTGCCAAATCCCGATCGGTGACCATCCATCTATGCGGTCCACCCGGAGACTCCCTCGTTCGTCTTCAGTTTCCCGAATTTCGTAGAGGGGAACAGACTGCCCATATCTCCGTTTGACCTTGCTCCCAGTGGGGTTTACCTAGCCGACCGGGTCACCCCGGCCGCTGGTGCGCTCTTACCGCACCGTTTCACCCTTACCTGTGACCCGGTTTCCCGGGCCCATCGGCGGTTTGTTTTCTGTGGCACTATCCTGCGGGTTTCCCCGACTGGCCGTTAGCCAGCACCGTGTCTTGTGGAGTCCCGACTTTCCTCGACCTAAGGAATGAGTCGCAGCCGCAACTCAAACCCATGTTGGCCGCGGCCACCCGGCCGACTCACCCGACATGAAGGCTACTGGATATTTGGCCGGGTCACTGACGCTGCATGCGGGCGGTCTTTCGAGCACTCCAGTCGGCGAAGACTGCTCCCGCTATTCCACAAGTGGCAGCAATCATGAGAAAAAGTGGGTAGCTGACTGGGTTGATGGACTCTCCGGCGACTAAACGACGGCCAATCCCGAAGATCTGCACCACTGCATAACAACTCATCGCCGCGATGGAACCGTGCATCATTGGAGTGTCCGATCGGAGCCTTCCGGCACCGAATCCCGCCACAAAGAACCCAAGCAAGATCAGGAAAGCGAACAGGGCAGACCACGCGAACGATCCGTTCTCGCCGATGAGTACAGTACTGAGGATCGCCGAAGGGATGATGATTATGAGTCCGGCCGTCGCGGCGGTGCGGATGGTCAACCAGTCGATCTTAGGCACCACTTCAATCTAGCTTGGTTCCCCGGATTGACCTGCAGCGGCTAGCTTTCTGGGGGTGAATGATTCAATCGCTCTTTCCGTCGCCGCCCATGGGGGCTGGCCCGCCCTCTACAGCAAGCTTGCCGCCGGTACCGATCTCACTGGTCAGGAAGCAGCAGCGGCTACCAGCGACATCTTGGCCGGGCGCGCCACTCAGGCCCAAATTGCCGGCCTCATCCTTGGCATGAAGGTCAAGGGGGAAACGGTTGAGGAGATGGCGGGAATGGCGGGCTCGATGATGGCGGCCGCTGCTCCTTTAAGCGTGCCTAATGGAGCCATTGACATTGTTGGCACCGGTGGCTCGGCCCATCGACGCAAGCATGCCTTGAACGTGTCGACAATGGCGTCCTTCGTCGCCGCCGCCGCCGGGGCAGTCGTTTGCAAGCATGGCAACTACCGAGCGAGTTCAACTTCGGGATCGTCGGACTTCCTCAGTTCGCTTGGGCTCGAGGTGATGCTGCCAGCAGATCGCTTGGAACGATGTTTAGAAGAGGTTGGACTCGGTTTCGCCCAAGCTCGCCTCTTCCATCCAGCCATGCGACACGCCGGACCAGTCCGAGCCGAACTCGGGGTTCCCACCGTCTTCAATTTGCTCGGACCGATCGCCCACCCGGGGCGAGTGAAGCGGCAGGTCATCGGAACCGCCAATGAGGCGTTGGCTCGACAACTGGCTGAGGTGCTCGCAGCAACAGGAACCGAAAAATCCTGGGTCATCACCGGAGCGGGAGGACTTGATGAGATCAGCACAACGGGGCCCTCGGTCATCTTTGAGGTGATCACTGGCGAGGTGGAACGTCTGGAGATTGATACCAAGGAAATTGGGGTTGCTGCACCCACGTCTATGGACGCACTGGCTGGTGGGAACGCCGAGGAGAACGCAGATATCTTCCATCGGATTGTCTCGGGTGAGGAACTTGGTCCCAAGGCGGACATCGTGGCTTTGAATGCGGCCGCCGGGCTGGTGGTAGCAGGCCTTGCCGATGATCTTGCCCATGGACTACAGCAGGCAAGGTCGGCAATCGAAGATGGACGGGCAAAGGGGAAGTTAGAGGCCCTGGTTGGCCTCATCGGCGTCGACCAGACCTAGGCCGCGCAAGTTCTGGCGCGGGGGCTCCGTTTGGTTCGACCGGGATATAGTCCGGCAACCGGGGCAAGGTGAGGGCAAGTGTGCCCTCAGTTTCCACTACCCGAACCGTTCCCGCATTGCGCTCCAGCCAGGAGGCCACACACAGGGTTTCGGCTAGGTCGACTGTCTCAGAGCCATGGGCTAGGCCGCGCATCAGACCACCGCGGCCAAGTTCGATTCGGCTACCAGCGGATGTTTCAAGAACGAGGCGGTCAATTCGATCCATCATGTCGAGTCGGCGTTGACGGCGAAGGGCCCGAACAAAGGCGGACGCCAGATTTCGAATCTCTGCGGCGTCTTCAAAGCGTTCCTCATCAGAGAGTTTCTTCATCTTTTGATCGAGTGGAGTGAGCACCAGATTGGATGATCCGGTCATGGCGGCCAGGACGTCGTGGACGATGCGGGTGTAGTCATGCTCACTGATTGTTCCGCTACATGGACATGTGTTGAGGCCGAGTTGAGCGTTTGTGCACCCAGGAGATGGCTTCAGGTTTCCTCGTTTGGGGGTTTTGGAGGTGCAGCGCCGAATCGGTAGGGCGGTCTGAATTGCCTGGACGACGTCGCTGGCTTCTCTATGAGAGGGAAGTGGGCCAAGATGTACACCGGGCCCGGTATCGGAGTGCACGATGGCGAGTCTGGGGAAGTGCTCAGCCAGGGTGAGGCGAACGAAATGCGAGCGTGCTTTCCGTCGGCCCCGTCGGTTGAAGCGGGGTTGATGGTCTCGGATCAGGCGAAGTTCGACCAGTTCTGCTTCCAGGGTATTGGCACAAACCTGGTGGGTAATCTGGCTGGTCTCTCGGAGGAGTTGGGCCACCTTGCGGCGGCGATCCGAGGAGAAGTAGCTGCGGACCCGAGAACGAAGGTCGGTGGCCTTTCCGACGTACAAGACGGCGCCGGAACTATCCAAGAACTGATAGACGCCTGGCTTGTGAGGAAGGCTGGTGGTCATGGCCAACTTCTTCCACTGGGGATGGCCAGCGATGGTGGGAAGGGCCACCAAATCATCGATTCCGGTCACTCCCCAAGAAGAGGCCCGCTCGATGAGGAGATGGAGCAGATCAACCGTGGCCAACGCATCGTCAAGGGCTCGGTGAGAGGGCTGATGGTCCAGACGAAGCCGGCGAGCAAGCTCACCGAGTTTGAAGTTCGGCACGTCGTCGACCAGGAGTCGACGAGCTAGGGATAAGGTGTCCAGCCTTTGGTTGCCAATGAGGGGTCCACCCCAGCGGCGCAGAGCGGCTTCCAGAAAAGAGACATCGAACCGGAGGTTGTGACCAACAATGACGGACCCACCGACAAACTCAAGAAAGCTTGGTAGGACCTCATTGATTGGTGGCGCTCGAAGCACTTGGTAGTCAGTGATGCCCGTGAGCACGGTGATATGGGGCGGAATGGCCGTGCCAGGGTTAACCATGGTCTGGTAGGTACCCAGTACTTCGCCGCCACGCACTTTAACCGCCCCAACCTCGGTGATGTAGCAGTTCTGGGCATTCGCTCCGGTTGTTTCAAGATCGAGCACGCAGAAGGTAACCTCAGATAGAGGCGTACCGAGGTCGTCGAATGAACGCTGGCTGATGAAGGGGGTGTGCACTCCACCACTGAAATCGAACAAATGTTCGTTGTCAAGTCTGACTATACCTCCAGGCCTGAAAACACCTCGCGGGACACTTCCCGAGGCCGATTACTGAATTTCGGACCGGAGCATCCGATCTTTGTTAGTGACAACCGCAGTTCTTCCCGGATTCGCGGCGATCTCTGATGTACAGGAGTAGACCAAGATGGAAGCTGAGCCGCTAGCCGCAGCGTGTGAATTGGCATTTGCTGTTGCCAGAGAGGGCAAGAAGGCGGTCCCACCTGTCGATCCGCCCGACGCCATGCTGCCCTTTTTGTACCTGCCTCAACTACCTCGTAGGGCTATGACCGTGGCCCAGCGGGCTATCGAAGAAGATCCGACTTTTCGCCGCCGGGTGGCAGCGGAGGCTACCGAGCAGGGAGTTGGACGAGCGGGCTACCTGTGGCTCACGCGGCCACAAGAGTGGGACTCAGAAGTCGCGAGCGAAGCAAAAAGCGAAGAGCAACCCAAGCCTTCGGCTCCTGGCGCGAACATCAGACCCCCAAAGCCTCCAGCACCAACTCCAGACAAGCGCCAGTTTCCTGCTCCTCCGCTTCCTATTCCAGAGCGTACGGCGGCATCCAAAGGCGAGTTTGCTTCGGCGACCTCGATCGAGGAGGAGTTAGCGAACTTGCGTGGTTTGGTGGATCAACTATCGCTCGAACGAAAGACGATTGCCTCTTCAGCAGATCTCCCTGATGTGTCTCCTGAGGATCTCGCCGATAGTTCTGCCCCGGAGCAAGCAACGGCAAGTGTGCCTGATTCGCCCCTCGAGAGTCCCAAGGAAGGGTCCTCCGCAGATAGCGAAGCACTGGCCGGATTGGAAGCTGAGATCTTGGCCCTCCAAGAAGAGTTGGAGTCTGCCAAGGAGCGGTCGAGCGAACTCGAAGCCGAACTAGCCAAGGTTCAGGAACAGACAACCAGCGAGGACATCGAAGTAATATCCCTGGCCCAAGAGGACGCCTTGCGCCAGGCCAAGGACGCCCACGCCATCGAACTCCAAGAACTTCTTGGAGCGGCGGCGGCTCAGTCCGAGCAGCACGCGGCCGAGATCGACTCAGCCCTCAAAGAAGCGAAGGCAGTTCACGAGAATGAACTCGCGGAGCTTCGTCAAGACAACGAAGCAGATCTTCTTGCTGCAACCTCGGCTCATGAGGACGCCCTCGCCGAGCTGCGTCAGGCACACGAAAACGCAATGACTGAACTTAGACAGTCGCATGAAGCTGATCTGGCTGAACTGGCAGAGCGTCATGCGGAAGAAATCCAGGCCGGGCAGGAGAATGTTGACGCTGTTGCGGCCCAACTGGCCGAGGCAACTACGACGAGGGAAACCATCGAGCGTTCCTTGAGCGAGTCCCAGGACGAGGCGAGCCGGCTTTTGGCCGAGCGCGACCAACTCTTGACCGAAAAGGAAGAGCTAGAAGGAACTCTGCGGATTGCAGATCAGGCCCGCATCGATCTGGAGCTCGAACTTGAGCGCATGTCGACTCAATGGCAGGCCATGCAAGTTGAACTCGAGACGGCGCGCACTGCGCTCCAAGGCACACGGAGCGCGTTTGAGGAGTCTTCCATCTCGGTTGGGCAGCGAATCGCTGAAGTTGAAGGAATTCTTGCCCAGTCGACTTGGACCGACCCTGCCAAACCCGAGGACGCGGCTCCTGAGGACGCGGCCCCTGAGGACGCGGCTGCTGAGGACGCCGAGGTTGAGAGTTTGGAACTCTCCTCGTTGCTTGACAGCTATGGCCTCGGGGCTTCAGGCGAGCCTGATGTCGATACTGGCGATGCTGAAAGTGAGCCCGGTGATGACACCGACAATCTGGCGGAGGAGTCCACCGCTGAGGACTCAGCCCCAGCACCAGTTGAGGCATATGAACAACGTGTCAGAATCGAGGTGCCAGCCGAATTCGACGGAAACAGTCTGGCCACTATTCGCTTCGTGGTTGAGTCCGACGACGTGGTTGTCCTCGTCGACGGAGATGCAGTAGCGGAGATGGGGTGGCCGGACACCACCGTAGCGGTTCGTCGCGAGGCTCTGGTGAAGTACCTGGGTGATCTGGCCGCAGATACTGGTGCTGCCCAGGACACGGTATTTAGCGGCTCGCTCTCCGATGGAGACGAGTTGCCAGTCTCTCGCGCTGTGCGGGTTCGCATCACCGCCGAGGGAGTCGAGCCGACGGCTGCCCTGGCCGAGTTAGTCGATAGCTACCCCAAGGAATGGCCGGTGGCCGTGGTGAGTGATGATCCGACTCTCGGCCAATTCGCCCACTCCCAAGGCGCAACCGTTTTGACCAATGGCCAGCTGCTTGATCTCTTGTTCGATCGCTGGGAAGCGTCCCAACAGGACTAAGTCGCGTCGTCCAAGGGTCTCGCCGGTCGAAGATCGGGACAGATGGCTTGCAGGGAACGCTCGGCCAACATTCCCTTCCAAACCCCAACTCCATAGCTGAAGTCATCGAGGTAACTCAACGCGATCTGGGCTGGACCGATCTGGCCGGTGGCCTTCCTTTGCCGCCAAAGCTTGGAGACAAATCCGAAACCGACAATGCGCAGAAGCGGAGCACGAAGGCCTGGCACAAATAAGCCGAGGATACTTAGAGGCCACCACGAGCGCGAACTGTTCTGACCGGCTGATTTGGCGGCCCCGAGGTGCCCGGCCGAGGTCAAAAGGAGGGCTTCGATGTGATTGTCGGGAAGGGAGCCGCGGAGCTTGCGGTTAACCAATGCCGCGGTCACCAGGCCTACAAACAGCGAACCCAGCGGTCGGCCAAAGGCAGCGAGGGTTAGGACCGCCACGCTCCAGCGGGAGGATCGAAACGGAGAGACAGTTCGTCCGTGACGCTTGGCTAGACCAGCGGCCGCGGACCCATAGCCAACTCGTTGAGCGATGAACGAGCGATAGTTCGGCCGAGGTGGGTGCGATACAACCACGAATGGGTCATAGCGAATCGACCCCAGTCGGTTGAGGCGCCACTCCAGATCGACATCTTCCCCATAGCGAAGTTGTCGATCGAACCCTAAACGGCGCGCGGCCGAGAGGCGAACAACGAGGCAGGCACTGGGTAGGTAGGTGACGGTTGATCGTGGGCCGACCGACGCTGGCTGTGGCCCGAGATCCAGAGGGGAATGGGCTCGCTCGTAGCGGACCAGATGATCCTTGGTTGACTCTGGACCCACCGACGGGGCCAAAGTCGAACGAACCCGCGGCGCCGTGGCGACGACGGTTGGATCCAGAAGATGTTGAGCGACTCGCTCGAGATCCTGGGTTGTGACCCGAACGCCAGCATCGACAAAGGCAACGGCATCCTTCGGTTCGGATTGGTGGCCAATATGAGTCAGGCCAGTGTTGCGAGCCTCTCCAGGACCAACCGATTTTGGGAGGCGGATCAGTTCTGTGGCTGGCTGGTGGCCTTCGGATATAGAGATTGGGACACGAGAGCCGTCATCGACAACAACGACTGGGAGACCAGCGAGGCCTTCCAGGGTGGTAGCCAAACCGTCAGGGTCGTCGCGCACTGGGATGACGACGGTCAATCGTGGTTGATCGGGATTCTTGGTTTGCATCAGGTTGGGTCGAGGGTGGGCCATCCCGCTCTTGAGGAGCATTCGTGCCAACTTGATCTGTTGAACGCTCGATCCGACGGGGGCGCCACCAAACCAGGCATCCACGTTGCGAGCCCCCGCTTCTCGTAGCCGAAGAATTCGGAATGGGGATCCTCCAATCAGGATGGTCCCCTCCCCCCGCCGACGTAGCGAATCATCGGGACTAAGGCCCCAACCGGCTGGCAGCGGGATCGCGTCGGAGGCTATCTGCCCCCCTTGAGGCTCATCGGGCCGTGTCATTGCACCACTTGGCGTAGAGCATCAAGCACAGACAACGGCCCACCGACCTCGGCCAGGCGCGCTCCACTGAGACGGGCCAACTCTCGGGCATGATCGGGTTCGTCGGCCGGGGCCAAAATAACCAACTCTTGAAGGGAACGCGCCAACGGAACTGGATCGCCGCCCTTGGTGACCTCCGCATCGGAGAGCAGAATGACAATACGGCGCGTTGCCCGAGACGAACGAAGTTGGCCCTGGGCTGCCCGAAGGGCCAACCGAACATCGGTGGTTCCCCGTCCTTGGAGGGACAGGACCTCAGAGACTAGAGCCTCGGGCGGACGGGAGACACCGAGTCCCTTCATCTCCACCGCTCGACTACTGAAAGCAATGACGGCGAAGTCCTTCGGAGCTCGCCACGCACAAACCGCAGCGGCCAGTGCGGCACTGGCCAACCGTTCGCCACTCATGGAGCCGGAACGATCGATGAGCAAGCAGATGGCAGTCTGAGGGCGTTCCCAGCGGGACGCCATCAACTCATCAATAGCCGGGGGACGGCGCTCGGACCGGGCAGAAACGAGACCCTCAAGGCTGGCATCAATGTCGAGATCACTTGATGAGTCATCGGCTTTGACCGTAGTCAGTCGACCGATTCCACGGCTGCGGGCGCGCCCGGTCCGGGCAAGATCCAGGACGAGACGTCCCGCAAGCCTTCTGGACAGTGCAGCGAGGCGGCGATCGGTGGCCTGGGTCATCTTGGCCAAGAGTTCCAACGCGGCATCCGGTGCATCCTCGAAGTATTCATCAAAAGCGGCTGAGTCCAACTCGCCTAACGCACTTGATATTTGAGCGAAGGCCTCATCGCGTGCCAGGGAGCGGCGTGAGATCGAGCGTCGCCGTTCTTGCGTCAGGGCCTCGTCGGCCTCTTCACCGGTCAGAATGCCTTCGTTGTCTTGAGGAAAGCCACCTGCACCAGGCGGCTCTAGGCTTTTCCCGTCTCGCTGCTCCCTCCGGTGTCGCGGTCACCCGACTCGGATTCAGGCACCGGGTCCATGATCTTGTCATAGAGCTCAGTAATAACTTCTTCGGGGCTGACTGAGGCCGAGTCGAATAGTTGAATCCGTCCGCTTAGGGCGGTGAGGGCGGCGTCGAGCCCGACCTGGCGCGAGGTCGCAGATGCCCCTCGAAGGGTGGAGAGCTGTTGAGCCAATATCAGAAGATCGACCGCGCCACGTACTGAGGATCCGACTCGGATCTCGGGATGGTCTCGAGTGGCCCTGGTCAATTGTACGACCTGGCTGGCAAAGGTCGGATCAGCCGCACCGGCCTTCGAACGGGCGATTGCTTCTTCTTCGGCGGCTACCTGGTAGCTCATCTAGATTCGACAGACCCGATCATAGATTGCGCCCGATATTCGGGCCGTACCCACCGAGTCAAAGGGGTTCATCGCCGACACGAGGCGGAACTCCCGGTGAGCTTGGATGCAACCAAGTCTTGGGATTGTTAACTCACCTTCGGACATGACCGTGACAAGGAGGTTCAGCGTTTCCTCCGGAATGCGGTTGATTTCCTCCAGATAGAGAAGTTCACCCTCACGCAAGGCTCGGGCCAATGGGCCATCGATCCAGATGTCGGACCGATAGCCGGTCTCCAGTACCTGGGCCGGATCGAAATGACCAACGAGGCGAGCCGGAGTCAACTCGGCATTGCCCTCGACGAACTGGAACCCGTGGCCAGATGCTTGGGCCACGGCGCGCAGAATTGTTGACTTGCCTGTTCCCGGCGGCCCCTCAAGGAGGAGATGTCGCTTGGCCATGAGCCCGGCAATGACGAGCTCGATTTCGCGGCCCCGCCCAATGACCATGGAACGAACGGCGTCGAGAGTGGCTGGGCCATAGGTTGCTTGGTCAGCCTGGCGACCCGTGGTCGATGGTGATTGGGTTGAGGGCAAGGTTGAGTCAGTCAAAAGCGATGATTCCGCGAATATTCTTACCGTCTCGCATGTCTTGGTAGCCCTCGTTGATCTGATCGAGGGTGTACCGCTTGGAAATCAGTTCATCGATCTGGAGTGCTCCGCGGCGATATTCGTTAAGCAAACGCGGGATTTCGGACCTCGGACTTGAGGAGCCAAAGATCGATCCCTTGATCTCCTTGTTGAACATGGCCAAGCCGAACAAGTCGAGGGTGACCTCACGTTGGGCCATAGGTGCCAGCCCAGTGACGACGACGGTACCGTCCTTGGAAATAATGTTGATGGCTGGTTCCAACAGATCTCCCGTGGTTACACCCGGAGTGAGAATGCATGAGTCGGCCATGATCCCGTTGGTGATCTCCATGGTGTTGAGTACGGCATCGTCGAAACTGGAGTAGAAATGCGTAGCCCCGAACTCTTCGGCCTTTTCTTGTTTGTCGGGGTTGGTGTCGATGGCGATGATGTTGGCTGCCCCGGCCATTCTGGCCCCTTGAATGGCGTTGGCTCCAATGCCACCCACTCCAACAACCACGACGGTGTCACCAGACTTCACTCCGGCTCGACTCTGAGCGGAGCCCACACCAGTCGCAACACCACAAGAGACGAGAGCGACGGCCTCCAGCGGAATGTCTTGGTCGACCTTTATTACCGAGGCTTCGTTTAACAACATGTGTTCGGAGAAGGTGCCGACCTGGGCCATACGGTTGGCGGGCTTGCCCTGGACATGGTGCCGATACTCACCATCGGCAATCATGCCCCCAGCGAGGGTCGTGGCTCCCAAATCACAGAGGTTTTGTCGGCCTGTTGCACACCAGTGGCAGCGGCCACATGAGGGGATGAAACTAACAGAGACGTGATCGCCGGGAGCGACCGTGCTCACACCCTCTCCGACAGCGACAACAACGCCGGAGCCCTCATGACCCCCAATCATGGGGAAGAAGCTGGGTGCTCCGATCATGGCCGCCATCTCATCGTCGACAAACAAGTCGCCGGTCACAAGATGCTCATCGGAGTGACACAATCCGGCGAAGGCCGTCTTGACCAGTACCTCACCAGGTGCCGGGTCGCCGAGTTCGACCTCTTCGATCTTCCACTCTTGGTTAATCCCCCATAGCACTGCGGAGCGAGTCTTCATTTGGGCACCTCGATTGTTGGTCTTTGCACGACATAGGAACAGTGACAGAACCTAGCAGTGACCGCCGTCGCGAATCGAGACGGCCTCAAGGACCTCTATCAGCCGCTGGCCCTCCTGGGCCGTTGCAGCCCGAGGGTCGCCCAGGACCCCGTTGGCCGAGATGGCAAGAAGACCGTCCAGACGCAGCCGCTGCAGAAGCTCATCGAGAGGCTCGGTATTGCCTACCTCAAGCAGGTCGATCCGAACGGACTCTCGGTCGAGGGCCAACATGATGGAAGTTTCACTATGCCCAGCATGGGCATCGGAACCGACCAGAATGGGAAGTAGACCAGCCACGTCGTGGCCCTCGCCGCGCAGCTGCTTGATTGCTGCTGCCATTGGGCTGGCATTGCCAGCATGACCGGAGACAAACACGATCCGGGCAAAATGATGGCTGGCAGACCGTGTCAGCTCGATTAGTAGATGGCAGAGTGCATCCTGGCCAATGGACAGAGTGCCGCAGAAGTCCTGGTGTTCACCGGCTGAACCATATGGAAGAGCTGGGGCAATCATGACATCGGAGTCGCCCGCGGCCAGTCTTTCGCACCAGGCTTCAGCGATGACAGTGTCGGTTTGGAGCGGAAGGTGGGGGCCGTGTTGTTCGGTTGAGCCAAGGGGAATGAGAAGAATGGATGCCAGGTTGTCGGCGACTTCGGGACTGGACATGGCACCCAAGAAAGCTGGTGGAGAGAGCGAGGCCATCGTTGCAGCCTAGAGGGACTTACGCGATCAGAACGAGCGGGAACACCTTGGGATTGTGTGGGGTTACAGCATGCAATGGCTCCACCTCCAACTTTACCCGAGAACAGCTTTGCCGCGTCCGTGCACGTGGCCACTCATCTGGCGCCCGGATGGGCCCAGAAAGCTTTACGCGAAGAGGTGCGCCAAGCGTTCACCTCGATGCCAAAAGAGCTTTCACCGCGCTGGCTATATGACCAGCGTGGTTCCGAATTGTTTGATCAAATCACCCAACTTGAGGAGTACTATCCGACCGAGGCCGAGCGTGCCCTACTCACGGCTCACGCCTCCGATATTGCTAGGACTACCGGGGTTGGAATGATCGTCGAACTCGGGTCGGGCTCAGGAGACAAAACTCGAACCCTGCTCGATGCCTTTCAATCCCAGGGAACTCTTCGTTCATTCGTCCCTTTTGATGTCAGCGAGACGATGCTGCGAATGGCAGCTGGACTTCTTCATGAACGCTACCCAGAGGCGGAAATCGCCCCGGTGGTCGGAGACTTCAATCTGCACCTCGACCGGTTGCCATCGCCACAAAATCGCCTGTTGGTATTTCTCGGAGGCACAATCGGCAACTTCTATCCAGCGGAGCGGACGATCTTTCTGAAGTCGCTGGCCAACACGCTTCGCTGCGGTGAGTGGTTCCTGCTTGGAGCGGACCTGGTGAAGGATTCCAAACGAATCCTGCGGGCCTACAACGACGACTCCGGGGTGACCGCCCAATTCATTCTCAACTCACTGCATGTTCTTAACCGAGAGTTAGATGCCGACCTGCCCGTGGAGGATTTCTCCTACGTTGTTGTCTGGGACGAAGACGAGGAGCGCATTGATATGCGGGTGCGCGCTGATCGAAAAATCGATGCCACCATTGGGGCCCTGAATCTCCCTGTCAGCTTTGCCCCGGGAGAGGAACTAAGGGTTGAGATCTCGGCCAAGTTTCATCCAGAGGCGCTGGTCGCAGAACTCCGTGCCGCTGGCATGGTAGTCCACAAACAATGGATCGCCGCTGGCAATGAGTTTGGGCTGTTTCTGGCCAGACGTGAGGTCGAGATTTAGGCTACCGAGGCTCGGTCGTGGCTGATCTGGTCTCGCATGGCGTTGAGGGCCTCGGCCCGGACAATCTCAATAGTTCCGGCATAGGCATCTCGCTGAATGTTGGACATCTGCTCGGCCTCGGCCAAGGCGGTGCTCAAAAGCTCATCGGCCGGTACGACGCGGTCAATGAATCCAGCCTCCATCGCACCACGAGCATCAGTCAGTCGAGCGGTCGCGAGGCAGCGTTGCAGGTGGGTTCTCGCCAACCGGTCTTGAGCGATGGTGATGGCCCAGCGCGGCAGCACCATCCCGATTGCGGCCTCGTTAAGGCCGATCTTGCATGCTCCCTCCGTACCAATTCGAACATCGCAGCCCAAAAGAATGAGTGCTCCAGCCGCGAGAGCATGGCCGTCACAAGCCGCAATCACAGGTACCGAGCACGAGTAGAGCTGGTGGACAAGTTCACCTCCGTCTGTCACCAGATTCACGATTGCGGCAAAATCCCCCGACTGCATGACCCCAAGGTCAAACCCTGCAGAAAACTTGCCCTCGCGCCCCACCAGCACGACTGCGGTTGTGGTTGGGTCGGCCTCGGCGGTGGAAATTGCTTGAGAAAGTTCCTTGATGAGAGAGGTCGATAGGGCATTGACCTTCCCGTCGTCCATGGTGAGTATGGCCACGGATCCGCGGCGTTCGATCGAGAGGTGGTCAGACATAGCCCCTAAGGGTAGTTTGACCACCTCTTCAGATCGAACTGGAACGTGGATTTGCTGGACTAAAGGACTCGCTTTCGCAGGGACAGGAAACTCAATCCCAGCGCAACCAAAAGGGAGCCAAATAGTGCGAGGTAAACCGAGTTGTTTCCGGTACGCGGCACCGTTGATGGCAAGTTACTCGACGTCGTCGGCGGTGCAGTGGCTGGTGGGATTGTCGTCGCCGGTGGTGGGGTTGTCGTAGCCGGAGCGGTCTCGGACAAGAAGATTCCTAGATCCAACGTGAGATTGGAATCTCCTGGCCCAAGGACGACGCTGGGAGTCTTCCCCAAGGAATCGGCATCGGAATCGCTGGCATCATCCCCACCAGCGTTAGCCGTGGTCACCGCATGGCCCGCTGGAAGGGTGGCAAGGTCGAAACAGACCATGTATTCACCCACCGGAAGATTGCGGAAGATGTATTGGCCAGCAGCATCGGTCACAGTTGATTGCAGCGTAACCATGTTGGCGTCGCACAGATTTACGGTCACGCCCGGCACCGGTGCCTCGCCTGGATCCTGCACGCCATTGTTATTGAGGTCCTGCCAAACATAGTTACCAATGCTGGCCAGCGGGTAGAACCCAAAGTCGACGCTCAAATTGGAATCGCTATCGGCCAAACCGCTGGGTGACACATCAATGGTGGTGGACAAATCTCGTAGCAACTCGCCCTGGGGTTCCTCTCCGACCCCGAGCACAACCCCGTTGGTCATCACCTCATCACCAACGGCGGTTGGTTCGATCCCGTTGTCGTCGTTGTCGTTGTCGTCATCGGCGTTGTTGGCCGTTGGCGATGACGACGTTAGCCCGCTGAGTGGTTGGCCCTCAGCAAACTGATTGGGGATCTTGATGTAGTAGGTCCCCGCGGCCAAACCGGTGAAGTTGTAGTGCCCGGTGGCATTGGTAATCGTGTCCTGAATCTTGGTGTCCTTTTGAGCATCGCCCGAGGTGTCAATCCATAGTTCAACGACTACCCCGGAAATGCCGGGCTCGGACTGGTCAGCAATGCCGTTGTTGTTGGAATCGAGCCAGACCAGGTTGCCAATCTCTAGCCCGGATGGGGTAAACCCAGCATCCAGGCTGTGATCGTTTGCGCCAGGAGGCCCGGTGGTCACCAGGATGGTGTTGGCAACAGGGTCCATGTCTGAATCAATGAGATCGTTGCCTCCACTGTTGGCCCCCGTGGCTCGCAGGTCGGCTGCGGATCCGACCTGGGGGATCCCACTCACATCAGCCGTGGAGGAGTCGATGGTGATGGTGTAGTTGACAAAGGGATCGGCACCAAAACTCCATGTTCCATCGGCCGCGCTCGTTACCTGGATGTCCGGTGTTCCCGGATCTTGGTCGCTCAGGGTAAGTGTGACTCCGGGAATGGGGGCTTCATCTGGATCCTGAACCCCGTTCCTGTTTGCGTCAAACCAGATCCGATTACCGATCTGGATTGGCGCGCCTGGGCAAAGAGCCTCAAGATCGCCCAAGCCGTTGGCCTTGCCTGAAACTGGCGGGGCTGGCGTTGACGCATCGCGGTAGATTTCATAGGACCGATTCGGGTTGCCGTTAGCCGTATCGAACCAACTGATGCCAGCGGCATCCAATCGATCATTGATCGGGTCGGTTGCCGTGGCTGCAACTTCGCTACGGCCCGGAGCGAGGGCAAGGGATCCAATAGCAGTTTCGGAGTGGGCGTTGTTGACCCCGTTTGTCACAAAATCTGCCCAAAAGAACTCGCCACCCCCTGGTCCCTGGTTTGTGCCAGGGCCGCCGGGACCGGTGTTTCCAGTGCCAACGCCGTTGGTGGTCCTGGTGCCCGCAGTGCCGTTCGTTTCCAACGTCCAGGTGCCGTCAGGATTGGGAGACGCCAGCAAAACGTCGCCGGCACCGGCACCAGTCATCAGGTTGCCATCATTGAGAGGGGACAGGTTTCGGTGCCCAAACTGGTCCCCTTGTCGATCACGGATCGCGATTGTCAGATAGCCGTCTCGGTCGATTTCCAGATCGGACACCATTGGTTGAGGTCGAGCCGGGATTTCATAGGGGGAGGCCGCATCAAGTGTTACGTTGAAATCGGTGTAGGTGAACACGTCCAACCAGGGCTCATAGCCGCAACCCTGGGTGCCATAGAGACACCCTTTCGTGTAGTTGAGAGGAAAATCGATGGCGGGCGTAGTTGCCCAGGTGCCCGTCTGTATGTCTAGGGCGTATACGGCAGCGGAGAGATCGGCGGCCGCTCCGCCGTTCTCTGCGGTGCAGGTGATTGACATCCAGACCGTTCCGTCCAGAATCTCCAGAGCGAAAGGCCTCGCTTCACCGTTGGGGCATGGATGGGCCGGGCGGCCAAGATTGGTGTGAGCTGTGGTGGAGCCGCCATCGACGGCGGCGATATCAATGGCGTAAAGGCTGCGATCACCGAGGTTTACAGCAAAGAGTGTTGATTCGTCGGCCGAGATATCAATGTCGCCCCAACCAACCTTGTAGATCTGTCCGAAGACAGTGGCATCGAGCGAGGTCGGGTCGGCGAGGTCGGTGGCCATTCCGCGTGCAGCATTGGAATCAACCGTGCCGGTATCGATGGCGTCATACCATATGGTGGAGGCCGATCCGAAAGCAGCGGTGGTGTCAACCGCATAGATGGCGTCGATACCCCCTGCCCCGATGCCAACATGGCGTTTGAGGAAGGCCGAGGTAAACAGGCGCTTTGCTGATGGTTGCCACGACAACCCATAGGTTGAGCCGAGAACGGTGTTGGCGGCGAGGTGAGTTGGTGCGGCTGGATCGGCACCAGCTACTCCGGCTGCGCCGCTGGCTGTTCCTTTGACGGTCACGATGGCGTCGCTGCCGGTGTAGTCCGAACCAGCCTGGGGTTCACCGTTCACAAAACAAACAGTTGAGTATTCCAGAGTGTCGTCGGCAACTTCGCAATAGTCGGCCGAGTTAGACACAGCAAAGTTGGCGATACCGCCGCCAGTAACGAACTGGGTACTTGACTGATTGTCCGGGCCTATGGGGCCTGCCTCGAGCCAGGGCTCTGACCATGTGAACTCGACTCGATAGTCAATGGTGTCGTCTGTTCCCGCGATGGTGTAGGAGCCATCAGCTGCGGTGGTATCGCTTTGTTGGGAGCCATCTGGCGCGATGGCTGTCACGGTCACTCCGGGCCAGCCCGGTTCGTCTGCGGTGGCCGTCCCATCCTGGTTGTAGTCCCGAAACACGGTTCCAGTGATGGAAGCGGGAGCGGCAACGGATGGGACCGCGGCCAAGGTAACTGCTGGTAGTGCAATGGATGCACAAAGACCGACGAAAGTCGACCGTTTCATGAAGGGAACTCCTGCTTGTACAGCAACGCTGCCCCGCGTCGCACCGATCGCCCGACCAGTGACCTAGAGGATAGGTGAGGACTCTGGACCTGTGGTGGTTTGATCAGGATTAGTTGGTCAACTAGTCGGCTTGTGTGGAAGCAGAATTCAATGCCGCCCAGACCCGCTGCGGGGTTGCGGGGATATCGAGGTGTCGAATACCGAAGCTGGTGAGGGCGTCGACTACGGCATTTTGAACCGCAGGCGTTGACCCAATGGTGGCCGACTCGCCGATTCCCTTGGCTCCAAGTGGGTTTCGCGGCGTCGGGGTTTCCATTGGAACCCGTTCGAATGAGGGCAACTCGGCGGCCGAAAGCAAGGGGTAGCTCATGAAGTTGGCGGTCAGGGGGTTGCCCAGTTCGTCATAGCTGAACTCCTCCATCAGGGCCTGGGCTGCGCCGCTGGCAATGCCGCCGTGAACTTGACCTTCAACCAGCATCGGGTTGATCATCGTGCCCGCATCATCACAGGCGATGTGGCGGAGCAGATCGACCTCGCCAGTCAGTCGATCGACTTCCACCACCGCAACGTGGGCCCCGAAAGGAAAGGTCGCTCCTGGCGGATTGAAGTCGATTTCCGCTCGGAGGTTTGAACCGTCCTCGTCTTTGTAGGCCGTAGCCACCTCAGCCCAGGAGCGGGCAAGAGCCGGGGTTCCGGCCACAGAGAACCGGCCTGTTTCGGCATCGAGCACAATATCGGCTGGGTTGGCTTCGAGGAGTTGAGCGGCGACCTCCTTGGCCAGGTCAACCGCAGCCTGACTGGCCTCCATCACGGCCGAGCCACCAACTTGCATGGACTTGGAACCACCGGTGCCGCCGCCGCGGGGTACCTCGGCTGTGTCGCCATGACGAACCTCGATCTGGTCAAAGGCGATGCCGGTGACCTCACTGGCCACCTGGGCGAACGCGGTGTGGTGCCCCTGACCATGAGCGGAAGACCCGGTGAGCACCAGGGCGGACCCGTCGGGTCGAACCTCCATGCTGCCGTACTCTCCCGAAGCCATCGGATTGGCTATCTCCACGTAGCAGGAGACTCCGATACCCAAAAGTTTCGCTTGTGGGTCGGTGAGTCGCTCTGCCTGTTGCTTGCGCAGTTGTTCATAGTTGGCCTGTTCGAGGGCAGCATCAAGAGCCTTGGCGTACTCTCCGGTGTCCATGTTGGCCCCCGTCGGGGTGGTCAAAGGAAAAGCTTCGGGTTGATGGAAGTTGCGCTTGCGGATCTCTACCGGATCGAGTCCGATCTTGGCCGCGAACAGATCCATCATTCGTTCAATTGCCGCCGCGGCCTCCGGGCGACCGGCACCTCGGTAGGCGCCAATGGGAACGGTGTTGGTCATCACTGAGTTGGCGGAGAACTCGACATTGGCAATGTCATAGGAGCCCGAGGTCATGATGGAGGTCATGAAGGGAAGGACTGAGCCGATCTCTGGGTAGGCGCCCCCATCTTGGGTGACGTGGAGTCGGTATGCGCTCACTCGCCCGTCCTTGGTACCTCCGAGGGAGGCAACATAGTCCTGGCCGCGGCCATGGACCAGGCCGACCATGCCTTCAGATCGGGTCTCGGCCCAACGAACCGGAGTTTGCAGTTTCCTGGCCACGAGGGCGGCAACAATGTCTTCGGGGTAGGTGCCGTTCTTGGCCCCAAACCCTCCGCCGATGTCGGGGGCAATGACCCGAACTTGGTCGGTCTCAACCCCCATGGCCGTGGCCAGCGTGTCGCGGGTTGCGTGAGCCCCCTGAGTTGAAGACCACTGGGTCAGGACCTCTCGACCCTCGGCGTCGGAGTCCCATCGGGCGATGGTGGAGCGGCCCTCAAGTGGGCACGGAGCCAGCCGATGGTTGCGGAACGACAGGTCAACTCGGACCTCACAGTCTGCGAATATGTCACCGTCGAATTCGGGTCTTGGAATGGCAAAGCTAACGTTGGTTTCGGCCTCAGGAAAGAGCAGGGTAGTTCCGGCCAGGGATTCCTGAGGGTCAAGTACAACCGGCAAGCCTTCATAGCTGATCTCAACGAGTTCGGCTGCGTCCACACCCTGCTCCCGAGTGTGTGACACCACCACGGCAACAGATTCACCCACGTAGCGAACCCGATCCCTGGCCAGAATCGGCCGTCGCATCGACTGATTAAGCATCGGGTGCCCGGGTTGATCGTCGAAGTCGAGATCCGAGGCGGTGAGAACGGCAACGACCCCAGGCATGGCCTTTGCCTCCCCGGTGGCGACCGCGGACAACGTGGCGTGAGCCATGACCGAGCGAACGAAGGTTAAGAACAGTGCATTCTCGGGAGCGAGATCGTCGATGTATTTGCCCCCGACCGTTAGAAATGCTGGATCTTCACTTCTGGCAACGCTGGTTCCAATGATGCTCACGATTTCTGTCCCCGTTTGTCGGTCCCCGTCGGTGGTCTGTAGCGGGCCGTGTTCGTCGGTAGCCTCATGGGCCATCCCAATCATTGCCCGACCAGCGACGCCATTCGAACGTTAGCGGAGGCGGGGGCGAACTCGCGAATTGTTCGGTCTAGCATGGTGCTATGGGGCACCGAGCTTTGCGAGGTCTTGGTTTAGTCGTGATTGCTCTATCCCTGGTCGCTGTCGCCTGTGGTTCAGATGAGATGTCCTCCACAGTGGCTGGTACTACACCTGAGCAGAGCCTGCCAGATGAGCAGAGCCTGCCAGCGGCCATCAATCCGCCCTCGACCACAGAATCGGTGGTCTCCACTACGGAGCCAAAGGCCCAGCCGACCACCACCGTTCCGGAGGTGCCGTTGACGACGAGCACCGCTCTGGACCTGAGGGTGAACTCAAAGTTGATAGAGGTCGACCCTGTCTGGCAGATGCTTTCTCGCCCCTATTTTGTCTATGGAGTCGAGGCCGATGATCGCCTCAATCTCCGGTCTGGGCCGGGCATCGCCAACGAGGTCGTCGGCTCGATCTCCTTTCGTGCCTCTGGGCTCACTCTGGCCGACGAGGTTGTGTTTGTGGGATCTGACCGTTGGGCTCCCGTGGTGATTCCCAGCGCTGGCGAAGGGGAAGACGGTGGCGCGGGGTGGGCCAACCTGGCCTTTCTGCGTCCGAGCCCGGCCACCGCCAGTATTGACTATGTTGGTCCAACCAATGGTCGAGCCTTCGATCGTGTCAGCGATGCGGCCGAAGTCCACCTCGGCTTGCTGGCCGACATGCTTGGTCCAGACGGGTTGCGAGTCTCCCTCGACGCCTTCGTTGATGACTCCGATGTGGTACTCCAGGTATCGGATCTACGTGATCCTGGCTCGGACCCGATCCTGTGGGGCTTTTCTGACGGGGAAGGGTCCCCAGTCGAACGCACCATTGAGGAACACTTCGATGTCTTGCGGGGATCGACGGCCTTGACCAGCACCGAAGCCATCTCCGTGGATGCCGAGCTTGGATTTGGCAACACCATCAACAACCTGAGTGAGGTGTACCCCGGAGCGACCATTGTTGAGTATCACTTCTCCGGGACACCAGACTACGCCAATCTCGATTGGCAAAGTGTTCGTTTTGTATTTGATGATTCCGGGGAGCGACCCATCCTATTGGCCATCGTCCAGGCCCAGTGGACCATCTAGCAGCGGCGGGGGCTGTTAGCGAGTTGGCCCCAAACTGACAGCTACCGGTTTGGAGTGATTGCTGGTCGAGGCGGGTAGAGCCCCGGGTGTCACGGAGGCCAACGATGTCTCGCCGTGGCCAGCGACGCATTCGGGATCGGGCCCATCGAGTGGCAATCCAGTGAAGAACTTGGCTGCCATGCAGCCACCTTGGCAAGCGTCAAACTGGCCACAGCTCGCACATGCTCCCGCTGACTGGGGTTGTCGAAGGTCAGTGAACAGATCGCAATGGCGCCAGATTTCTTCGAAGCCGCCGGTTGCTCGGACGTTGCCGGCCTTGAACTCGTCGTGAAGGACAAAGGGGCAGGCGTAGACATCGCCGATGGGATCAACGAGGCAGACCACACGTCCAGCACCGCAGAGGTTGAGGCCGGGTAGGGGGTCATCTCCCAAGGCATTGAGGTGAAAGAAGGAATCACCGGTGAGAACATCGGGGTGAGCAAGCAGCCAGTGGTAGAGAGTCACCTGTTGGTCGGCTAGGGGATGGAGTTCGGTCCACGTGTCCGCACCGCGGCCAGCAGGCCGCAACCTAGTCAGTCTCAGCTCGGCCCCATAGCCGTCGGCCAGGTTCTTGAAGGCATCGAGTTGGGGAATGTTGTGGCGGGTGACCACGACGCTGATCTTGAATGGCCCAAACTGGGCGTCGGCAAGAGCGTCCATGGCGGCAACAGCAGTCTGGAATGAGCCCGCACCTCGCACGGCGTCATTGGTGGCTGCATCAGCTCCGTCGAGTGAGATCTGGATATCAAGGTAGTCCATGGCGGCTAGCTCAACCGCCCGTTGGGGGGTAAGGCGCGAGCCGTTGGTTGAGAACTTCACCCCCACACCCTTGGAGGTCGCGTAGCCGACCAGTTCGAAGAAGTCGGGCCTTAACATTGGCTCGCCGCCACCAATGTTCACGTAGAAGACCTGCATGGCGGCCATCTGGTCAATCAGGGCCTTGGCCTCGGCCGTCGAAAGCTCTCGACTATCCCGTCGACCAGAGGAACTAAGGCAGTGCACACAGGCCAGGTTGCAGGCGTAGGTCAGCTCCCAAGTCAGACAGATCGGAGCATCCAGACCCAGTTTGAGTTCCTCCGTTAACCCAGTCAAAAGACAATTCCCTCCTGGCTGGCGTGCTCAGTCTCGAGTGCGGGCAGGTTCTCCGCAGTTGTCGGAATCAGAAAGCCCGAATCGGCGAGAGCGTGGAGAGCCCGCTCAAAGCTTGGCCAGCGCCTGGGCTCGATGCCACAGGCATCAAAGGCTCCTCGGGGGGTGCGGTGCTCGGGGAGGGCTCGAACCAGCGCGACCAGTTCTGGCGATCGTAGAAAATTTAGCCGCCGGTTGTCGAAGTGGTAGGCCAGGGCACCAAAAGGCTCGGGTCGGAGTCCGACCCGAGGGTGTAGTTGCCACCCCTTCTCGGGTTCGAGTCTGGCCAAGATCGCAGGACCTTTAGTAGACGCCGCACATGCCGTCGATGGAGATCTCTTCCACTAACAGCTCATCTTCTAACAGCTCATCTTCCACCAGATCGTCTTGGCCGGAATCGTTTGCGGGGAGGTCTATTCGGCTCACGGTTCCAAGCACGGTGCCTGCGGCAATTCCCTCGATGGTGTTGGTGATCTCGGCAATGCGGTCGCTATTTGTGGTTGGACGGGTTTGGCTCATAGAACCGAGAGCCTATCGCAGTGACGGGTCGCCTGGAAAACTGGTCTTTGCTGCCCGAAGACAGGAGTGATCAGCGCAAGTCGAAGCAGACCTTGATCGTGCCTCGCGAGCCCGACCGCACTGCGTGGGCTAGGGCTTCCTCATAGTCGCTCAGACCATAGGTGGCCCCGACTAGACGGCCAAGGTCCGCCGCTTGGACGAGTTCGGTGGCCATGTCAAAGGAGGTGCTTGTTGTGCCATCGCTCATCGTTTCGGTGCCATAGGTGTAGGCACCCAAAAGGGCGGTCTCGCGATGCCAAAGGGCACTAAAGTCGATACTGGCCCGACCAGGCATGCCGACCAGAACCACTGAGCCGCGTGGTCGGGTTATTCCAATGGCTTCTTCTATCGAGGCCGGGCTACCGACGGCATCGATGGTTACGTCGGCGCCGCCAGACAAATCGTTGCCGATAAGGAAGCTTTTGGTTGCTCGTCGAACGGCTCGGTGAAGCTCTCCGGGGGAGACCACTTGGTCAGCACCCAAGCCCTTGGCCAGTTCGACCTGCTCGGGGTACTTGGCTCCGACGATGATGTATCCAGCATTGGTAAAGCGGCGCAGGGACGCAATTGCCACCAGCCCCATGGTTCCAGCTCCAAGAACCACCACGGTGTCGCCATCGCCGATTTGAGCCCGGAGGGCAGCGTGTACCCCAACGGCGGTGGGTTCGATCATCACCGCAGTCTCATCGCTGAGGCTGTCAGGAACACGGTGGAGTTGGGACCGGTGAGCTATGAACTCTGAGGACCAGCCACCGCCGGTCGAGGCACAAGAGCCGATCTGGATACCAGGTTCCAAGTCTCCAGAAACGAGGTGGCGATAGTCGTTCCCGTCGCCGGGGGCCGCATTGGGGAACGGAGGTTCAAAGCCCCGAGCAGCGTGTCCAAGAACGGGTTCGAGCACAACCCGCTGGCCATCGTCAAGTTCGCCAACTACCTCATGCCCGGGGACAAAGGGGAAGGAGATCCACGGTTCGAAATAACGCGAGGACCGCCCCTCCACCGTGGCTAGGTCTGAGCCACAAATGCCAGCCAGCCGGGTCTTAACCCGCACCCAGCCTTCGCCTGGTAACTCTGGGGCGTCAGTCTCAACGAGGGCGAGGGGTCCCGAGCGCGCCCCGGAGCCTGGTCGCAGCCGCGAGGTTACAGCCGCAGCCACATAACGAGCCTCATTTCGGCGGAACTCCAAAGCCTTCACTCCGCCAAATCTACCATCTGGTAGACGGCTCCCGTCGGTGCGCCTAGGCCGCAGGTCGAGCTGGCTCGAGCTTCAACCCACTGTCAGTGGGTATCCATATGGTTTCGGTATGAGTCTTTCCATTGATTGTTCGACCTGTGTCCGCCAGGAGACAGAGAGTTGCGGAGACTGCTTGGTTTCCTTCATTACCGCTCGTGAACCTGATGATGCCGTCGTCATTGATGCGGCCGAGTTCGCCGCCCTGCGGCGTTTGCAGTCAGCCGGTCTTGTTCCCAAACTTCGTCACCAGAGTTCTTGTTCTGCCCAGGGCTAGACCTTGGGAGCATCGATTTGGTGGAAGCCGGGTGGCAAGTTGACACAGATGGCAAGTTGACACAGATGGCAAGTTGACACAGATGGGAATTCGAGCCGGATCTGGCACGCTGGGAGAGTGGAGCCCTCGACGAGCAATTGCGGTAACGCAAATACCGATCCTGTGAGGACCGCCCAACACCTTTCGGGTGAGGCGCTGGCACGACATCTAGTAGAAATCGGTCGATCCGCCGGACTTGAGGCGATTGGGATTACTCATGCTGAGGTTCTGCAACTGTCCCGAACGGTACTGCACCACCGAAAGGCCAAGGGCCTGGCGGGAACCATGAACTTTACTTATCGCAATCCCGATCGTTCCACTGATCCTGGGCGGGCCTTGTCCGGTGCTCGATCGATTATTGCTGGAGCCTACGGGTATGGGGGCCTCGGTGCGTTAGCCCCAAGTCTCCTATCTGGTCGGGTCGCCCGCTACTCCTGGCGCGACTACTACGGTGATCTTCACCGTGGTCTGGATTCGATTGCCACCGAACTCCGTGAGCTTGGCTACAGCGCGCGGGTTTATTGTGATGACAACTCTGTGGTCGATCGAAATGTGGCCTATCGAGCTGGTCTGGGCTGGTATGGAAAGAACGCCAACCTGCTCCTGCCTGGAACGGGTAGCTGGTTTGTTCTCGGCTCGGTAATCACCAACGCCGAACTCCCTCCAAACACCCAACCCCTCGCCGACCAATGCGGGTCATGTCGGCAATGTTTTGATGCCTGTCCCACAGATGCCATTGTTGGACCCGGTGTGGTCGACGCTCGGCGTTGCCTCGCCTGGCTCGTCCAGGCCGGTGGCGAGATTCCCCCCGAGTTCCGGGAGGCGGTTGGCGACCGTCTGTATGGATGCGACGATTGTCAAGATGTGTGCCCACCGAACAAGAAGTATGGCCTTGGCGTGGGTGCAGCCATGAATGATTCAACGATCGATCCGTGGGTCCCTCTCATTTGGCTTTTGTCAGTTAGTGACACCCAACTCCTGGAGCGGGTGGGTCGGTGGTATATCGCCAAGCGGGACCCGGCGGTGGTTCGTCGAACTGCCCTGGTGATTCTTGGCAACACCGCGGATCCAGACGACAAATCGGTGGTGGATACATTGGGGCGGTATCTGATTCACCAAAATCCTCTTCTGCGCGCCCACGCAGTATGGGCGAGCAGACGCCTTGGTCTGGAGTTTCTTCTGGAGTCGGTCCGCGACGATGCCGATCCCTCCGTTCAGCGCGAGCTGATCATGCCGGTTCGCTGCCGATTTGGGTCAGAATAATCATTGTGCGCAAACACCTGCTCATCACCAATGATTTCCCTCCCAAGGTGGGGGGAATCCAGAACTATCTCGGGGAGTTGTGGAGCCGCTTACCAGAGGGAACCGGAGCGGTCTACTGCACCCCTCACGCGGGGTCGGTCGCCTTTGATGCTCGCCAATCCTTTGCCATCGAGCGCTCTCCCGAGCCATTTTTGCTTCCCTATCCGTGGCTCGCCCGCCGGATTCGCCGATTGGTTTCGGAAATTGGTGCAGAATTTGTGCTCCTTGACCCTGCGTTGCCCCTTGGTGCGATCGGCCCTTGGTTGGGGATTCCCTATGGAGTAATTCTTCATGGGGCAGAGGTGACGGTTCCTGCCCGTGCACCTGGTAGCAAGCAACTCCTTGGTCGGGTGCTTCGCGATGCATCACTGGTGGTTTCCGCTGGCCAGTACGCATTAGCGGAGGCGGAGAATTGTGCCGGGTTTCGGTTGCCCTCCGTCGTGATTCCTCCAGGTGTCGATATCCATCGCTTCGTCCCACTGGGGCCACAACAGCGGGCTGAAGCGCGAGAAAAGTTTGGTATTGCCCCTAACGCCGTAGTCATTGCCGCGGTCAGCCGTCTGGTTCCTCGCAAGGGCATGGATCGGCTTATCCGTGCCGGGGCACATCTGGCCAAGGAGTTCCCGAACCTGGAGATCCTTATCGGGGGCTCGGGCCGAGAGGAGGCACGGCTCAGGAGACTAATTGCCAGAACCAGAGCGCCAGTTCGCCTCCTGGGCCGGCTTGATGATTCGGAGATCCCCCTCCTTTATGGGGCTGGCGATCTGATGGCCATGTTGTGTCGTGACCGCTGGGGTGGCCTAGAGCAGGAAGGTTTCGGAATCGCCTTTCTGGAGGCAGCGGCCTGTGGGATTCCCCAGGTCGGCGGAGACTCTGGTGGCGCAACGGAAGCTGTCGTCCACGGCGAAACCGGTCTTGTCGTGACTGATCCAGCGGACCAAGCAGCAATCGAGGATGCGTTGGCCCGTCTTTTGCGCTGCCCAGCCGAGAGGCAGATCTTGGGACAGGCGGCCCGGCGTCGAGTGGTGGAGAACTTCGACTACGACGTACTGGCCAATCGGTTGCATCGGGCGATTCTTGAGGCGGTTCAGAAATGGTGAGGTTGGACGAATCGGCCTTTGTCCGGGTCAGCGCAGGGCTCACCTTGACCCAGTTTGTTGTGACCTTGGCCAGCCTGCTTGGTGGTGATCGCCTCCGTTCGGGTTCGATCATAGTTTTTGTCGCCCTTTTCTTCCTTGGGATCGTGGGGCTTGCCCTGGCCCTGTTGGTGGCGCTCGGACGGAGTCGGTACGAACAAATTGAGCTCAGCGGAGCCTTTTTCTTGGCCGGAAGTGTGGTTGACCCAACTGCCCGCCGTTGGCTCTACCTTGAACTGCTGGCCCAGAGCATCATTGGGGTTGGAGCAGCGAGCCTCGCTCCTTTCACCGCCGCGGCGTTCAGTATCCTGGTTCCCCTAGCAGGGATGGCGCTCATCGCCCTGACCGGCTCAAAGCTTGGAGCCTTTCAAGCAAAGCCCGAGTCGGAGTTGTAGCCAAAGACGAACGGTCAAGGCTCCCTACTGGTCAATTCTGTCTGAGATGCCTATCGTTGCGGAAACATTCCCCCGAACTTTGAGGATTGCTACGGTGACGAACTCGTCCTACTCCGAGCACGCGGTTGAGCACGCAACGGTCTCCGCAACGACGGAACGTTGCTTTGAGGTAGCCACAGACCTGGCCGCCTAT